>JBBWZQ010000220.1:0-9897 GCA_039649115.1 Micromonosporaceae bacterium | reverse complement strand
TGCGCCAGCGCGCGGTCATCGCGATGGCGCTGGCCTGCGACCCGAAGCTGCTCATCGCCGACGAGCCCAGCACCGCGCTGGACGTGACGACACAGGCGCAGATCCTCGCCCTGATGCGCCGGCTGCGGCAGACGCACGGATCGGCCATCATCCTGATCACCCACGACATGGGCGTGGTGTCCGAGATCTCCGACCGGGTGCTCGTCATGTACGCCGGGCGCGCCGTCGAGCACGCGCCCAAGGCCGAACTCCTGCGCCGGCCGCGGCACCCGTACACGTGGGGGCTGCTGGGCTCGGTGCCCCGGGTCAGCGGCCCGCGGGTGCGCCGGCTGCCGACCATACCCGGCGTGTCACCGTCCTCGGTGGACGCTGCGGAGGGCTGCGCCTTCGCGCCCCGGTGCGCGCACCGCTTCGCGGCCTGCGACGAGCGCCCGCCGCTGCGCGGCGAGGGCGACCATCTGGACGCCTGCTGGCTGCCCGCCGACCGTTCGGCGCTGCGCGGGGCGGCCGGATGACGGCGTTGTTGCGGGCCACCGCCGTGGTGAAGCATTTCGGGCCGGTGCGGGCCGTGGACGGGGTTTCCCTGGAGGTACGGGCGGGGGAGACGCTCGGCCTCGTCGGCGAGTCGGGCTGCGGGAAGTCGACCCTGGGGCGCTGCCTCGTCCGGCTGACCGACCTCACCCGCGGCACCGTCGAGTTCGACGGTCGCGACATCACCCGGCTGTCCCGCCGGGCCCTGCGCCCGGTGCGCCGCGACATCCAGCTGGTCTTCCAGGACCCGTACGCCTCGCTGAACCCCCGGCGGCGGGCCGGGGACATCGTCGCCGAGCCGCTGCGCGTCCACCGGTACGGCGACGCGGGCGCGATCCGCCGCCGCACCGAGGAGCTGTTCGACGTGGTGGGGCTGGCGAGGAGCCACGTCGACCGGTACCCGCACGAGTTCTCCGGCGGCCAGCGCCAGCGCATCGGCATCGCCCGCGCGCTGGCGGCCGGTCCCCGGCTGATCGTCGCCGACGAGCCGGTCTCCGCGCTGGACGTGTCGATCCAGGCCCAGGTGCTCAACCTGTTCGCCGACCTGCGCGACCGCTACGACCTCGCGTACGTGTTCATCGCGCACGACCTCGGGGTGGTGCGGCACGTCTCCGACCGCATCGCGGTGATGTACCTCGGCGAGATCGTCGAGGTCGCCGAGGCGGAGCCGCTGTACGCCGGCCCGGCGCACCCGTACGCCGAGGCCCTGCTGTCGGCCGTTGCCGAGATCGACGACGGGGTGACGCAGGCGCGCGAGCGGATCGTGCTGGCCGGCGACGTGCCCAGCCCGATCGCCAGGCCCACCGGCTGCGCCTTCCACCCGCGCTGCCGGTACGCGCGGCAGCGGTGCGTGGACGAGCGGCCGGTCCTGCGCGAGGTGGCCCCCGGGCGCTTCGCCGCCTGCCACTACCCGCTCGGCTGACCCGGCCGGGGTTGACGGAACGAGCCGCTGCTCGTACGTTGTCGTCGATGTATCGGAAAACTTCCGGAACAAATGACCCGGGGGAGATCTCATGAAGGCGACACACGCTCTGGGCATCGCCGTGGTCGCCGCGGCGGCGGTGTGGTCCGCGGTGCCCGCGGTCGCGCAGAACGACGCAGGCGCGACCAGCGCCGTGCGCGCCGTCCTCCCGCCGGTGGACAGCCCGCTGCGGACGCTGGCCGCCCGGCACGACCTGCGCGTCGGCACGGCGGTGAACACCGACGCGCTGGCCGCCGACGCGACCTACCGGCAGCTGGTCGGCGCCCAGTTCAACACGGTCACCCCGGAAAACGTCATGAAGTGGCAGCCGGTCGAGCCGACCCGGGGCAGCTACGACTGGAGCGCCGCGGACGGGTTGGTGGCCTTCGCCCGGGCCCACGGGCAGCTGGTCCGGGGGCACACGCTGGTCTGGCACAACCAGCTGCCGGACTGGCTCACCGCCGGCACGTTCACCCCCGCCGAGCTGCGCGCCCTGCTGCGCAAGCACATCCTCGACGAGGTCGGCCACTTCAAGGGCCAGATCTGGCAGTGGGACGTGGTCAACGAGGCGTTCAACGACGACGGCACGATGCGCGACACCCTGTGGCTGCGGGCCCTGGGCCCGGACTACGTCGCCGACGCGTTCCGCTGGGCCCACCAGGCCGACCCGCACGCGCTGCTGTTCTACAACGACTACAACATCGAGGGCGTCAACCCGAAGAGCGACGCGGTGTACGCGCTGGTGCGGCAACTGCGCGCGCAGGGCGTACCGGTCCACGGCGTGGGCGTCCAGGGACACTTCGGCGTGCAGTACGGGCTGCCCGGCGACGTGCCGGAGAACCTGGCCCGGTTCGCCGCGCTGCACGTGGACGTGGCGGTGACCGAGGCCGACGTGCGGATGCCGCTGCCGCCGGACGGCACGAAGATCGCGGCACAGTCCCAGGGGTACAGCGTGCTGCTCCAGGCGTGCCTGCTCACCCCGCGGTGCCTCTCGTTCACCGTGTGGGGCTTCTCGGACAAGTACCAGTGGGTGCCCGGTGTGTTCCAGGGCCAGGGGTCCGCGGCCCTGTACGACGAGGCCTTCACCCCGAAGCCCGCCTACCGCGCCGTCCAGATCGACCTCGCGCTCGCCGCACCGGTCCGGCACCATCCGTAGCGCGAGAGTCAGCTGCCGCGCCGGCTCCTACGCGGGTGCCGGCGCGGCAGTGGACGCGCGGACGACCAGCGGCGTGTCCAGCTCCACCCGGGGCGTGTCCAGCTCCTCGCCGGAGATGAGGGTCAGCAGCATCCGCGTCGCCATCGCGGACATCTCGGCCAGCGGCTGGCGCACCGTGGTCAGCGGCGGGATCGCCCAGCGCGCCTCGTCCAGGTCGTCGAAGCCGACGATGCTCATGTCGTCGGGCGCCCGCAGGCCGCGCTCGTAGAGCGCCTCGTAGGCGCCCAGCGCCATCTGGTCGGCGCAGACGAAGATGGCCGTCGGCGGCGTGGGCAGCTCCAGCAGCGCCATGGTCTCCTGGTACCCGGTCGGGCTCATGAAGTCGCCGGTGCGCAGGTACCCCGCGCGGACCCGCTTCCCGGCCGCGTTCATCGCGGCCCGGTACCCGGCCACCCGGGCCCGGCTGCACAGCACGTCGGTCGGGCCGCCGATCACCGCGATCCGCTCGTGGCCCAGCCCGATCAGGTGCTCGGTGGCGGCCAGCCCGCCGGCCCAGTTCGTCGCGCCGACGGACGGTACCCCGGGCATGCTGGCGCCGGCCGGGTCCACCAGCACCACCGGGATGCCGAGCTGGTGCAGCGCGGCCTGTTGGCCGGGTGACAGCTCGGACAGCACCAGCAGCACCCCGTCGGAGCGGCGCGCGGCCAGGCTCTCCAGCCACCGCCGGTCGGGCCGCATCCGGTTGCGCCCGTGCACCGCGGAGACCACCACGCCGGTGCCCGCCCGGTGCGCCACCTCCTCGACGCCGGCCAGGATCTCCATCGCCCACGGGCTGCCCAGGTCGATGAAGACCAGGTCGATGAGGCCGACCTGGGCCCGCTGGCCGCCCCGGCGCAGGGTGTAGCTGCGCTGGCGGAGCAGCTCCTCGACCTTCTGGCGGGTGCCGGGCGCGACGTCCGGCCGGCCGTTGACCACCCTCGACACGGTCGGCACGGACACACCCGCCGCGGTCGCGATCTCCGACATCGTGGCCCTGCTCGGTCGCGGCATGCTTCCCCCAGAAAACTTTCGGGCTTAGTCCCATCTCCCTTGATGGGGCAAGGCGGTCAGGTCACCCCGTCCTACCGGGAATCTACCGGAAACGGGTCGGGGGGTCATCCAGCACCCGCCAGAGGAACTCCAGCACCAGCGCCCACTTGAAGGCCAGCTGCGCGTTGTCGGCCGCGGCGCCGTGCCCGCCCTCGACATTCTCGTAGTAGGTGACGTCGTAGCCGTGCTCGCGCAGCCGGGCCACCATCTTGCGGGCGTGGCCGGGGTGCACACGGTCGTCCCTTGTGGACGTGACGAACAGGGCCGGCGGGTACGGCTGTCCACTCCGGACATTGTGGTACGGCGAGAAGGCGCGCAGGTACGCCCAGTCCGCGTCGTCGTCGGGGTCGCCGTACTCGGCCATCCAGGAGGCGCCGGCGAGCAACCGGTGGTACCGGCGCATGTCCAGCAGCGGCACCTGGCTGACCACCGCGCCGAACAGGTGCGGGTACCGGGTGAGCGCGACGCCGGCCAGCAGCCCACCGTTGCTGCCGCCCATCGCGGCGAGCAGCCGGGGGGTGGTGATGCCGCGCCCGACCAGGTCGGTGGCGACCGCGGCGAAGTCCTGGTACGCCAGCGGCCGGTTCTCCCGCATCGCGGCCCGGTGCCAGCCGGGCCCGTACTCGCCGCCACCGCGGATGTTCGCCAGCACGTAGGTGCCGCCGTGCGCCAGCCAGCCGCGCCCGATGATGCCGCTGTAGCTGGGCAGCTGGGAGATCTCGAAGCCGCCGTACCCCTGGAGCAGCGTGGGCCCGGGCCCGTTGCCGGCCGAACCCACCACGAAGTACGGCACCCGGGTGCCGTCCGGCGAGGCCGCGAAGAACTGCCGCACCGACCGGCCCGGCGCGTCGAAGAAGGCCGGCTCCTCCTTGAGCGCCTCCACCTCCCCGCCCACCGACCCGTACCCGAGGGTGGTCGGCTGCAGGAAGCCGGTACTGGACAGCAGGAACTCGTCGGTCTCGTCCGCGTTGGTGTCCACCACGTCGACCTGGCGGAACCCGCCGTCCGCCGCGCCGGACGCGAGCAGCGGGGCGCGGTGCCAGCCGTCCGGGCCCGGGGTGAGCACCTCGACCTGGCTGCGCACGTCGCGCAGCGCGACCAGGATCAGGTGCCGGCGGGTCCACGTGAAGTACTGCAGCGAGGTGCGCCCGTCCGGGGCGAACAGCACGGCCAGGTCGCGCCCGCCGGCCAGGTAATCGTCGAACCCGGTGCCCAGCAGGGTGCCCGCCGGGTGGGTGCGGCCGCCGGCCGTCCACTCGCCGCGCAGGCGGATCAGCAGCCACTCCCGGTGCGCGCTCACGTCGGCGTCGTCCGGCGCCTCGATGCGCACCAGCTCGCCGCCGGCCGTGCGCAGGTACCGCTCGGTGCGGAAGAAGTCCAGCCGCCGCTCGACGATGTCGCGCGCGAAGCCCGGCGTCGGGTCGTGCACCGCGTACGCCAGCACGTCGTGCGGTTCCGCCGCGTAGACCAGTTCCGCCTCGGCCAGCGGTGTGCCGCGCCGCCACCGCTTGACCAGGCGCGGGTACCCGGACGAGGTCCACGATCCGGGCCCGAACTCGGTACCGACGTAGACGGTGTCCGCGTCGATCCAGCCGATCGCGCTCTTCGCCTCCGGCAGCGTGAAGCCGTCCGCCACGAACGCGCGGGTGGCCAGGTCGAACTCGCGCACCACGGCCGCGTCCGACCCGCCCCGGGACAGGCTGACCAGGGCCCGCTCGCCGGCCGGGCGCAGCAGGTCGGCGCCCTGCCACACCCAGTTCTCGCCGTCCCGCCCGGCCAGCTCGTCGAGGTCGAGCAGCACCTGCCAGTCCGGCTCCCGCTTGCGGTACTCGTCCAGCGTGGTGCGCCGCCAGAGCCCGCGCGGGTGCCCGGCGTCCTTCCACAGGTTGAACAGGTACCCGCCGTGGAAGGCCGGGAACGGTATCCGGTCCTCGGCGTCGAGCACCTGCCGCAGCGCCCGTTCCAGCTCGGCGAACCGCCCGCCGCCGGCGAGGGTACCCACGCTGTGCTCGTTGCGGTCGCGGACCCACCGGCCGGCCTCGGGCCCGTCGAGGTCCTCCAGCCAGCGGTACGGGTCGTCGTCGGCGTCCTGCGGCATGCCCTAGGGTAGCGGTGTGGAGTATCGCGAGTTGGGCAGGTCCGGCCTGCGGATTTCCGTGCTCACCATGGGCACGATGACGTTCGGCGGCTCCGGACCGTTCGCCAACGTCGGCAGCACGGACGTGGACGAGGCGCGCCGCCAGATCGACCAGTGCCTGGACGCCGGGATCAACCTCATCGACACCGCCGACGTGTACTCGGGCGGCCAGTCCGAGGAGATCGTCGGCGCCGTGCTGCGGGGGCGCCGCGACGACGTCCTGGTGGCGACGAAGGTGCGCATGCCGATGGGGCCCGGCCCCAACGACGCCGGGCTGTCCCGCCATCACGTGCTGTCCGGCTGTGAGGCCAGCCTGCGCCGGCTGGGCACCGACCACATCGACCTGTACCAGGTGCACGAGTGGGACGGTGTCACGCCGCTGGAGGAGACCCTGGAGGCGCTGGACCAGCTGGTCCGGTCGGGCAAGGTCCGTTATGTCGGGGTGTCCAACTACGCCGGCTGGCAGCTGCTCAAGGCGCTGGGCACCGCCGACCTGCACGGCTTCCCGCGGTTCGTCAGCGAGCAGATCTACTACTCGCTGCAGGCCCGCGACGCGGAGTACGAGCTGATCCCCGCCGCGGTCGACCAGGGCCTCGGGGTGCTGGTGTGGTCACCGCTGGCGGGCGGGCTGCTGTCCGGGAAGTACCGCCGCGACGCCCGGCCCGAGGGCGGCTCCCGGCAGCTGACCGACTGGAACGAGCCCCCGGTCTACGACCAGGAACGGCTGTACGACACGGTCGACGCGCTGGTGTCCATCGGCGAGCAGCGCGGCGTCTCCGCCGCCCAGGTCGCGCTCGCCTACCTGCTCGGGAGGCCCGCGGTGACCTCCCTGGTCATCGGCGCGCGCACCGCCGAGCAGCTGACCGACAACCTGGCGGCGGCCGACCTGAAGCTCGGCGACGAGGAGCGGCAGCGGCTGGACAAGGTCAGCGCGCCGCCGCTGCTGTACCCGTACTGGCACCAGGCGAAGACCGCGAGCGACCGGCTGTCCGAGGCCGACCTGACCCTGCTGGGCCCGCACCTCTAGGCGGCTACCCGTCGAGCTTCGCGACGATCTCGTCGACGATCTCGGCGGGGCTGCCGTTGATGGCGACTGTCAGCACGTCCTCGTCCGGGCCGGGCTCCTCCAGCGCGGCGTACTGGCTGTCGAGCATGGCGGGCTGGAAGAAGTGCCCGTGCCGCGCGGTCAGCCGCGCCGCGATCAGCTCGCGGCTGCCCCGCAGGTACACGGTGCGCACCTGCGGTCGGCGCAACATGTCCCGGTACGCCCGCTTCAATGCCGAGCAGGTGACCACGCCGCGACCGCCCGCGGCGATCTGCTGGTCCACCCATGCCGCGATGGCTTGCAACCACGGTGCCCGGTCGGCGTCGGTGAGCGGCACGCCGGCGGACATCTTCTCGATGTTGGCCAGCGGGTGGAACGAGTCGGCCTCGGCGTAGGGCCAGCCCAACCGGCCGGCCAGCATCGCGCCGATCGTCGTCTTGCCGCTGCCCGAGACGCCCATCACCAGCACGATCGTGTGCTTCGCCACCGGAGTCACGTTAGCCGGACCCCCGGTTGTGAGGAAACCGCTCCGCCAGACGTTGTCCATAGAAGCACGCGACTGTAGGGGAAATGATCAAGAATGGTCGGACGGATTTCGTCTCCCGGCACCGGTGAAACCGGCGCCGCGGGTCGGGTAGGGTACGGGACGGCTCCGTGATGGCCGGGGCCGTCGTTCTCGACGTGGGTGATCCTGACGTCGGTTGTGCGGCGAGGAGGCTCGTGGTCCAGCCGTGGTCGCCGGCTGAGGTCGGTGCGCTTACCTTCGACGAGGTGTACCGCGAGCACGCGGCCCGGGTGTACCGGTTCTGCCTCTCCCAGCTGCGCAACCCCACCGAGGCCGAGGACGTCGCCGCGGAGGTGTTCGTCTCCGCGCTGGCCGCCTACGACCGCACCCGGCCCAGCCCCGAGGACGTGCAGCCCTGGCTGCTGCGCATCGCGCGCAACGAGATCATCGACCGGGAGCGGCACCGCCGCCGCTGGTCGACGCTGTTCGGCAAGTTCTTCGCCGACCAGGGTGAAACGGACCACGGCGTCAACGTCGAGGCCGAGGTGGTGATCCGCGACGAGCTGCGCCACGTGCTGGCGGTGCTGGAACGCCTGTCGCCCCGGGACCGGGAGCTGGTCGGCCTGCGGCTGGCCGCGGACCTGCCGTTCGCCGAGATCGGTCGGGTGACCGGCATGACCGAGCACGCGGCGACGGTCGCCACCCGGCGGGCGCTGCAGCGGCTGCGTGACCACCTGGGCGGGCGGTCATGAGCCGGCACTTTGACGACGACGACGTGCGGGCCCTGTTCCAGCAGGTCCAGCCGCCGTCCGGCGTGGCCCGGTGGCGCGAGGTCGACGAGGGGCGCGAGGTGCCCCGGCAGTACCCGGCCGGGCCCCCGCGCCGCATGTCCGAGGCGCCGCCCACCGCGCCCGGCGGCACCGCCGGTGGCCGGCGGCGACCGCCGCGCCGGTCCCGGTTGCGGCCGCCCCGGCGGCGGTCCCTGGCGGTGGTGGCCACCATGCTGGCGATCGCCGTGGTCTCCGGCGCCATCCCCACCGCGATCCAGCTGCTGCGGGTGACCGAGGCCGCCACCGGCGCCGGCCACCCGGCACCCGCACCGTCGGCGACGGCCGCGCCGGGCCCGAGCGCCAGCGGCCCGAGCGCCGGGCCGACCATGTCCGTCTCGGTCGCGCCGAGCACGGCGCCGGCCAGCGCGGCGCCGCCGGCCGACAAGACCTGGCCGACCGCCAGGACAGCGGGGGTACCGGCGGGCACGGCGCTGCGCACGCACGCCGGGGACCTGACCGTCGGCACGGCCGGCGCGGTCGTGGACGGGCTCTCGGTGACCGGGAGCATCCTGGTGCAGGCACCCAACGTGACCATCCGGCGCACCCGCGTGAACATCGCGAAGCAGGCCTACTGGGCCGTGCGGCAGTTGCCCGGTGCCACCAACCTCGTCATCGAGGACAGCGAGCTCGCCGGTGGCGGCCGGGTGCAGACCGGGGTGAGCCAGGAGGCCAGCGGGCTGACCGTCCGGCGCTGCTCGATCCACGACGTGGACCGGGGAGTCGTCGCGCGCGACCGGGTCACCGTCCAGGACAGCCTGCTGTACGGGCTGTCCACCGGCGTCTCCGACCAGGGCGGCGTGGCCGACGTGGCGATCGTGCACAACTCCATCGCCAGTACCGGCCGGGGCGAGGCGGCGATCGCGCTGTACACGAACAGCGGAGCGCTGTCCGGGGTCGCCGTCGACGGCAACCTGCTCGCCGGCGGCAACTACACGCTGTACGCGGGCGGTGGCGCGGGTTCGCACGACATCGTGGTGACCCGCAACCACTTCAGCCGGTCGGTGTCGGCCAAGGGCGGCTTCTTCGGCCCGGTGACCGCCTGGGATCCGCGTGCCCACGGCAACGTCTGGTCGGGCAACGTCTGGGACGACTCGGGCGCGGCGCTGCTGCCCTGATCTTTCTCGGGGAAACCGTGTGAGGTTTCCCGCCGCTCGCACGTTGGATCTGGTGACGGCTCCGGCGGCGAAGGGTGGACGCTCGATCATGGCACGTGGCGGACGTTCAGAGGAGCGGCGTTCAGAGGAGCAGCGCAGGACCCGACGCCGCACGGTCGTGGGCGGCGGCGGGATCGCGGTCGCCGTGCTGGTCGCGCTCGTCGCGTTCGTGGCGTGGCCCGCGCACGCCGGCACCGGCCTGGCCGTCGACGCGCTGGTGACCACGCACCAGTCCGGCGCGTCCACCACGATCGCCTCGCCGAAGTTCAGCACCCACCACGACGGCGAGCTGCTGGTGGCGTTCCTCGCCTCGGACGGCCCGCAGACCTCCACCCAGAAGATCGCGGCGGTGGCCGGCGGCGGGCTCACCTGGACGCTCGCGTCCCGGGCCAACGCGCAGCCGGGCAGCGCCGAGATCTGGACGGCGGTGGCGCCCGCCGCGCTGACCGACGTCACGGTCACCGGCACCCGGGTGCTCGGCGGCTACCT
>JBBWZQ010000376.1:0-25081 GCA_039649115.1 Micromonosporaceae bacterium | reverse complement strand
CAGACTAGGCTACAGAACGTCGCGATCGGGGCTGGTCGGCAGGCAGTCGTGCCGATGCGCCTCGATCCCGGAGCACCGGCTTCCGGTCAGTTCGCGATCGCTATCTCGAAGGCGAGCGCACGCTCATGCCGCTCAGAGTGCGCTCAATGGTCGCTGCGACGGCGTCACTCGGGCTGATCGATGGGCCAGGCAATCATGGCCCGGGGAGGCGAGGCAATCCACCGGAACGTGCATGGCACAGGTGTGCGCAGAGTGATCTACCGCGACTTCGATCCCAACGAATCGGCTTCGGCAGGAGCGATCGAGTGGTCCCGCGTTCCGTGTACGGCAGACCGCCCGGGTAGCGCCACCTGTACGCGGCCGAAACCGGTCCCGGGCAGTCCGCCTGGTCATGCGCGGCCGGCGCGACGGCGCCCGGCGCGCGCGGCGAAAGCGTCGAGCGCGGCGAGGACTTCCGGCGCCCGCCAGGCGCGGTTGCGACGCTGGTCGGTGAACTCGACGAGAACGCCGGCGTCGGCCAACGGTGCGATGGCGCGGTAGATGGCCGGGCCGGTGAGGCCGAGTTCGCGGGTGAGCAGCGCCGCGTTGACGACGGGTCGGCGGACCAGCAGGTCGGTGACCCGCCAGGCCGCGGCGTCGCGGCGGACTCGGATCCGGTCGGTCCACCCGGCGCGTGTGTTGCGCAGGTCCGTCACCAAGTGGCGGCCGTTGGCGACGGCGATGAAGGTAGCGGCGCTGAGCCCGCGGGTGACCTGTTCCGGGTCGCCGGTTCGGTAGGCGTCGAGGGTGGCGAAGTAAGCGTCCGTGTCGGCGAGCAGGCCGGCGGAGATCGGGATGGTGACGTTGCGGGCCAGGCGCTTGTTGCGCAGCAGGGCGTGCAGCAGCGCCCTGCCGGTCCGGCCGTTGCCGTCGCAGAACGGGTGGATGGACTCGAACTGCGCATGGGCGATGGCGGCCTGCGGGAGGACGGGCAGATCGTCGCGGGCCATGAACGCCACCAAGTCGTCGATAGCACCGGGCACGCGGCTGTGGTGGGGCGCCACGTACCACGCCTCGTGCGGGCCGAGTGTGGTCCCCCCGATCCACACCTGTTCGTCGCGCCAGGCGCCGGCGATGCCCGGCTCGTTGCGGTGCATCAGCGCGCGGTGCATGGTCAGGACGGTCTGTGCGTCGAGGCGGTTGGACAGCGCGACGGCGGCCTCCATCGCTTGGGTGTTCGCGACGATCTCGGCGGCGTTGCGGCGAGCCGACGCTCCGATCTCGGCCTCGGCGATGGCGCGGGCGGACGCGGTCAGATTCTCGATCTGGGAGGAGGCCGCGGACTCGGAGCGCAGCAGGACCGCGCCGAAAGGTGCGATCTCGCCACCCATCTCCGCGTCGAAGCGAACGATTTCGGCGGTGGCATCCTCGGCTTCGGCGAGGGTGGGCGCGGGTAGGCTCAGCGTCCGGTCAGCGATAACGGGGACGACCGCAGCCTGATACAGGCCTTGGTGGCGGGCTCGCGCACGGCGGGAGCCGAGACTGGGGTCGACACCGCCCCAGCCCAGGGTCTCGAACGAGAGCGCTGGCCAGGTGGTTGCGTCAGCCGATGCAGACGTGGCGTCCTCCAGATCGTGGTTGGCGATGCTCGGACCGGGGGATAGTCCGGAGTCGACGTACTCTGGGCGCATCGACGGCCCGAGTCGGCCTGCTCCGGCACATGAGGGCCGCACTCCAGGGACTGGAGCTCTCTCCCATATCCGTCACATCGACCCTCGGTTACTTACACTTAACCGCTCATCTGTAAGTATAGGGCCTCGATCATTGCAGATGCTGCTGGTGCGCCGGACGGCATATGTAGCCGTAGCACGCAGGCCGACTCGGCCATGTTCTGTGCCGACAGGCCCGGCGGGTCGAACAGGCTTCAGTTCGGGCAGTGTGGGCGTGCTGGTGCCGGTCAGCGAGGGCACGGAAACCAGAAACGGCCGGGGACTACTCCCTCGCGGCGTATCCGACGGAGATCAGCAGCGGTACGTCGCGCCGGTGCGCCTCGGCGAACGCGTCCGGGGACCAGGGCCACCAGTCGACCGGGTTGTCCGCGTGCTGAAGCAGGTAGCGCGAGGTCGCGCCGCCGAGCCGGTTCACGGTTTCACCCTCTCACACCCGTGAGAGGTCGCGCCCGACCTCATGACGGGTACGGCTCCACCGGTGGCGCTGTCAATGCCGCCGCCTGCTCGTCCCCCGGACGCCATGCGGCACGGTCGCGTGACCGTGCCGCACTGCATGTCAAAGAAACGCGATCAAGGCGATTGGGTCAGCCCGGTG
Source organism: Micromonosporaceae bacterium (assembly GCA_039649115.1). Taxonomy (GTDB): domain Bacteria; phylum Actinomycetota; class Actinomycetes; order Mycobacteriales; family Micromonosporaceae; genus DATEJJ01. Next base: position 22,777 of record JBBWZQ010000376.1, on the reverse strand, counting down.
ACGTTGCCGTCCGGGTCCTTCACCGAGGCGATCAGCTTGCCGCCGCCGACGTCCCGGACCGCCTGCTGCACCTGGGCACCTGCGTCGAGGAGCAGCTTGAGGCTCTGGTTGATGTCGTCGACCTCCCAGTAGCCGACCGGCCCGGTCAAGCCCTGGCTCGCGCCGTGCGGATCCAGCCCCAGCTCCTGGTCGCCGACCCTGAACCCGACGTAGTACACCTCGTCCGCGTACGGCGCGACGCCCAGAAGCCTGCTGTACAGCTCCTTGGCCTGCCCGAGGTCGTTGACGGGATAGATGACTGTCCGGAGTCCCGAAGTCACGATGTGCTCCTCCTGCTCGCTGTGGCACCCGGCCAGGCGCCGCTGTCATCCGCTATGACACGCTACAACGAGCGACTGTGACCGGCGAACGCGGCTAATAGGCGCCCTCGGCGCGCAGCGGGATCACCCGCGCACCGGCCGAGCCCAGCAGGGACTGCAGCGCCGATACCACCTTCTCGGGCGGCACCGGCGCGCAGAAGTGGTACCCCTGCGCCGCGGTACAACCGAGCCCGACCAGCGCCTTCCGCTGTACCGCCGTCTCCACGCCCTCGGCCACCACGCGCAGGTTCAGCTGCCTGGCGAGGTCGACGGTGGTCCGTACGATCGCCATCGCCTCCGGCGACTCCACCATCCGGCTCACGAACGTCTGGTCCACCTTGACCTCGTCCACGTGGATGCGGGTCAGGAACGTGAGCGACGAGTACCCGGTGCCGAAGTCGTCGACGGCCAGTTGCACGCCGAGCGCGCGGAGCCCGGCGAGAACCTCGGTGACCACCTTGACCTCCGGTACGACCACGGTCTCGGTGATCTCCAGCACCAGCCGCTCGGGCGGCAGCTTGTGCCGGGCCAGCAGGATGCCGACCTCGTTGGGCAGGGCGCGGGAGAGCAGACTGCGCGGCGAGAGGTTGACCGAGACCGGTACCGGAATCCCCTCGGCGGCCCACTGCGCCGCCGAGCGCAACGCCTCGTCCAGCACGTGCCGCGTGAACGGCCCGACCAGCTCGCTGTTCTCCAGCACGTCGATGAACTCCGCGGGCCTCAGCTCGCCGCGGCGCGGGTGCCGCCACCGCACGAGCGCCTCCACGCTGATCGGCGCGCCGCTGCTGAGGTCGACCGTGGGCTGCATGACGAGCACCAACTGTGGCGGCCGGGCGGACAGCGCCTCGCGCAGCTCGGCCAGCAGGGTGAGCCGGTCGGTGCTGGCCACGTCGCTCGCGCTGTCGTACCACGCGACCGCGCCGCCACCGCGCTTCGCCTGGTACATCGCGATGTCCGCGCGGCGCAGCAGCTCGATCATGTCGCAGCCGGCCGCCGGTGCGGCGGCAACCCCGATCGATGCCTCCACAGCCAGTTGCAGCCCGGCCACCTCTGTCGGGGTGGCCAGCAGGTCGGCCAGTTCGCGTGCCCGGCGCAGCGCGTGCCGCAGGCCCGGCTCGCCAGCGGCCCCGTCGCTGGCGTCCGCCTCCTCAGCGGACAGTTCGGTGATGAGCAGGCCGAACTCGTCGCCGCCCAGCCGGCCGACCAGGTCGCCTTCCTGGCTGGCGCCGCTGATCCGGGTCGCCGTGATGCGGACGAGGTCGTCGCCGGCCGTGTGGCCGAGGGTGTCGTTGACCTCCTTGAAGTGGTTGATGTCCAGGACCAGCAGCGCGACCGGCGCGTCCCGGTGCAGCCGGGCCAGGGCCGCCGCGCCGCCGGTGAGCAGCCCCTCCCGGTTGGGCACGCCGGTCAGCGGGTCGAGCATCGCGTCCAGCGAACTCTGTGCGGACATCGTGTGCAGCCGCTGGTGCGCCGCCGCGTCGTGCAAAGCCGCCGCCACCGCGTCGCCGAACGCGGAGAGCTGCATCTGCTCCCGGTTGCTGAGTTCGATCGGCCGGGCGAAGCGGATCCGCAGTTCGCCCACGTCCGCGCCGCCGACGAGCAGCGGCCGGGCGGCCACGCAGCCCGGCGCCAGCGGCGTGGCGTCCGGGTGGGCGGCGGCGACCCACGGGCCGTCGTGGGAACGACCGTCCGCGGGCGTGCGGGGCACGGGGCCGACCAGCGCCGCGGACACGTCGGCGCCGCGGCCACCGAAATAACAGCAGACGGTACCGTCGGAGCGCGGCACCAGGACCTCGGCGGAGTCGGCCAGGAACAGCCGCACCACACCCTCCACCGCCGCCTCGGCGACCGCACCCTCGTCGAGCTGGTTGAGCGCGCGGGTCGCGGTGGAGAAGATCCGCCAGCCCCGGCGCTCGTCGTCGACCCGCATCCGGTACGCGTAGGACTGGTGCAGCAGCCACAGCACCGGCGGCAGGACGACCAGCCAGAGCATTCCGACGCCCAGCATCGCCACGATGATCAGGCCGACCGTCACGTTGCCGACCGTCATGAACAGCTTGCCGGCGAAGGTACGGGCGGCGACCTCGGTGAACCGCGTGCCGCCGCGCTCGCTCGCCACCGCCGCGATGAGGACCACGGCGATCGCGGCGTACAGCAGGGCGCTGGCGATCAGAGCCACGGTCACGCGGGTGGTCAGCGCGGAGTGGTACGGCTCCCGGATCAGTCCCGCGAGGATGGCCGCGCAGCCACCGGCGACCGTCTGAGCTGTCGCGTTGTACGCCATCAGCCAGATCGGACGCCGGTCGCCGAAGAGCTGCAGAACGATCATGGCAACCGTGACGCCCAGGAAGATCGCGAGCGGGACCCAGCCGGCGGGGATCAGGTACAGCAGGACGACGAGCGACGCCTCGCCCCAGCCCAGCGACAGCCGGGCCGCCCCGACGCGCACCCGTACCACCGCGAGCTGGCTCACCGCGACCGTGCCGACCGCGACGGCCAGCTGGTACAGGCTGGCCGGGCGGCCGGCGTCCAGTACCTGCGCCACCAGGCCCAGCGGGATGAACAGCACGGCGACGATGTAGACGGCCAGCGTCAAGAACCGCACCCGGCGCGTCGCGGTCGGCGCGCCGGCCAGCCGGGCGAGCTGCGCGCGCACACCACTGATGGCTGTGCGCGGTACGTCACCCGGGCCGGTCACGAGTGGCCCCCTTTCGAGGTACGCACCCATCATCGCCAGGTCGGGCCGCGATGCGGTATCGGCCAGCGGGGCGAGGGCCTGCCAACCTCGACATCGGACCTGCCCTTCCCCAGGCGACGGGCGAGGGCCCGCGACGGTCCGGAACAGCCCGGGGCCGACAAGCCCTGGCGGAAGGCTAAGCCATATCGGCCGGTATCGACAGAGTCCGGTGGCGGGACAACCGAAGCTTCACGCGCCGGTCACGCCTTCGGCGACTCCTCGGCAGGCGCAGGCGGGGCGGCATCCTCGGCTGCCTCGGCTCCCGGGCCATCCTGGACGGGAAACCTCTCGGGCAGGCGCCGCAAGCGGCTGTTCATGTTGCGGATGAGCAGGACGGTCGCGATCACCAGCAGCACGGTGATGAACAGCCCCAGCGGGCCGGCCACCCCGTTGGGTACGGTGTCGCCGAAGTTGTTCTCGGTGGGTAGCGCGAACACGGTGCTCATCGTCCCAACCGTACTGCCTCTCGCACGCCCTGGAAGAGGTCGTCCTCGGGCGGGTCGCCGGCCACCAGCGACCGGACCAGCTGGTAGTCCTCGGTCGGCCAGACCTTCTGCTGGATCTCCATCGGGCAGTGGAACCAGAAACCCTCGGGGTCGACCTGGGTCGCGTGCGCCCGCAGCGCGTCGTCGCGGGTCTCGAAGAATTCGGCGCACTCGACCCGGGTGGTGATCCGCACCTCGCCGTCCGGCCGCTCCGGCCACGACTCCAGCATCTGGGCGAACGGGGATTCCAGGCCGGCGGCGAGCATCGCCTCGTGCATGAGGACGAACCGGCGCCGTGACCACGCGTGGTAGTAGAGCTTCAGTGGTTGCCACGGCGCGCCGAGTTCCGGGTGGCGGTCCGGGTCACCGGCGGCGTCGAAGGCGGCCATCGAGATCTTGTGGGTCATGATGTGGTCGGGGTGTGGGTACCCGCCGTTCTCGTCGTACGTGATGATCACGTGCGGCCGCTCGGCCCGGATGACCTTGACGAGCTCCCGGGCAGCCACGTCGACGTCCATGAGCGCGAAGCACCCCTCCGGCAGCGGCGGCAGCGGGTCACCCTCGGGCAGCCCGGAGTCGACGAAGCCGAGCCACTCCTGCCGGACCCCGAGGATCTCCCGGGCCCGGTCCATCTCCGCCCGCCGCAGCGTGCCGATGTTCTCCCAGATCTCCGGGCGGTCCAGCTTGGGGTTGAGCACGCTGCCCCGCTCGCCACCGGTGCAGGTCACGACCAGCACGTCGACGCCTTGCGAGACATACCGGGCCATGGTTGCCGCGCCCTTGCTCGACTCGTCGTCGGGGTGTGCGTGCACTGCCATCAGTCGCAGCTGGACCACCGGTAACTCCTCGCCATGTTCGCTCTGGTGATGCTGTCGCTCGTGGTGATGCTGTCGCTCGTGGTGATGCTGTCGCTCGTGGTGATGCTGTCGCCTGCCATGATGAGACCGTGACCATTCTTGCCGATACCTCTGACAAGACGACCACCGTTCAGCCGTGACGCAGCAGGAGGCCCCGATATTCCCGCCCGGCCGGTACGGCCACCGGCGCGAGGGTGGCCGGTCCCCGCGCATGGTCCCGCTGGTGCTGGTGGGGATCGCCGCGCTCGCCCTGATCTGGCTGACCCTGCGCCTGTACGGCCAGTACGGTGCCCACTCCTACCAGTCGACCGTGCTGCGGTACAGCGACGTGACCGATTCTCACGTGACGGTCATGTTCGAGGTGCGCAAGCCGGTTGCCGACACGGCGCTGTGCCGGTTGCAGGCCAAGGACCGGTACGGCGCGGAAACCGGGTATGCCGAGGTGAAAGTGGGTACGGGTGGCCGGGTGACCACGACGTACACGATGGCGACCAAGGCACCCGCGGTACTGGTGGACATCCTTGGTTGCAACACCGCTCCCCGGTGAGTTGCGCCGCTGGTACGTTGGTAGTTCCGTTCTGTTCAACCCGGAGGGGATTCCGACTGTGGCCACCAGTGATCGCGAGGCGCCCGGTACCTGGCTTTCCCAGGAGGCGTACGACCGACTCCAGGCGGACCTCGACCAACTCGTCGCGAACCGTACGGTGATCGCCGCCGAGATCAACGCGCGTCGCGAAGAGGGCGACCTGCGGGAGAACGGCGGCTACCACGCCGCCCGGGAGGAGCAGGGCAAGCAGGAGGGGCGCATCCGCTACCTCAAGGAGTTCCTGCGAAACGCGCACGTCGGCGAGGCGCCGAAGGCCGACGTGGTGGCGGCTGGCAGCGTCGTCACCATCTACTTCGACGACGACAAGGACGACACCGAGACGTTCCTGCTCGGTTCCCGGGAGATCGCCTCCACCACGGAACTGACCGTGTACAGCCCCGAATCCGCGCTCGGCACCGCGATCGTGGGCGCGCGACCGGGCGACACCGTCACCTACACGGCGCCGAGCGGCGCCGACATCAAGGTGACCGTGATCAGATTCGAGCCCTACGGGGGCTAGGTCAGGAGACCGTCACCGCGTGGCCAGCGGCGCGTAGTGCGCCCATCAGGCGGTCCGCGTGCTCCGCACCCCGCGTCTCCACGGACAGGCTCACCTCGACCTCGCCGAGGCGCAGGTGCGGGTTGAGGCGCTCGTGCGAGACCTCGACGACGTTGGCGCCCTGGTCCGCGATCAGTCCGAGCACCGCCGCCAGCTCCCCCGGCCGGTCCCGGCAGCGCACGGTGCAGCGCAGGTAACGGCCGGCCGAGGCCAGCCCGTGTTCGAGCACCCGCACCATGAGCAGCGGGTCGATGTTGCCGCCCGAGAGCACGGCCACGGCCGGCGTGCCGGCCTGCGCCGATCCGCTCAGCAGGGCGGCCACCGCCGCGCCCCCGGCCGGCTCCACCACGAGCTTGCCGCGCTCCATGAGCATCAGCAGCGCCCGGGAGATGTCCTCGTCGCCGACCGTGACCACCTCGTCGACGAGCTTGCTCACGTGCGCGAAGGTGAGGTCGCCCGGCCGGCCGACGGCGATCCCGTCCGCGATCGTGCCGCACCGCTCCAGCCGCACCGGATGACCCGCGGCCAGCGAGGGCGGGTACGCGGCGGCCCCGGCGGCCTGCACCCCGACGATGCGTACCTCCGGCTTGAGGGCCTTGGCGGCGGCCGCGATGCCCGAGATCAGCCCGCCGCCGCCGACTCCCACGACGATCGTCTCGACGTCGGGGCACTGCTCCAGGATCTCCAGCGCGACGGTGCCCTGCCCGGCGATGATGTCGCGGTGGTCGAACGGATGGATGAGGACGGCACCGGTCTGCCGCGCGAACTCCTGGGCGGCGACCAGCGACTCGTCCACGGAGTCCCCGACCAGCTCGACCCGCGCCCCGTACCCCTTGGTCGCGGCGAGCTTGGGCAGCGGCGCGCCCACCGGCATGAAGACGGTCACCGCGGCGCCGAGCAGCCCGGCCGCGAGCGCGACGCCCTGGGCGTGGTTGCCTGCGCTGGCCGCCACCACACCCGCGGCCCGCTCCCGGTCACTGAGCCGGGCGATCCGCACGTATGCGCCGCGCACCTTGAACGAGCCCGCACGCTGCACGTTTTCGCACTTGAGCCACGCCGGCCCGGACAGCTTCGCGGACAGCGGCCGGCACGGCTCCAGCGGCGTGCGCCGCACCACCCCGTGCAGCAGCTCCCGCGCGGCCATGATCTCGTCCAGCGTCACCAGGTCCACGGCGTCCCTCACCTCGATACGGCGGAGGGAACCGTGCCGCGCGGCCACCCCGGCGCGTGGCGCAGCCACGGCGAGGCCTGCTCCAACTGGCCGGCCAGGCCGAGCAGGGTCAACTCGGCGCCGGGCGGGCCGACGATCTGCACCGCGACCGGCAGCCCGTCCGGGCGTACGCCCATCGGCACCACCACCGCCGGAAAGCCGGCGATGTTCCACGGTGCCTGGAACGGGGCGAAGCGCAGGCAGGTGAGGAAGTTGCTGCGCCAGGAGCGCTCGTGCCACGGCTCGGCGGCCGGCGGCGTGCTGGCCAGCGCCGGGGTGAGCAGGGCGTCGTACTGGCCGAACCAGTCCTCGCAGCGGGTGCGCCACCCGGCACGGTCGGCCTCGCGGACCAGCCCGCGCCGGTTGGCCCAGGCACCCAGGCCCACGTGCCGCCGGGTGCGCGGCTGCAGGGTACGCACGTCCAGGCCCGCCCCGGTCACGTCGGTGTGCGCCGCGCCGAACCAGGTGGCGAGGCCCCGCAGCCCGAGCACCTTGGGGTAGGTGGGGCTCGCGTTCACCGCGTCGTGCCCGACGCCGACCAGCAGCCGCGCGGCCGAGGCCAGCGCGTCCCGGGCCGGCTTGTCCGCCCGTACCCCCGCGACCGGGCTCTTGGCCGACACGGCGATCTTCAGCCGGCCCGGCTCGGCCAGCCGGGGCGACGCCCAGCCGGCCAGGACCGCGAGCCCGATCGTCGCGTCCGCCACGGTGGTCGCCAGGATGCCGTGCTCGGTCAGGCCGAACCAGCTCTCCGCCGCCATCTGCGCCGGCACCACCCCGCGGCCGGGCTTGATGCCGACCAGGCCGCAGCAGGCGGCCGGGATGCGCACCGAGCCCAGGCCGTCGTTGCCGTGCGCGATCGGCACCAGCCCGGCGGCCACGGCAGCGGCGGCGCCACCGGACGAGCCGCCCGGGGTGCGGTCGGTGCGCCACGGGTTGCGGGTGATCCCGGTCTCGTCGTCGGTCAGGCACCACAGGCCCAGCTCCGGCATGCGGGTGGTGCCGACCACCACGGCACCGGCGCCGCGCAGCCGCCGTACCACTTCGTGGTCGGTCTCCGCGACCTCGGCCCGAGCGGCGGCCGAACCGTGCCACGTCGGCAGGCCGGCCACCGGGGTGTTTTCCTTCACCGCGATCGGCACCCCCGCCAGCGGCAGGTTGGCCAGGTCCTCCTGCTCGTCGACGGCCTCGGCCTCGGCCGCCGCCTCCGGGCGCATCAGGCGGAAGGCGTTTACCGAGCTGCCGTGCTGGCTGATGAAGTCCAGGTGATCGGCGAGTACCTGGGTCGCCGAGGTGTCCCCGCGGCGCACCGCCCTGGCGATCTGCTTGGCCGTGGCGCCCACCCAGGTGCCTGCGTCGTCTGGCATGCTCTTCCTCCCCTTGGCCGCGCGCCCGGCCGACCGCTCAGCGTAGCGCCCGTTCGAGGTCCGCGAGCAGATCCTCCACCGTCTCGATGCCGACCGACAACCGGACCAGATCCGCGGGTACCTCCAGGGCCGAGCCGGCCACGCTGGCATGCGTCATGCGGGCGGGATGCTCGATCAGCGACTCCACGCCGCCCAGCGACTCGCCCAGCACGAAGAGCCGGGCCCGGTTGCAGATCGCCACCGCGCTGTCCGGGTCGCCGGTGCGGAAGCTCACCATGCCGCCGAAGCGGCGCATCTGCTTGGCCGCCGTCTCGTGACCCGGGTGGTGCGGCAGGCCCGGGTACAGCACCGTCGCGACCCGGCGATGCCCCAGCAGATATTCGGCGATGCGTTCGGCGTTGTCGCAGTGTCGGTCCATGCGAACACCGAGAGTCTTGAGGCCGCGCAGGGTCAGCCACGCGTCAAAGGGCGCGCCGCCGGATCCCAGCGCATTCAGGTGGTACGCGAGGGCGTCGGCCAACGCCTCGTCGTCGACCACGAGTGCGCCACCGATGACGTCGGAGTGCCCGCCGACGTACTTCGTCGTCGAGTGCACGACGACATCGGCGCCGAGGGCCAGCGGCTGCTGCAGGTACGGGCTCGCGAACGTGTTGTCCACCACGAGCAGCGCGCCGCGGTCGTGCGCGAGCTGGGCGAGTCCGGCGATGTCCACGATGCCGAGCAAGGGGTTGGTCGGCGTCTCCACCCAGACGACCCGGGTGTTGTCCCCGATCGCCTGCCGGGCACTGTCCAGGTTGGACAGATCCGCCGACGTCCACTGTAGACCCCAGCGCTGCGCCACCTTCGCGACGAGCCGGTACGTCCCGCCGTACGCGTCGGCCGGGATCACCACCTGGTCACCCGGTCCGCATACCGCGCGCAGCAGGGTGTCCTCGGCCGCCATGCCGCTCGCGAACGCGAACCCGCGCCGGCCGCCCTCCAGCGCCGCCAGGCACTCCTGCAGCGCGTCGCGGGTCGGGTTGGCGGTGCGGCTGTACTCGTAGCCGAGGCGGGGCGAGCCGACCGCGTCCTGGGCATAGGTGGACGTCTGGTAGATCGGCGGCACCACGGCTCCGGTGCGCGGGTCGGGCTCCTGGCCCGCGTGGATGGCGAGGGTCTCGAAGCCGTACCGGCCGTCGTTGGTCACCTCGCAAGGCTAGCTGCCGGCCCGACTGAGGAGTGCCGCGCTATGGTCTGCGGCGTGGCGGAGTGCGTGTTCTGTGCGATCGTCGCCGGGCGGGTACCGGCGTTCGAGGTGGCCAGGGAGCCGGCCGGGGTGGCCTTCCTGGACACCAGGCCGGTCTTCCCCGGCCACACGCTGGTGGTGCCCCCCAACCACGTGCCGACCCTCACCGACCTGCCGGCCGACGCGCTGCCCGGTTTCTTCGCGCTGGTGCAGCGGCTCGCCGGGGCGGTGGAGGCGGGCATGGGCGCGGACGGGACGTTCGTGGCGATGAACAACAAGATCAGCCAGAGCGTGCCGCACCTGCACGCCCACGTGGTGCCGAGGCGACGCAAGGACGGGCTGCGGGGCTTCTTCTGGCCGCGTACCAGATATGGGTCTGACGCCGAGGCCGCCGCGGTGGCCGGGAGGATCCACGCGGCCCTGGCCACGGCGGACGCCGGATCCTGATCCTTGTGGCGGCCGCCCTGATCATGGCTCGTGCCGCGTTGATCGCGAGTTGCCGGTGACGTGTGCAGTCGACCGCACGACGCCGCACGAAACGCCGATCTCGGCCTCCCAGCGGCCTGCGCGAGGCATGGAATACCCGGGTCACGGGCACGCTTGGCAATGACGGCGAAGGGAGTCAGAATCGTGTTTCTGCGTCGCAAGAAGTCGGAGCTGCCCACGGCCACCGAGGCGCTGCCCGGCCGTTCGATGGAGGTGCGGGTGGCGCAGCGGCACACGGTGCTCGACGCTCCGCTGACGGGTCCCTGGCCGGCGGGCGCGCAGGTGGCCGTGTTCGGGATGGGATGCTTCTGGGGAGCCGAGCGGCTGTTCTGGCGGCTGCCCGGGGTGATCTCGACGTCGGTCGGATACGCGGGCGGAATCACCCCGAACCCGACGTACGAGGAGGTGTGCTCGGGCTTCACGGGGCACGCCGAGGTGGTCCAGGTGGTCTACGACCCGGCACGGGTCTCGTACGGACAGTTGCTGAAGGTGTTCTGGGAGAACCACGACCCGGCCCAGGGCATGCGCCAGGGCAATGACGTGGGCACGCAGTACCGGTCGACGATCTACACGACGACGGACGCGCAGTTCGCGGAGGCGGAGGCTTCCCGGGCGGCGTTCGCCCCGGTGGTACGGGCGGCCGGGCGCGGCGAGATCACCACGGAGATCGGGAAGCTGGACACGTACTACTTCGCGGAGGACTACCACCAGCAGTACCTGTCGGACGCGAAGAACCCGTACGGCTACTGCAACCACGGTCCCAACGGGATGAGCTGCCCCATCGGCGTCGCGAAGGCGGCCGGCTGAAGCGGCAGCGGCGGATCTGCGGGACCTGGCGCTGGCTTTCGCGCGCTCCGGTGCCGACAGCGGACGACGGACGCCCTTGATGACGTCCTGAAGGCGTTCGGCCACGATCGGGCATCGCTCACCGTCCTTCCCGACGACGAGTGAGGCCCGTGACGGACATCACCAAGCCCGCCGATCTCCACGACCCCGGTCACGCGGCGGCCTCACGGCCGCGGTCGGTAGGACAGGTAGACCACGCCGTTCCCGTAAGACTCGCTGGCTGCGAGCGACAGCTTGCCGGGTGCGGCCTCCTCGGTAAAGAGCCGCGGACCGGACCCGCGGGTGAGCGGGTAGACGTACAGGTGCAGCTGGTCGACCAGGCCGTCCGCGAGCAGCTCTCGGACCAGCCTGCCGCTGCCGCTGACGTAGAGGTCGCCGTCGACCTCTTCCTTCAGGCTGCGGATCGCGTCGGGGTCGTACGCCCCGATGATCTTCGAGTTCCGCCACGTCGCGGTCGTGAGCGTCGCGGAGACGACGTACTTGGTGGTGTCGTTGAAGAATGGCGCCCCTGGATCATCCTCCACGGTCCGTGTCGACCACGCCGGCTCGAACATTTCGTAGGTCGTGCGCCCGAGCAGGATGCCTCGGCACCGTTGCGTGACCGCGCCGATCACCTCGCCCATCCGGGGGTCGAAGCCGTAGTCGAACGTCCATGTCGGCGCGTCGATGACGCCGTCGAGACTCATGAACTCGTGCACGTGTATTGCTGCCAATGTCCACCTCCGTGTCGATGTTGCCGTCAGACCTCGCCATCGCCGCGACGTCCCGGTCGCTGCTCCATCATGGTCAACTCCACCCGCTCGCGCCGCCTCACCGGGGCCGGGCCGGGGCGCGGCTGATCGCGACGTGGTGGAGGTTAGTGCATTCCGCTGCGCGGACCTCCGGCAGGCCGCGGTGTTCGGGACCCGCCACGGCCCGGTCCGCTCCGGCACGATCGCGGCGGCGGCAGCCGAGGCGGTCAGGAGATGACGCGGTAGACCGTGGCGCCCGGGGTGCGGCAGACCACCGGACCGGCCGTCAGTGAAGGTGCCGCCGAGTAGTACCCCGGCTGGTTGATGAAGTAGTCCAGGTGCCCCACCCGCCCGGTACGGCTCATCCCCGCCGTCTGGTCCGGCTCCACCATCACCATCCGGCCCGTCCACTTCGGACGGTGCTCGCGTACGATGTAGTCCAGCCGGATCCACGCCTCCTGGCGGTTGTACCCCACGTTGACCCCGTCCGGCAGCCGCAGCACGCAGTCGCGCAGTCCGACGACAGTACCTGTGTTGCTTCGTCCCGCGTGCACCGCGGCCAGCCCGAAGTACCCCGCCACGAACACCGGTGTCGCCAGGCTCGCGCACAGCCGGGCACCGCTGACCGGCGCGACGTCGCGCACCGCGAGGAGGATGCCGACGCTGAACAGGTAGACGTAGGGGCTCGCGTAGTAGCTGTCGGTGTGCCAGATGAGCAGGTTCGCCAGATATCCGGCGCCGCCGATCAGCAGCGCCGCGGGAGTGGGGTCGCCGCCCAGGTCCAGCCGTGGCCGCAGCGCGACGAGTCCCGCGACGACGGCGACCAGCGCCCCGCCGAGCAGTGCGCAGGCGTTGCCGAGATTGAGTTCGACCGCGCTGCGCGCGAAGGTCATGGCCGCCGTGTACCTGCCGTCGTGGGCGAAGATCACCGCGGCGACGACGGTACCCACGCCGAACGCGGCAGCCGCCGCGCCCACCGCCCGGGTCTCCCGGCGCCGGCACAGCAGCAGCCCGTAGCCGAGCAGCAGCCACGCGAACGGGGCCTTGAACCAGGCGGCCACGAGCCAGCAGGACGCCCGCAGCCACGGCCGCCGCGCGATCAGGCCCAGCCCGACAAAGCACAGCCCGGACAGCTCCTGCAGCGACGGGTACCAGACGCCCATGTACAGCGAGCCGTCGGAGAGCAGCGTGGCCGCGGTCCATCCCAGCATGGCGGGCCGGACGCGGCCGGCGAAGGCGCGCCACACCACGAGGAGCGGACCGGCGAGGGCGGCGAGGAGCATGGCCACCCGCACCGCGTGCGCCGGGCCCACCGGCAGCAGGTAGAAGATGCCGCAGTACACCCAGTACGACGGGCGGAACAGGCCCCAGGACAGGTCGGTCCGGTACATCTGGTAGATGTCGGCGGGCACAGCGAGGATGGCCCCGTGCGCATTCTGCTTGGCGTGCAGCACGGTGAGCAGAGCACCGTCGTCGATGAACGACCACTCCCACGGCAGCAGCGCGACCAGCACGAGCCCGGCTGCCAGGGCGGCGAAGGCAGCGAGCGGCCGGACGCGCGGACGCGACAGCCGGACCCGGGACACCGGGCCCGGCTGCGGGCTGACCCGCTGCCGACGCGGTACGTCGCTCTCCTGGTCGGCCGTGACGGGCGTGATCGACATCAGCGCGACCGTACTGGTTGCGGCTCGATGCTGGCTGAGATTTTCGTAAAATAAGTCTTACAGTGTCATTCCCACGCACCTGGGTTCGGCTCAGTCCAGTGCCCGCCGTCGACCGAGGACGCCTGCTGCCAGCGGGCCGACGTGGCCGTGATGTCCGACCACATGAGGTGAGCCGGCACCGGCCTGCCTCGTGGATGCCGTCGCCGTAAAGTCTCCGCGGCCGCCGGCGAAGGTGCCGAAGACGGGCGGGTACCGCAGCCGGGTGCGGCTGTTCGCCCGGTAGCTGGCCCAGCGCCCGTGCTCGGTGTCGAACAGGCGCAGCGAGTACCCCGGAAAGATGATCTCGTCAGCGGTCCCGACGTCGCCGAGGACGCGGTGGCACGTGGTCGTGCCCGGGTGGACGTCCCAGTCGTCGCTACCACGAGTTGCTTCTTGAGCTGGTCGTTCCACGTTCCACGAGCCAGCCAGGAAGTCGAAGTCACCCATGCCGGCATCCTGTTCCGGGTACCTGACATCTCCTGCCAGCGTCCGTCCGCCGACCCTTCCATCGATGCTTATTGACAATCAGGGGTATCCATGCCGCACACTGGGAGAGCGCTCTCTCAAAGGTATGACAACAGTTGGCGCACCCCCGTCCCCCCGTCCCACGATGAGAGGTCCCGATGTCCCCGCACACACCCCCCAGAAAAAGATCCACCCGGCTGATGGTGGCGGGCGCGGCGGTCCTCGCCGCGCTCGTCGCGTCCGTGGTGACCGCCATCAACGCCCGAGCCTCGGTGCCGCCCACCCCGTCGGGCTGGAACCTCGTCTGGAGTGACGACTTCACCGGCAGTTCCGGCACCGGCGTGAACACCTCGAACTGGCTGTACGACATTGGCACCAGCTACCCGGGCGGCGCGGGCAACTGGGGCACGGGCGAGGTCGAGACCATGACCAACAGCACCACCAACGTGTTCCAGGACGGCAGCGGTCACCTGGTCGTCAAGCCGGTCCGGGACGGTGCCGGCAACTGGACGAGCGGCCGCATCGAGACGCAGCGCACCGACTTCGCCGCACCCGCGGGCGGGAAGCTGCGGGTCGAGGCCTCGCTGCAGCAGCCGAACGTCAGCGGCGCCGCGGCGGCCGGGTACTGGCCGGCGTTCTGGATGCTCGGGGCCGCCGCGCGTCCGGTCGGCGCCACCAACTGGCCGAGCATCGGCGAGATCGACATCATGGAGGACATCAACGGGCTCAGCTCCGAGTTCAGCACCCTCCACTGTGGAACCGCTGCCGGCGGTCCGTGCAACGAGACCACCGGCCTGGGCAGCGGCCAGCGCGGTTGCTCCGGCTGCCAGACCGGATACCACACCTACACCATGGAGTACGACCGCAGCGTCTCACCGGAGCAGATCCGCTGGTACCTCGACGGCGCCAACTTCTTCACGCTCAACTCCACCGCGGTCGACGCGACCACCTGGAACAATGCCACGCACCACGGCTTCTTCATCATCCTGAACGTCGCGATGGGCGGCGGCTTCCCGGCCGCCTTCGGTGGCGGGCCCACCGGTTCCACCCAGTCGGGCGTACCGATGAACGTGGACTATGTGGCGGTCTACACCAGCGGCAGCACCACGCCGACGACCGCGCCGCCCACGAGCGCCGCTCCCTCGCCCACCACGGGTGGCGGCACGGGCGCGTACGGGACGATCCAGGCGGAGAGCTACAACGCCCAGTCCGGTACCCAGACCGAGACGACCATGGACACGGGTGGCGGGCTGGACGTCGGCTGGATCGCGAACGGTGACTGGCTGCAGTTCAACAACGTCGACTTCGGCTCGACCGCGGCGCGGCAGTTCTACGGTCGGGTGGCGTCCGGCGCGTCGGGTGGCGCGAGCGGCCTCGTCGAGGTGCGGCTGGACTCCCGGTCCAACGCGCCGATCGGCAGCTTCGCGGTCGGCAACACGGGCGGCTGGCAGACCTGGCGCACGGTACCGGCGAACATCACCGCGGTGACCGGCACGCACACGGTCTACATCACGTTCACCAGCGGGCAGCCCGCCGACTACCTGAACATCAACTGGCTGACGTTCGGTCACTGACGCTCTGAATACGGCTTTGGGCGAGGGTACGTGTCCGCGATGTGTGCGGGGGAACCGGATGGGGCACGTACCCTCGCCCGCCGTACCTACTCGCCCGGGTCGCGCCTGGCCGGAGGCGCTGGGCAGCAAGGCGGAGGCGAGCCCGCTGCCAGGTGGGCGGAGCAGGTGTGCGGGACGGTGCGGCGCTGGCGGGACGCCGCGGTGTCACCGCGGTGCGGGTGGCTTGCGACGGTGGTTCGCGTCCAAGTCACGTCCATGGAGTTGAGAATGTCCGGTCGGTAGATCCGGAGTGGTGCACGTCAGTCGAACAGGCCGCGGTTGGGGGCGCCGCGCCGTGGTTGTACGTCGGCCAGCTCGGCCCGCCAGCTGGGCGTCGACCGCAGGCTGTGCAGGTCGTGCCGGGCGGTCCAGACCTCGTTCCACGGCTTGAACGCGGCCTTCTCGGCCCGTTCGGCGAGCCGGCGGGGCGCGCACGGCCAGGACCGTCCACACCAGACACACTGGCCGCCGCCGTCGGGTGCGGCGTGCCGGCCGAGCATGTGTTGCGCATCCCGCCAGAGCAAGCTGTCGACAACGTCGACCGCCTCCGCGTGATCCACGCTGATCAACGTTTCCTCCCCCCACTCGGAGACGGTCCTCGTTGCGGACCTTCAACCTCCGAATGCGAAGGTAGGCACTCGGGCCGGTCCGCCAGCGGACAAGATGTGCGACTTCCCCCGATGGGGGATACCGATCCGGTGCGGGGGCCCGCGCTTCGCCCACGGCGTAACCGCGCGAGGGATGGGTGTACGTCGACGTGTTGTTGTGTCCGTACATGGACCCTCTGGACGCGTACAGCCAGGTCGTGACGGCAGTGGCCGAACGACTTCGGCCCAGCGTGGGTGCCCTGTCGGTGCGCACCTCGCAGGGTTCCGGCGCGGGCTCCGGAGTCGTCTTCACCGAAGACGGCTTCCTCTTGACAAGCGCACACGTGGTGGCCGGCGCGCAGCACGGGACCGCGGGCTTCAGCGACGGTACCGAGTCCCGGTTCGACGTGGTCGGCGCCGATCCGCTCGCCGACCTCGCGGTGCTGCGCTCCCGGTCGACCAGCGTGCCCCCGGCGACCCTCGGCGACGCCGACCAGCTGCGCATCGGCCAGCTCGTGGTGGCGATCGGCAACCCGATGGGGCTGGCCGGCTCGGTGACCGCGGGCGTGGTGAGCGGGCTGGGCCGCTCGATCCCGGCGCGCGACGGGCGGCAGGTACGCCTCATCGACGACGTCATCCAGACGGACGCCGCGCTGAACCCGGGCAACTCGGGCGGCGCGCTGGCCGACTCGGCCGGCACCGTCGTCGGGATCAACACCGCGGTGGCCGGCTACGGCCTGGGGCTGGCGGTACCCATCAACTCCACCACCCGGCAGATCATCTCGGAGCTGTTGTCGACCGGACGGGTACGGCGGGCCTGGCTCGGCGTCGCCGGTGCGCCGATGCCGCTGCCGCCGGCGCTCGCGGCCCGGCTGGGGCAGAAGGTCGGGCTGCGCGTCGTCGAGGTGGTGCCGGGCAGCCCGGCCGGTCTGGCCGGGATCTACCTGGGTGACGTGCTGCTCACCGCGGCCGGCAGGCCGGTGGAGAGCGTACAGGCGCTGCTGCGGCTGATGCTCGGCCCGGCCATCGGTGCCCGGCTGCCCATCACCCTGCTCCGCAAGGGTGCGCTGGTCGACGTGGTGGCGGTACCGGCGGAGCTGACGACCAACGCGTGATCAACGCGCGCCGAGGTGGGCGAGCAGGTCCTGGCGGGTCAGTACGCCACGCGGCTTGCCGTCGATGAGCACCAGCGCCGCGTCGGAGGTCTCCAGCAGCGCCACCGCCTCGCCCACCGGCTGGCCACCCCCGATCATCGGCAGCGGCGGCGCCAGGTGCCGTTCGATCATGTCGTGCAGGTGGGCGGTGCCGCCGAACAGCGCGTCCAGCAGGTCCCGCTCCGCGATGGAGCCGACCACCTCGCCGGTCACCACCGGCGGCTCGGCCTTGAGTACCGGCAGCTGGGACACGCCGTACTCGCGCATCACGTCGATCGCCTCGCGCACGGTCTCGGTCGGGTGCACGTGGACCAGCTCGGGCAGCCGGCCACCCTTCTCCTCAAGGACGTCCGCGACCGTGGCGCCCTGGCCCTCCGGTACCCCCAGAAAGCCGTAACGTGCCATCCAGTCGTCGTTGAAGATCTTCGACAGGTAGCCGCGCCCGCCGTCCGGCAGCAACACGACCACGACGTCGTCCGGGCCGGCCGCGCGCGCCACCCGCAGCGCGGCGACGGCGGCCATGCCGCAGGACCCGCCCACCAGCAGCCCCTCCTCGCGGGCCAGCCGGCGGGTCATCTCGAACGACTCCTTGTCGGAGACCTTGATGATCTCGTCGCAGACCTCCGGGTCGTACGTCTTCGGCCAGAAGTCCTCACCGACGCCCTCCACGAGGTACGGCCGGCCGCTGCCGCCGGAGTACACCGAGCCCTCGGGGTCCGCGCCGATGATCTTCACGCGGCCCTCGGACACCTCCCGCAGGTAGTTGCCCACGCCGGAGATGGTGCCGCCGGTGCCGACGCCCGCGACGAAGTGCGTGATCCGCCCTGCCGTCTGCTCCCACAACTCGGGCCCGGTGGACTCGTAGTGGGAGCGAGGGTTGTTCGGGTTTGCGTACTGGTCGGGCTTCCAGGCGCCCGGGATCTCGCGGGCCAGCCGGTCGGAAACGCTGTAGTAGGAGCGGGGGTCCTCGGGGGCCACCGCGGTCGGGCAGACCACCACCTCGGCGCCGTACGCGCGCAGCACGTTCTGCTTGTCCTCGGACACCTTGTCGGGGCAGACGAACACGCACCGGTACCCGCGGGTCTGCGCCACGAGCGCCAGCCCCACGCCGGTGTTTCCCGAGGTCGGCTCGACGATCGTGCCGCCGGGGGCGAGCAGGCCGGACTTCTCCGCCTCCTCGACCATGCGCAGCGCGATGCGGTCCTTCACGCTGCCGCCGGGGTTGAAGTACTCGACCTTCGCGAGCACGAGCGTCTCGATCCCCTCGCTGACGTTGCGCAGCCGTACCAGCGGGGTGTTGCCGACGAGTTCGACGACGTTGTCGTAGTAGTGCACGAGATCGAGGATAGTGCGGTAAGGCGGTTCCCCCGTGAGGATCAGTCAACGACCGCTCAGCGACGCTTCCCGGCGCCGCTCCCAGACGAGGAACCGCTCGGTCTCGGACATCAGCGCGCCGGCCAGCCAGATCGCGATGAACGCGTCGTCGGCCAGGCCGAAGAAGGCGAAGAACGCCTCGGGGACCAGGTCGATGGGCGAGATGATGTACAGGGCGGCGAGGACAATCCCGAGGACCCGCCCCTTGCCGTCGTACCGGCCGGTGAACGTCGCGCCGATCAATCGCGGCACCGCGGACATGCGCATGCCCAGCGGTGGCCCGCCGCGTACGCCCCGCAGGATCGTCCACAGCGTGGTGAACGCGGCCTTTCGCCCTAGCTTCGGCATGCATCCATGATGCCCCGCCGAGGCAAGATCTACCCATGGACATCAACGAGGCACGTGACGTCATCCGCACCCAGCACCAGGCCGTGCTGGCCACCTACCGCGCCGACGGCGCACCGCAGCTCAGCCCGGTCACCGCGAACCTGGACGGCGACGGGTACGTGGTGATCAGCACCCGGCATACCGCGTACAAGGTGCGCAACCTGCGCCGGGACCCCCGCGCGTACCTGTGCGTGCTTCCCGACGCCTTCTACGGGAGGTGGGTACAAGTCGACGGTCGGGTAACCGTCATCGACCTACCGGAGGCGATGGACCCCCTGGTCGACTACTACCGGCGGACCGCGGGCGAGCATCCGGACTGGGACGACTACCGGGCCGCGATGGTACGCGAGCGGCGGGTCCTGCTGAGAATGGCGATCGACCGCGCGGGACCGGACAAGTCCGGCTGAGTGGGGACCGGACACATCCGGTCGAGCGTCGGCGGAAGGTGTCCCTCCGAGCTACTCTCAAAGGTCCTCAGGAACATCGGCACAGACGCCGAAGGGACGATCCGCGGGGATGCCGAAGGAAGATCGGCAGGGATGCCGGCCGCGTGGCGGCCGGCATCGCGGGCACAGGGTGGAGGTGAGCGGCCATGAGCGAACGGGGCGGGCGGATCACCAGGAACCTCGCGCTCGCCGGCGCGTACGGCGGCTTCGGTGCCGGCGTGGCCGGCGGCCTCTTCGCGGGTGTCCTCGTCGGGCAGGCCCGGCTGGCCCGGCACACCATCCCGCGGGCCGAGGCGCCGCCGCCGCGCTCCGACGGCCGGTACGGCACCGAGTATCCGGGCAAACCGCTGCGGATGGCCGTGCTCGGCGACTCGACCGCCGCCGGCATGGGCGTCGACCGCCCGCGCGACACCCCGGCCGCCCTGCTGGCCTGCGGCCTGGCCGAGCGGCTGCACCGGCCGGTACTGGTCCGCAACGTCGCGGTGGCCGGCTCGCTGTCCGCCGGGCTGGTGCCGCAGCGTGAACTGGCCATCCCCTGGCGGCCCGACGTCGCGGTGATCCTGGTCGGCGGCAACGACGTCACGCACCGGATTCCGTTCCCGGTCGCGGTCGGCTACCTCGCCGAGTCGGTCCGCGAACTGCGTGCGGTCGGCTGCCAGGTGGTCGTCGGCACCTGCCCCGACCTCGGCACGATCCGGCCGATCCAGCCGCCGCTGCGCTGGCTGGCCCGCCGCTGGAGCCGGCAGTTGGCGGCGGCCCAGACGTACGCCGTCGTGGAGGCGGGCGCGGCCACGGTGTCCCTGGCCGATCTGGTCGGACCCACGTTCTACGCGTCGCCGGGCCTGATGTTCAGCGCGGACCGATTCCACCCGTCCGCGGACGGGTACGCGACGGCCGCCGCGGCCATCCTGCCCACGCTGATCGCCGCGGCGGTCGGCCCGGGGCAGGAAGCCGAGGAACCTTCCCGCCTCGCGGGCGACGAGGGGGTACGGTCGTTGGCGCAGGCCGCGGTCGAGGCAGCGGACCAGGCCGGCACCGAGGTCACCGCGGCGCGGGTCGCCGGCCGCGAACGTGGCCCGGCCGGCCGCTGGGTCGAGTTGCGCCACCGGGTACGGCAGCTGACCGAGCGGCGGCAGGACCCGGCCGCCACCCCGGTACCGTCCATAGTGGAGTGAGCAGATGCGTCTGGCGAGGCGGGTTGGCAAGGCGGCGGCGGTCACGCTGGTCGCCGGTACCGTCGGTGGCGCCGCGCTGATCGCCGCCGAGGCGGTGGCCGCCCGCACCCGCCGGTACGCGCAGCCGGACATGGGCCTCGCCATGCGCACGTCCATCGGTGAGGCGAGCGCCGCGCCGCTGCGCCTGGTGCTGCTCGGCGACTCCTCGGCACTCGGTGTCGGCGTCGGTCGGGTGGCCGACACGGTGGGCGGGCGCCTCGCCGAGCTGCTCGCCGACACCGGGCGGCGGGTCGAGCTGTCCAGCGTGGCGGTACACGGTTCCCGCTCGGTCGACCTCGCCACCCAGGTGGCACGCGCTTTGCTCGGCAGGCCACCGGACGTGGCCGTGATCCTGGTCGGCGCGAACGACGCGGTGAGCCTGCGCCGGCCCCGGCGGGCCGGGGCCTACCTCGCGGCCGCGGTGCGCCGGTTGCGCGACGCGGGAGTCGCGGTCGTCGTGGGCACCTGCCCGGACCTGGGCGCCGTGCGGGCCATCGCGCAGCCACTGCGCCAGATCATGGGAGCGTACGGCAGGCGGGTCGCCGAGGCCCAGGCGGAGGCGGTGGCGCGGGCCGGCGGGGTACCCGTGGATCTCGCCGAGCGCACCGGCGCCGTCTTCCGCGCGGACCCCGGTACCCTCTGCGAAGACGGTTACCACCCCTCGGCCGATGGCTACCGCGTCTGGGCGCACGCCCTCCTGCCGGCGGTCGCGGACGCGGCCGGAGTGCCACGTCCCACATAGGGCCGCTACTGAGCAGTCGGGCGTGCTCGCCGCCGCCAAACCCCGGCTCCAGCTGCGCTCGCCTGGAGGTAGCCTCCACCTATGCCCGCTGACTCGTCCCCAGATCGCAACGCTGTCATCGTCGCCACCGCCCGATCCCCCATCGGTCGCGCGGTCAAGGGCTCCCTCGCCGACCTGCGCCCCGACGACCTGGCCGCCACCGTGGTCCGCGCCGCACTGGACAAGGTGCCCCAGCTCGACCCGCACGAGATCGACGACCTGTACCTGGGCTGCGGCCTGCCCGGCGGCGAGCAGGGCTTCAACATGGCACGGGTGGTCGCCATCCTCCTCGGGTACGACTCGCTGCCCGGCGCCACGGTCACCCGGTACTGCTCCTCGTCGCTGCAGACCACCCGGATGGCGTTCCACGCGATCAAGGTCGGCGAGGGCGACGTGTTCGTCTCCGCCGGGGTGGAGCTGGTCTCCAGGTTCGCCCGGGGCAACTCCGACAGCCTGCCGGCGGAGGCCAAGGCCGCCGTGGGCGGCGGCTGGGAGAACCCGACGTTCGCCGAGGCCGGCTCCCGTACCGAGAAGCGGGCCCAGGCCGGCGCGCCCACCTGGACCGACCCGCGCCAGTCCGGCGAGCTGCCCGACATCTACATCTCGATGGGCCAGACCGCCGAGAACCTCGCCCAGATCTGCGACGTCTCCCGCTCCGAGATGGACCAGTTCGGCGTACGCAGCCAGAACCTCGCCGAGAAGGCGATCGCCGACGGCTTCTGGGCCCGTGAGATCACTCCCGTGACGACGCCGTCCGGCGACGTCGTGTCGACCGACGACGGACCGCGCGCGGGCGTCACGTACGAGGCGGTGGCCGGGCTCAAGCCGGTGTTCCGCCCCGACGGGCGGGTCACCGCCGGCAACTGCTGCCCGCTCAACGACGGGGCCGCCGCCGTGGTGGTCATGTCCGACACCAGGGCCCGGGAGCTGGGCATCACGCCGCTGGCCCGGATCGTGTCCACCGGCGTGACCGCGATGTCGCCGGAGATCATGGGCATCGGCCCGGTCGAGGCGTCGAAGCAGGCCCTCGCCCGCGCTGGGATGAGCATCGACGACGTGGACCTGGTCGAGATCAACGAGGCGTTCGCCGCGCAGGTCATCCCCTCGTACCAGCAGTTGGGCCTCCCGCTGGAGAAGGTCAACGTGATGGGCGGGGCGATCGCGGTCGGCCACCCGTTCGGCATGACCGGGGCCCGGATCACCGGCACCCTGCTCAACGCGCTGAACTGGCACGACAAGACCATCGGCCTGGAGACGATGTGCGTCGGCGGCGGCCAGGGCATGGCGATGGTGCTGGAGCGCCTGTCCTGACGTCCGATCTAGCAGAACCGGCGGCCCGGGAACGTTCCCGGGCCGCCGTTGCCGCTACTGCTGGTCGATGCTCGTGTTGGTCGCGTTGACGAGTTCCGCCGCGGTCGCGAGCGTCTCGTCGTCGGGGTTCGCCACGCGCAGGTCGGCCGCGATCACCCGCAACTGGTCGGGCAGCCCCAGCAGATTCTCCAGGCGCGGTACGGTCCGGCGCGGCAACCGCTCGGCGTCGGCCGCGAGATCGGCGAGGCGCTGGACCAACTCGTGCATCAGGTCCGCCCGCGAGCCGGCCCCCGGCGC
>JBBWZQ010000360.1:0-9015 GCA_039649115.1 Micromonosporaceae bacterium | reverse complement strand
TCGCGGTACCCGCCGCGTGGGCGCTGTCGGTGCTCAAGCCCGGCTACGCGGGTACCGCCTTCGACGCGTCCGCCGGGCCGGGCGGACGCGCGGGCGGCTTCGGCCCGGCCCGCTTCCGGGGCGAGCTTCCCGGCGGCGCCCGGCCCAGTGGCGGTCCTGGCGGCGCGCTGCCCGGTGGCGGTCCCGGCGCCGGGCCGGCCGCTGGTCAGGGCCCGCCCGGTGGCTTCGCGGGGGGCGTCCCCGGCGGGCCGGGCGGGCGCAACCAGGGGCCGGGCGGTGGCGGCAGCGACACGCTCACCGCGGCGCAGCAGCGCCTGGACAGCTACCTGGTGACCCACCGCGCCGGGGCCAGGTACGTCGCCGCGACGCCGTCGTGGACCACGGCCGGACCGTACATCGCGGCGACCGGCCAGCCGTTCCTGCCGATGGGCGGGTTCAGCGGCTCGGTACCGCAGCCCACGCTGACCGAGGTGCAGCACATGGTCGGCACCGGACAACTGCGGTACTTCCTGCTCGACGGGGCCGGCGGCGGGTTCGGCCCCGGCCGTGGCGGCGGCGACTCGGAGCTGTCCCGGATCACGACCTGGGTGACGTCCACCTGCCAGGCCGTGCCGCCGGCCGACTACGGCGGCGACACCCAGGGCCTGTACCGCTGCGGATAGCCGCCCGGCGGCGTCCGCGACATGAGGTGCTACGGCAACCTCATCTGGCCTTCTGCCGTCAGTCCGCGCGCAGGCGTGGGGACGCGCGGCGGTAGGCGCTGACCGTCGGGTCGCCGTCGAGCCAGAACCGCCACGGCGTGTCGTGCCCGCTGGCCACGCCGACCCGGGGTCCGCGCCTGATCAGCGCGGGCTCGACCGGCCCGGCCGGCGGGAGCACCGTCAGCGGGCCCGAACCGTCCAGGACCGGCGTCCCGTTCGCCGCACCCGTCACGGCCAGCGCCGTGGCCAGCCGAGCGGGGCCGCGGGCCAGGTCGCGGTCGCGGCGCGCGGCCGGCCGCCGCGACCGCGCCAGCGGCACGCCGTCCACCACCTCGCCGGCGCGCAGGAGCACCGCCGAGGCGGTGCCGGCCGGACCGCACACGATGTTGAGACACCAGTGCATGCCGTAGGTGAAGTAGACGTAGAGGTACCCGGGCGGTCCGAACATGACGGCGTTCCTCGGGGTACGGCCACGGTGTGCGTGCGAGGCCGGGTCGGCGCCCAACCCGCAGTACGCCTCGACCTCGGTCAGCCGTACCGTCACACCGCCCGCGCGCACGGTACAGCCGAGCAGCCCAGCCGCCGCTGCCTCGACGGGACCGGCCAGCAGCGCGGCGATCAGCGTGGTACCACCCGCTCGGCGGCCCACGCGCGCCAGCCGTCCAGCCGGTCCTCCACCATGGCGAGCTGGTCGGCGACCGGGCCCGGGCCGGTGGAGCCGGGCGTGGTACGGGCGGCCAGCGCGCCCCGTACCGACAGCACCTCGCGCACCTCCGGGGTCAGCGTCGGCGACACCACGGCGAGGTCCTCGTCGCTCACCTCGTCCAGCGCGCATTCACGGGCGACGCACAGGGCCACCAGCTTGCCGGTCGTCTCGTGCGCCTCGCGGAACGGTACCCCCCGGCGCACCAGCCAGTCCGCGACCTCGGTGGCCAGCGTGTACCCCAGCGGGGTGGCCGCGACCAGGCGGTCCACCCGCACCTGCATCGTGGAGATCATCCCCGCGAGCGCCGGCAGCACCAGCGCCAGCGTGTCCACCGCGTCGAAGGCCGGCTCCTTGTCCTCCTGCATGTCCCGGTCATACGCCAGGGGCAGGCCCTTGAGCATGGTCAGCACCGCGGTGAGCCCGCCGATGAGCCGGCCGCTCTTGCCGCGGGCCAGCTCGGCGATGTCCGGGTTCTTCTTCTGCGGCATGATCGAGGAGCCGGTGGCGAACGCGTCGTCCAGCTCGACCCAGCCGAACTCGGTCGTCGTCCACAGCACCACCTCCTCGCCGAGCCGGGACAGGTGCACCCCGATCAGCGCGGCGACGAACAGGAACTCCGCCACGAAGTCGCGGTCGGCCACGGCGTCGATGGAGTTCGGCGCCGCCGAATCGAAGCCCAGCTCCCTGGCCACCTGCACCGGGTCCAGCGGCAGCGAGGAGCCGGCTAGCGCACCGGCGCCCAGCGGCGACACGGCGGCCCGCCGGTCCCAGTCGCGCAGCCGGTCCAGGTCGCGCAGCAGCGGCTGCACGTGGGCCAGCAGCTGGTGGCCGAAGCTGACCGGCTGTGCGTGCTGCAGGTGCGTCATCCCGGGCGCGGGCGTGTCGACGTGCCGGCCCGCCTGCTCGACCAGGGCGTCGGCCAGCTCCACCAGCCGGGCGGCCAGCCCGCGCATGTGATCGCGCAGGTACAGCCGCAGGTCCGTGGCGACCTGGTCGTTGCGGGAGCGGCCGGCGCGCAGCTTGCCGCCCAGCGAGCCGACCCGCTCCAGCAGGCCACGCTCCAGCGCGGTGTGTACGTCCTCGTCCTCGACGGTGGGCCGGAACTCGCCCGAGGCGCAGGCCGCCTCCAGGTCGTCCAGCGCGGCGAGCATCCGGCCCAGCTCCTCGGCCGACAGCAGGTTGGCGCGCGACAGCACCCGGGCGTGCGCCCGCGAGGCGGCCAGGTCGTAGGGCGCCAGCCGCCAGTCGAACTGCACGCTCAGCGACAACCTGGCCAGCGCCTCCGCCGGGCTGCCCCGGAACCGTCCGCCCCACAGGCGCGTCTTGCCCTCCGTCAACGTCTGATCGTTCATGCCGCCTCTTCGCTCGCTGGGCTCGCGAGGAGCCGGCCCGACTTGCTGACTGAGACCTCGCGCAAGCGCTCCGTCACGCAGGCCATTGTCCCGCGCGGGGTACTCAGTCGCCCAGGCGGGCGTCCCGCGCCGCGGCAAGCCGGCTGGGCAGGCCCCACAGTTGCACGAAGCCCTTGGCGAGGGACTGGTCGAACATGTCCCCCGAGTCGTACGTGGCCAGGCTGAAGTCGTACAGGCTGGCGTCGGAGCGCCGGCCGGTCACCACCGCGCGGCCGGCGTGCAGCGTCATCCGGATCTCGCCGGTGACGTGCTTCTGGGTCTCGTCGATGAACGCGTCCAGTGCCGCCTTGAGCGGCGAGAACCACAGCCCGTCGTACACCAGCTCGCCCCAGCGCTGGTCGACGCCCTTCTTGAACCGGGCCAGATCCCGCTCGACGGTCACCGCCTCCAGTTCCTGGTGCGCCGTGATCAGCGCGATCGCGCCGGGTGCCTCGTACACCTCGCGGCTCTTGATGCCGACCAGCCGGTCCTCGACCATGTCGAGCCGGCCCACGCCCTGCGCGCCCGCGCGCCGGTTCAGCTCGGTGACGGCCTGGTACGGGGTGACCGTCTCGCCGTCGATGGCGACCGGCCGGCCGGCGGCGAAGGTGATGACGACCTCGTCCGGGTCGCGCGGCGTGCCAGGGTCCGCCGTGTAGCTGTAGACGTCCTCGACGGGCCCGTTCCAGATGTTCTCCAGGAACCCGGTCTCCACGGCCCGGCCCCACACGTTCTGGTCGATCGAGTACGGGGACTTGTGCGTCACGTCGATCGGCAGCCGCTTCTCGTCCGCGTACCCGATCGCCTTGTCCCGGGTCCACGCGAAGTCCCGGGCCGGTGCGACCACCTTGAGGTCCGGCGCGAGCGCGCCGATGCCCACCTCGAAGCGCACCTGGTCGTTGCCCTTCCCGGTGCAGCCGTGCGAGACGATCGTGCCGCCGTGCCGGCGCGCCGCGGCCACCAGGTGCGCCACGATCAGCGGCCGGGACAGCGCGGAGACCAGCGGGTACCGGTCCATGTAGAGCGCGTTGGCGCGCAGCGCCGGCAGGCAGTAGTCCGCGGCGAACTCCTCGCGCGCGTCGATCACCTCGGACTCGACCGCGCCGCAGGCCAGTGCCCGCTGCCGGATCACCTCCATGTCCTCGCCGCCCTGCCCGACGTCGACCGCGACCGCGATCACCTCGGCCCCGGTCTTCTCGGCCAGGTACGGGATCGCGACCGAGGTGTCCAGCCCCCCTGAATAGGCGAGTACCACGCGCTCAGTCATGCCTCTATCCTTTCGTCTCGCCCAGCCCAGGCGGCCAACTTCGCCGCGAGCAGCTGACCGCTGGTGGTGGAGTTGTCGTGCGCCTCGCGCGCCACGACGAGGATGGTGTCGTCGCCGGCGATGGTCCCGACGACCTCGGGCAGGCCGCAGCGGTCCAGCGCGCTGGCCAGAAACTGCGCGGCGCCCGGCGGGGTACGCAGCACGACGAGGTTGCCGCTGGCGTCGGTACCGGTGAGCAGCTCGCGCAGCAGCCGCACCAGCCGCGCCGGCGCCTGCTCGGCCGGGCGCATCGGCGGCTCGCCCTCGTCGGGGATCACGTACACGGCCGGCCCGCCGTCGGTGCCCCGTACCTTCGCGGCACCCAGCTCCTCCAGGTCGCGGGAGAGCGTGGCCTGGGTGACCTGGACCCCCTCGGTGGCGAGCAGCTCGGCCAGCTCGATCTGCGAGCGCACCGCGCGCTGCCGGATCAGCGCCGTGATCCGGGCGTGCCGGGCGGTCCGCGTGATCGGCGCCGTCATGGCGCCTCCTCGCTCGCGGGCTCGCGGGGCGCCGCCGTGGCCATTGCTGGCTGGACCTCGCGCAGGCGCTCGGTCATGCTCCGCTGACCAGCCAGGACAGCAGCGCCTTCTGGGCGTGCAGGCGGTTCTCGGCCTGGTCGAACACCGCGCTGTGCGGGCCGTCCAGCACCTCGTCGGTGATCTCCTCGCCGCGGTGCGCGGGCAGGCAGTGCAGCACGATGGCCCGCGGTGCGGCCGCGCCGAGCAGCTTCTGGTTCACCTGGTACGGCAGGAACGGCGTGTTCCGGTCCCGACCGTCGCCCTCCTGCCCCATGGACGTCCACGTGTCCGTCGCCAGCACGTCCGCCCCGCCGGCCGCCTCGTACGGGTCGCGCACCAGGTCCACCGAGCCGCCGGTCCGGGCCGCGATCTCGCCCGCCCGGTCCAGTACCGCCGGATCGGGGTCGTACCCGGTCGGGCCGGCGACCCGTACCCGCATGCCAGCCGTGGCGCCGGCGAGCAGGTACGAGTGGGCCATGTTGTTCGCCGCGTCGCCGACGTACGCGAGCGTGCCGCCGGCCGTACCGCCGAGGTGCTCCCGGATGGTGAGCAGGTCGGCGAGCAGCTGGCACGGGTGGAAGCCGTCGGTCAGCGCGTTGACGACCGGCACCGAGCTGGCCGCGGCCAGCTCGCCGAGGCGCTGGTCGGAGAAGGTACGGATGACGATCGCCTCGACGTACCGGGCCAGTACCCGGGCCGCGTCGCCGATCGTCTCGCCGCGCCCGA
Source organism: Micromonosporaceae bacterium (assembly GCA_039649115.1). GTDB lineage: Bacteria > Actinomycetota > Actinomycetes > Mycobacteriales > Micromonosporaceae > DATEJJ01. The sequence goes on along the minus strand of JBBWZQ010000360.1, from coordinate 3,667 downwards.
AGTGGGTGGCCTGCGCGTCGATGACCACCGGCTGGCCGCCCAGCTCCGCGATGCCCACCTCGAACGACACGCGGGTGCGCAGCGACGGCTTCTCGAAGATGACCGCGACCGACCGCGGCCCGGCCAGGGGCCGGTGCCCGTGCCGGTCGGCCTTGAGCGAGGATGCCAGGTCCAGCACGCTGGCCTGCTCGGCCGGCGTGAGGTCGTCGTCGCGCAGGAAGTGCCTCATGCCGCACCGTCCACATGAGACAGGGCGGCGAGGAAGGCGTCGGCCTGCTCCGCGGTGATGATGAGCGGCGGGGCCAGCCGGATCACGTCCGGCTGGACGGGGTTGACGAGGAACCCGTCCCGGCGCAGCGCGAGCGCGAGGGAGGCGCTGGCCGGCGCGGTCAGCTCGATGCCGAGCAGCAGTCCGGCGCCGCGCACCCCGGCGACGAGGGGATGTCCCAGCCCCTCGATGCCGCGCCGCAGCCGCTCCCCGATCCGCTTCACGTTGTCGAGCGGCCCCTCGGCGGAGATGGTGCCCAGCACCGCGAGCGCAGCCGCGCAACTGACCGGGTTGCCGCCGAAGGTGCTGCCGTGGCTGCCCGGGGTGAGCAGGCCGGCCGCCGGGCCGAAGGCGAGGCAGGCGCCGATCGGCAGCCCGCCGCCCAGCCCCTTGGCGAGCGTGACGACGTCCGGCTCCACCCCGTCGGCCTGGTGGGCGAACCAGTGGCCGGTGCGTCCGATGCCGGTCTGCACCTCGTCGAGTACCAGCAGCGCGCCGTGCCGGGCGGTGATCTCGCGCGCCGCGGCCAGGTACCCGGACGGCGGTACGACCACCCCGTTCTCCCCCTGGATCGGCTCCAGGATGACCATGGCGGTGGCGTCGCTGACGGCCGCGTCGAGCGCGGCGACCGACCCGTACGGCACGTGGGTCACGTCGCCGGGCAGCGGCCGGAAGGCGTCCACCTTGGCCGGTTGGCCGGTGAGCGCGAGCGCCCCCATCGTGCGGCCGTGGAAGCCACCTTCGGCCGCGACGGCGTGCGTGCGGCCGGTGCGCCGGGACAGCTTGAACGCCGCCTCCACCGCCTCCGCCCCGGAGTTGGCGAAGAACACCCGGCCCGGCCGCCCGGCCAGCGCGAGCAGCAACTCGGCGAGGGCCACCGGCGGCTCGGCCACGAAGAAGTTGGACACGTGCCCGAGCGTGCCGATCTGCCGGCTGACGGCGGCCACCACGGCCGGGTGCGCGTGGCCGAGCGTGTTGACCGCGATCCCGCCCAGCAGGTCTACATAGGACTGTCCACTCTCGTCCCAGACGACCGAGCCTTCGCCGCGCACCAGCGCCAGCGGCGGGGTGCCGTAATTGTCCATCATGGACTGTTGCCACCGGTCGACGAGACTCATGACGTCACCATCGTTCCGAACCCCTCAGTCGTGAAGACTTCCAGCAACGTCGAGTGTGCGACGCGGCCGTCGACCACGTGTGCCGCCGGTACGCCGCCGCGCACCGCCCGCAGGCACGCCTCCATCTTGGGCACCATGCCCGCCGAGAGCGTGGGCAGCAGCCCGGCGAGTTCGTCGGCGGTGATGCCGGAGACCAGGCTGCTCTCGTCGGGCCAGGCCGTGTACAGCCCGGGCACGTCGGTCAGCACGAGGAGCTTCCGGGCCCGCAGCGCCACGGCCAGTGCGGCGGCCGCGGTGTCCGCGTTGAGGTTGTGCAGCACCCCTTCCGCATCCGGCGCCACCGAGGAGATGACCGGGATGCGGCCGGCCCCGATGAGATCGCCGACGGCGTCCACGTTCACCTGTGCCACGTCGCCGACCAGCCCGACGTCCACCGGCTGGCCGTCCACATAGGCCGGTCGCCGCACCGCGGTGAACAGCCGGGCGTCCTCCCCCGACAGGCCGACCGCGAACGGGCCGTGCTCGTTGACGAGCCCGACCAGCTCGCGACCCACCTGGCCGACGAGGACCATGCGCACGACGTCCATCGCCTCGCTCGTGGTCACCCGCAGGCCACCCCGGAACTCGCTCGCGATGCCCAGCCGGGCGAGCATCGCGGAGATCTGCGGCCCGCCGCCGTGCACCACGACGGGCCTGAGGCCGGCGTACCGGAGGAAGACCATGTCGGCGGCGAACGCCTGGCGCAGCTCCGGCGAGGTCATCGCGTGCCCGCCGTACTTGATCACGATCGTGCTGCCGTGGAAGCGCTCGAACCACGGCAGCGCCTCGATGAGGGTGGCCGCCTTCGACTGCGCGAGAGCGAGGTCCCGGGTCAGTGCGGGGGCGGTCATGTCGAGTACGCCGAGTTCTCGTGGACGTACCCGTGGGACAGGTCGTTGGTCCAGATCGTCGCGGCGTCGGCGCCGGCGTGCAGGTCGACCGTCACGGTGACCGACCGGCCGCTCAGGTCCACTTTGGACCGGTCCGCCGCGGCCGCGCCGCCGCGGCACACCCAGACCCCGTTCACCGCCACGTCGAGGTGGTCTGCGTCGAACTCGGCGGTGCTGGTGCCGACCGCGGCGAGGATCCGGCCCCAGTTCGGGTCGTTGCCGAACAACGCCGTCTTGACCAGGTTGTTGCGCGCCACCGTGCGCCCCACCGACACCGCGTCGTCCTCGCTCGCCGCGCCGACCACCTCGACGGCGACCTCCTTGGTCGCGCCCTCGGCGTCGGCCAGCAGTTGCCGGGTGAGGTCGCGGCAGGCCGTCGCGACCGCCGCACCGAGTTGCTCCGGCGAGGGCGAGAGGCCGGCGGCGCCGCTGGCCATCAGCAGCACCGTGTCGTTGGTCGACATGCACCCGTCGGAGTCCAGCCGGTCGAGGGTGACCCGGGTCGCCGCGCGCAGCGCGTCGTCCAGGTCCTGCGAGCCGGCGACCGCGTCGGTGGTCAGCACGCAGAGCATCGTGGCCAGTGACGGGGCGAGCATGCCGGCCCCCTTGATCATCCCGCCGACCCGCCAGCCGTCGGCCTCCACGACCGTGGTCTTCGCGTGGCTGTCGGTGGTGATGATGGCCTCGGCCGCGGCCTGGCCGCCGTCGCGGGACAGGCCGCGCACGGCCGCGCTCACCCCGCCGAGCAACCGCGGCATGGGCAGCAGCTCGCCGATCAGGCCGGTCGAACAGATCGCGACCTCACCCGCGCCGACCATCATCCGGGTACCGGCGGTCAGCGCCGCCGCGGCGTGCTCCGCCGTGGCGTGCGTGTCCTGGAAGCCCTGCGTTCCCGTGCAGGCGTTGGCACCGCCGGCGTTGAGCACCACCGCCCGCAGTACCCCGCCGCGCAACACCTGGCGGCTCCACAACACCGGCGCCGCCTTGACCCGGTTGCTCGTGAAGACCCCGGCGGCGGTGGCGTCCGGCCCGTCGTTGACCACCACGGCGACATCCCTCGCCCCGCCACTCTTCAGCCCCGCGGCCACCCCTGCCGCCCGGAACCCCTTCGGCGCCGTCACACTCATGCCCGCCTCCATGATCGCGACAACTTCATCGAAGATGTTGCGGCACTGGGCGTCACGGGGCGACTCCGTTCGCGGTCAGGGCGGTTGTCTCGGGGAGGCCGAGCATCAGGTTGGCGCACTGGACGGCCTGGCCGGCGGCGCCCTTGCCCAGGTTGTCGATCGCGCTGACCACCACCAGCCGGCCGGAGTCACCGTCCACAGTGGCCTGCAGGTGCGCCGCGTTGG
>JBBWZQ010000349.1:0-10531 GCA_039649115.1 Micromonosporaceae bacterium | reverse complement strand
CCAAGGACGAGGGCTTGCCGATGCCCGCAGCGCTCGTCCTGTTGACCCCGCAGTTGGACCTCACCGAGTCGGGTGACTCATTCCAGACCAACCTCGGAATCGACATCCTCACCCCGCTCATGCCGATCAACCGACTCTACGCAAACGGCCACGACCTCGCGCACCCGTACCTGTCCCCATTGTTCGGTGACGTGACCGGCTTCCCGCCGACCTTCCTACAGACCGGGACCCGTGACCTGTTCCTGTCCAACACGGTTCGGATGCATCGCAGGCTCCTGGCCGCCGGTGTCACGACCGAACTCCACGTCTTCGAGGCCATGCCGCACGGCGGCTTCGGCGGAAACACACCCGAAGACACCGAACTCGCCGCAGAAGTGAAGCGATTCGAGGAACAACACCTCCAGACCTGAACCGAGCCGACCATGCCAACCGGTCCCAGACCGTCTTGCCGTGATTGTCGGGCAGGACGCCCTGCGAAGCGGTCCATGACCGGTCGGGTGCGAGTGCCCAGGCCCTCGTCAACGGAGCGCTCACGCCCGTCCCTGCCTGTGTTCGTTCCATGTGCGAAGCTCCGCGTCGATTTCACGCTGGTCGGCCGCCTCATCACCCTTGTCAATGGCGCGTTCCCGTGCGTCGAGCGCCGCCTCGCGCAGGTCGGCAAGATGGTTCCGCTCGTCGGCTTGCGCCTCGCGTTGGTCAACCGATGCCTCCCGTTGGCTGATCTCGGTCTCCCGTTCCTGCGCCTCGCGCTGGCGCGCGTCAGCGTGGCGGGTCCGCCGCGCAGCCTCGGCGTCGCGCCGGGCGGCCCGGAGATCGCGAAGACCAGCCTCAGTCGATCGCAGTTCACCGTCAATGTCGCGCTGGTCCGCCTCGGCGTCGCGGTCTTCGGCAGCGCCTTCACGCTGGGCAACGCGGCTTCCGCGTTCGTCCAGCAGCCTCTCGCGCTCAACCACCTGCTCGTTGCGATCATCATCGCGCGGCACGACACCGATGGTACGAGCCCCGTGGTGCTATGCGCACAGGGCGTGCGCGAGTAGTCCCATCCGACCCCAAGAGTTCATGATCCGTAGTTGGACTTCGCTCGGCCGTGGCGAGTCCGGTGATCGGTTCGGGTAGTGGTGCGACTGGCCGGGTGTTGGCGATGCCTTGGTGCGGGCGGTGCCGTTGTGGAAGCATTCGAACTCGCGGAGGGCGGGCCGGCGATCGACTGTTCGCTGGGGTGGGATTCCCACCGGATGTCGCGGTCAACGGGTTCCGGTCGAGAACCGGCGACGGCCGCCTGCACGCACGTCGACGCTCTCCAGCTGTTTGCCGGGCGTGGCGGCACGGCGCGCCCGGGTGGCACTAGGTGGACGTGCTGACCACGTAGGAGACGCCGCTGGCCACGAGCAGGCACCAGCCGTCGACCGGGCAGGACTCATTGCCGGCCGCGAGGTCGAACATGAGTGCCTGGACGGCGGAGGGCAGCGCCGGGCCAGGCTGCCACTCGGTGCCATTCCACAGCTGCAACGAGTCGCGGTCGGTACCCACGCAGAAGGCGGCGGACGCGCAGGCCAGCCCGCCCGGCTGGACGCCGTGGCGGAAGGACCGCTCGGTCCACGTGCCGCCCCGCCACACCGCGTACTTCCCGTCGAGTACCGCCATGCAGAAGGGGCCGGCGGCGCAGCTGACCGCGAGGACGGTCGCGGATGGCCGGTACGCGGCGCCCCACCCGTCGCCGTGGTGCACGGTCACCGCGTCGCCGGCGGCCGCGCAGGTCTCGCCGTCGGGGGCGCAGTCCAGCGCGCTCAGCGTCGCGTAGACATCCACCTCCGGCGCTGCCGTCCAGGCCTGGCCGTGCCACGCGCGCAGGTCGGTGCCGGCGGCGGTCGCCGGTCCCGCCACGCAGTACCGCGGCCCCGCGCAGGCGATCCCCACGATCGAGCCGGCCCAGGCGGCCTTGGGGGTGGCCGCCCAGTTCGTGCCGTGCAGCACGTAGGCGGCGTCGTTCTCGGTAGCCATGCAGAACCCGGCCGCCGGGCAGCTGACCAGCCCGGAAAGGTCGCCCTTCGGCGCGTACCGCACCGGTGCGGCGAACGCGGTTCCGGTCCAGGTCCAGCTCAGGCCGGTCTCGTCGACGACCTCGCAGAACGTGCGGCTGGCGCAGGACACGTGCAGCCGGTCGGCGGCGCCCGGCAGCCCGGGCAGCTTCACCTCCGCCGCGCGCAGCGTGATGTCCGGCGCGGTCGAGGTGTCCACCGTGGACTCCGGGGGCGGGCTGGTGGACGAGGTGCATCCGGCGAGAGCCAGGGCTGCGGCGAGGACCGTGGCGGTGACCCGGGCTTGCGGGCTCGACATGCCGGCGACGGTACAACAACACCGCCATCCGCGGGCCGGTCACCGGCCCCGGCTTGCCACGACGATCAGGGCGGTGTCCGGGAACGCGTAGGTCTGCAGGTCGCCGCGCCTGTAGTGGTGCCGCAGATCCAGCAGGAGCCGCGCTCGACCCGGCTCCACCTCGCGCCGAGGCGCTGGCCTGCCGACGTCGGCGCAGCGGCCGCTAGGCGTCCCGGACGGGCTGGGCGCCGCTGAGACGCTCGGCCGTCTCGATGATGTGGTGCGTGACCGCGGAGTGACGTACCTGGCCGGTGGCGTCCAGGCGCGGCCCGGCGGTCGCCGGTACCGGTTGGGGTGCGCGAGGTCGGGTCGGCCGACCCGCGAGGGATGGCACCCGACCTCGCGCACGGATCATCGACGGATGGGCCAGGAGAACCCGGTCCCCGCCGAGGCGGACGTCGCCGCGGTGGCGGCCTGGGCGGCGGACGAGTCGTCGGGCTGCACGCCAGGGCAGGACCCGGTGTCCGGGTTCCCGGTGTCGAAGTAGCCGACGAGATGCTCCGCACACTCCGGCACGAACGGCACGGATCCGTGTACGAAGTCATCGACGGTGAACACCTGGCCGCCGACCGCATCCTGCATCTGCCGGACCCAGGGGTACGGCGTCAACGTCTCGTACCGGTGCCCCGACATCTCCAACGATCCCGCGCTCCGGCGCAGGAGGAAGGACTGCACCGGGAGCGTCCACCCCGCACAGGTCGGGCGCAGCGCCGTCAGGTCGCCGGTGACTGGATTCCTGCCGAGGTTCCGCTGGTACTCGTGCCACAGCGACTCGAAGTCGCGAGCGCTGCTGTCCTCGTTGCACAGGTACGCCTGGCCCGCCGTGTCGTTGAACTGCGCCGGGGCGTCGGCCGGCGGCGGTGTCCGATCGGAGGGCCCGCCTATCACCTCCTTGACCGGCTGCGGCGCGGGACCGCGGTCCACCGCGGTCGTCATCGCCGTGAGGATCTGTCCGGCCTGCGCCCAGTTCAGGTTCGGCGCCGAGGCCAGGAATGCGATGAAGCTACCGTCGAGCGGCATGGGCACGTCAGAGAACTGCCAGGGATGAGCGTCCGCGTGCTGCCGCAGCCCCAGCACCACCGCCCGCACCTTCGCCGGGGTGTCGCCGAGCCCGTACCGGCTGTCGCGGGCGGCCAGCCACTGGGCGAAGAACGCGAAGTCCTGCTCGGTCGCCTGTGCCGTGAAGTCGAACCGGTAGGCGAGGTCGTACGCGTGCGGGGAGACCACGCTGTCCAACCACATGCGGCCGATCGTCTTCGGGAACATGCTGCGGTACACCGCGCCGAGCTGGGTGCCCCACGAGGCGCCGAAGTAGCTCATCCGCTTCTCGTGCAGCGCCTGCCGGATCTGGTTCAGGTCCCGCGCGACGTTCGCGGTGGTCAACTGGGACAGGAAGCCGGGGTTGGCGGACGAACACGCCGCCGCCTGCGTCGCCGCCGCGTCGTAGGCCTGCCGCAGGTCCGCCTCGGTCAACTGACCGACCGGCCGTCGTCCGGAATCGCCCCCAGTCTGCGGGCAGTCGTACGACGTGCTGTAGCCGACGCCGCGCGGGTCGAAGCCGATGAGGTCGTACCGCTTGTTGAGCTGCGCGTCCGTCGAGCTCCTCAGCACCAGGGTGGTCGGCATCAGGTAGCCGCTGCCGCCCGGGCCGCCGGGGTTCATCGCCAGGCTGCCCAGCCGGTGCGCCTGGTCCTCCGCCCTGAGTCGAGTCAGCGCGATGGTGATGTGCTGCCCGTCGGGGTGCCGGTAGTCCAGCGGCACGCTGACCGTGCCGCAGTCCGTGCGCGCCCAGAGCGCGCGGAACCTCGGGTAGTCCTCCGGCCGGATGCGCAGGTAGTCGAGGACCGCGTCCGAGTACTCGGGACAGGGCTGCCAGTGCACCGTCGGGGACGACAGGACCGGGGTTGACGCGGGCAGCGCGGCCTGGGCCGTCGCCGTGGTAGCGAGGCCCGTGATGCCCAGACCGAGTGCGGACACCGCCGCCAGCACGGCTGTTCGTCTGCTGCGACTCATGTACCCCTCCTCTTCGGGGTTGGATGGTGCGTGTCCTGCCTGTCTACGGGCCGCCGGGCAACAACAAGTTCACGGCCGTCGTTATCGTTCTGTTGTCGCCGGGACGCGATACTCGGCAGCGACGGGCGCGACTCCGACCGGGAGGCGATGAGTAGTGTCGATCCGATGGCGTCCGCGCACGGTCCGCATGCGCCTGACGCTGCTGTACGCGTCGCTCTTCCTCGGGTCCGGGATCGCGTTGCTGGCCCTCGTGTCGTTCCTGGAGTTCCGCCAGCCGATCCTCATCACGTTCGCGCCGTCGCCGAAGCTGCCCGACCCCGCCCTGCCCGACGCGCTCACCCTGCCACTGCCGGACCCGGTCAACCTGTCGGTGACACCCACCTGGCACACGGTCCGCGCGCTTTTCGCCGAGTCGGCGGTCGGGCTGGCCGTGATGGCCGTCGTGTCGACCGCGCTGGGCTGGGTCGTCGCCGGCCGGGCGCTGCGCCCGCTGCGGACCATGACCACCATGACCCGCCGCGTCTCCGAGCGCAACCTGCACCAGCGCCTGGCCGTCGCGGGCCCGCGCGACGAGCTGACCGAGCTCGCGGACACGATCGACGGGCTGCTCGCCCGGCTGGAGCGGGCCTTCGAGGCGCAGCGACGGTTCATCGCGAACGCCTCGCACGAACTGCGCACTCCGTTGGCGATGATGCGCACGTCGGTGGACGTCGCCGCCGGCAAACCGTCACCGGTGCCGAAGGAGGTGGCGGTCCTGGCGGGAAAGCTCCGCGAGGGCCTCGACACCGCGGACCAGCTGCTCGAAGGGCTGCTGTTGCTGGCTCGCGCGCAGAACAGCGGAGCCACGCGGACGGAGGAGGTACACCTCACCGAGTTGGCCGACGCCGCGCTCGCGGCCCGGGCCGGCACGATCGCCGCGAAGCACCTCACGGTGGAACGCCGGGCAGACCCGGTCACCGTAGCCGGCAACGCGACGCTGTTGAGCAGCCTCGTCGACAACCTGGTGGACAACGCGATCCGGCACAACGATCCGGGCGGCTGGCTGCGGATCACCGTCGGCGCCGAACGCGGCCGGAGCCGTCTCACCGTCGAGAGCGGCGGCACGGTACTGGATCAGGATGCGGTCGATCTGCTCGGGCAGCCCTTCCAGCGCCTCGGCTCCGCGCGGACGTCGCGGCCGGGTACCGGGCTGGGCCTGTCCATCGTGGCGGCGGTGGCCGCGGCCCACAACGGGAGGCTCGTTCTGCGGGCCCGACCCGAGGGCGGGCTGAGCGCGAAGGTGGAGCTGTGAGAATCCTGGTCGTGGAGGACGTACGGCGCCTCGCCGACGACATCGCCGAGGGACTTCGGGACCAGGGCATGGCCGTGGACGTCGCCTACGACGGCCTGGCCGCGGCCGAGAAGGCCGCGGTGACCGGGTACGACGTCGTCGTCCTCGACCGCGACCTGCCCGGTCTGCACGGCGACCTGGTCTGCCAGCAGATCGCGCAGTCGGCCGACCCCGCGATGGTCATCATGCTCACCGCCGCCGGGTCGCCCGGTGAACGCATCTCCGGCCTGCGCCTCGGTGCCGACGACTACCTGGCGAAACCGTTCCACTTCTCGGAACTGGTCCTGCGGATCAGATCCCTGGCCCGGCGCCGGCCGTCGGCGCGGCCGCGGGTGCTCACCGGGGCAGGCATCGAACTCGACCCGGTGATGCGCACCGCGACCAGGCTCGGGCGCCCGCTGCGCCTGTCGCCGAAGGAGTTCGAGGTGCTGGCGGAGCTGATGGCGGCCGCGCCCGCGCCGCGCAGCGCCGAACAGCTCCTGGAGAAGGTCTGGGACGAGAACGCGGACCCGTTCACCAAGACAGTTCCAGTCACCGTGGGCCGGCTGCGCCGCAAGCTCGGCCCGCCCGAGGTCATCACCACCGTGGCCGGCGCGGGATACCGCATCTGCGCCGACCCGCGGCCAGCATGAGCAGGCAGGCGCAGGTGAGGGCGAGCGCGACGGCGTCGACTGCGGCCACGAGGCCGAGGCGCAGCGCGAGCAGGCCCACCCCGACCACCGGCAGTCCGCCCCCGAGATAGCTGCAGATCCAGAAGGCCGCCGCCACCTCGGCCCGTTGCCCGGCGGGGGCAGAGCCGGTGGCCTGCCTGGTCGCCCCCATGAACGCCAGCCCCTGACCGGCCCCGGTCACGGCGAGTGTGACCAGCAGCAACGGCAGCGAGCCGGCCCGGCCCGCGGCCACGAAGCCCGCCAGACCGGCAACAAGAACGAGTAGCCCGACGGTCATCGCCCGTCGGGCCGGCCACCCGGCCAGGATGAGCTGCACGGTGGCCGCGCAGATGAGCAGCAGACCCGTCGTGGCACCCGCGACGACGACATTCGTGTTGTGCGTCCGCTCCGACACATACGACGGCGCGAGCGCAAGCACGATGTACGCGACAGCCCACGCCAGGAAGCTCACGCCGCCGGCGACCGCGAACTCCGCGCGCATCGCGGGCGGAACGCGGGGCACGGTCGGCCGCCACCGGCGCCCCAGAGCCGCGGCCGGCAACCGGAACGCGACCACCAGCCCCGCGCCGAGCAGAGCCGCCTCGGCCAGGAACGGAACCCGTAGCGAAGCCGTGGCGAGCCCTCCTGCCACGACAGGGCCGAGCCCCGACCCTGCCGTCGTCGTCGTGGAGGCCAGCAGCGCGCCCAGGGATGGGCGATGCGCCGCCGCCGCTTGCGGCGAAGCCTCGCCGGCGCGCACGGCCGACATCATCCACCATTGATCACGGCGTCGGCTTCGATTTCGACCCGGAGTTCGGGAGCGGCCAGGGCGTGGACCACGACGAGCGTGGTGGCGGGCCGGATGTCGGCAAACGCCTCCGCGTGCGCCCTGGCAACCGCGTCGAAGTCGGTACTGTCGGTGAGGTAGACGCGGGTACGTGTCACGTCCGGCAACCCGGCACCGAGCTCCCCGAGAGCGTCAGCGATGTGCCGCAGCGCGCCCCTCGCCTGGGCGGCGGCGTCCGCACCCGAAGCGGTCGTCCCGGACACCCATACGGACGATCCCACCCTGACCGCGCGCGCGTAGCCCACGAAGGACTCGTATGCCGATCCGGAGAACACTCTCTGCCGATCACTCATGGGGCCATCGTGACCGACCCTCATCGTTAAGGTCCATCTAGAATTCGCGTGTGAAACCCACAAGCAATTCCTTCACGATTGATGTACGCCGGCTGCACGTCCTGCGGTTGCTGCGTGACCATGGCACCATGGCGGCCGCGGCCGACGCCCTGCACATCTCTCCCTCAGCCGTCTCCCAGCAACTCGCCACGCTCGCGAGGGAGGTCGGGGTGCCGCTGTTCCAGCATCACGGCCGTAAGGTCACGTTGACGGGGGAGGCGTGGCTGCTGCTCGACCATGCCGACACGCTGCTGGCCCATCTGGAACGCGTACGCACCGACCTCGCCGCCTACCTCGGCGGACAGACAGGAGAGGTGCGCGTCGGCGCGTTCGCCTCGGCCATCGTCAGCCTGATAGCCCCGGCCTTGGCGCTGCTTGGGCGGGAGCGGCCGAAGCTGCGCCTGACGGTGCAGGAGGCCGACGCGCCGCAATGCCTGCGGCTGCTCGACTCCGGCGATCTCGATCTGGCACTCACCGTCGACTACCGGACGGGACCGGCGCGCACCGACCGCCGCTACCACCGGACCGACCTGCATCGCGACCGGTACGATGCCGTGCTCCCAGACGGCCACCGTCTGGCCGGAGCCGCTGACCTGGCGCTGGACGATCTCGCCGCCGAGCCGTGGATCATCGCGGGGGGTGGCGGTCCCTGCTCGGAGATTCCGCTGACGGCGGCCGCCGAGGCCGGATTCACGCCCCGCGTGGCCCATCGGCTCAACGACTACGCCGCCGCCCTGGCGCTGGTCGGGACCGGCGCGGGCGTCGCGATCATCCCGCGCCTCGCCGCGGTCGCGCCGCCGCCCGGCGTCGTACTGAGGCGGTTGCGGCCCCACGCGCCAGTGCGCAACATCTACGCGGCGGGCCGGGCCGGCACGGAACGGGATCCGCGCCTACAGGCAGTGCTCGCCGCACTCGGCACCGTGGCCAGGCGGCTCGGACAGAACCCGAACCCGGTGGATGCCGAAAACTCGATCGTGACCGTGACCCGCGACATCTCGAAGGATGACGTGACTTTGATCAACAGAGGTTGAGCATTGCCCAACCACGGTGAGCGGTCGCTCGAATGGTCCTTGGAATTTGGGGAAGCCCGACGCTCGGGCGTGTCACGGGCGTTGCTGCGACGTGTCACGGGCGAGCAGCCTGGTCGTGCTGCTGGCGGCTGGTAGCGAGGTTCGTTGTCGTCAGGTTCGGTTGGTGAGTCGTTGTTGGAGCCAGTTGACCGCGCCGTGGCCGAGGTGGAGTTTGGCCTTGGTGATCGGTTCCAGTCCGGGAGGTGTCGGCGACAGTCCGCCGTTGAGCAGGAATCCGGCGTGTGCGGCCAGGATGGCGTCGATGGTTCCTGGCTCGAATTCAGTGGTTCCGGCGTGGTTGCGCAGGATCGGTTCGGGGTCGATCCGGTCGGCGGCCGCGCTGGACAAGACGACGACGAGGTCAACGACGGGCGTACCGAGTCGCGCGTGGGGCCAGTCGATGAACAGGACGCGTCGGGGCGTGAGCAAGATGTTGTGCGGGTAGAGGTCGAAGTGGACCAGCGAGGGGCCCTGCGCGGCGGCCAGACCTTCTTCTTCCAGCCGGATGAGGTGGGCGATGTTGTTCGCCGCCCATCGCGAGTGGTCCGGCAGTTGGGTGAGGCGGGAACGGTCGTGTGCGAGTTCGGCCCATCCGCCCAGACGTGGATGGTCGTGCGGGAGCGTGATGGGTGAGGGTGTCACTGCCCTCGCCAGTTGTCCCACCGCGGCGGCGACGCGGCCGAGGTCGGTGGGGTTCCACGGTTGGGGCGGCTGCGCGCCGTCGATGTCCTCGAAGGCGAGGGCTACCCAATGGTCGTTGTCGAATGTGCCGAGGAACTGCGGCGCCGGGGCGGTTGCGGGAAGGGCTGCCGTGGTCACGGCCTCGGTTCGGTGGGTCATCGCCTCCTCGGGCCAGGCGTCGGCGTCCATTGCCTTGACGAAGACTCGGCGTCCGTCGGTGAGTGTCAGCCGGGACGCGAAGCCCGGCGAGAAGCCGCCCGGGCAGTTCCGTGCGGTGATGACGGTGCCGCCGAGCAACTGCTCGATCTCAGCTCGGATCGGTGCCGGTATCTGGTTCCATCGCAGGCGATCCTTGCTGGCGGACATGCGGAAACCTCCGTGATGTTGGTGAGGGGCTCGGGTCGCTCGCCGTCGATGCTGCCGTCGTATGGGATGGATCTGTTGCGGTGGTGGCGGTTCTTCTGCATGCCGTTGGAGTGTCCTGGGACCGGGCGACGCGGGTGGAGGCCCGGGACTTCAGCTGTTGGATCCGGCTGACGGTCAAACCACGGCGGCAGGTGACGCGTTCTGCGGCATCGGCGGGTGTGGCGATGCGGCGGCCGGGAGTGCCGAACGGGTGACGGGCAAGCCGACGCCGGGGATCGGGTACGCGCCGGCGACCGTGGCGCACAGCGAGACGGTTCTTCGCGCGACCTTCCGATGCTGTCTGGTCGTTCCGCTTCTATTGCTATCTGCGCCCCGCCCGCAGGGCAGGGCATGCCGGCGCACCCTCGCGCAGCGTGGCCGCGAACAGCATGTGGTGGCCAAAGTGTGATCACGGCAGGGGGTGGGTGGTGAGCCAGGCCGCCGCTCGGCGGGCGGATGCGCGGGACAGCCAGGCGTCCTGGATCACTTCGGCCAGTTCCTTACGGGTCAGCTCACCGATCCGACTGGCCCGCAGTAGCACCGACGGGTGGCCGTCGAAGTGCGCGGTGGTGAAAAACGGCGACGTCTCGTCCTGAACCAGCGCCTGCTTGTCCGCCTCGGACCCAACCCAGAAGACGATCACATCCGCATAGCGCTCCCCGGTGTCGGGGTCCACCGCGTCCGGCCGCGGATTGCGGAAGAAGATGAACGACTTCCTACCCACCTGGTAGACCGGATTGTCGCCGGTCCCGTACTCGACGGTGACGTACGGCATGGTCGAGGCCAGCTCATGCACGTCTTCGGCTCGGGCTGGCTGGCTTCCCTCG
>JBBWZQ010000345.1:0-11143 GCA_039649115.1 Micromonosporaceae bacterium | reverse complement strand
TGCCCTGGTGGACCGCCGCGTACACCCGGTCGCGCAGGACATTGGCCTGCTCGTCGGTCAGCGTCCGGTCCAGGTGGCGCAGCACCACCCGGACGAGCAGGTTCTTCTGGTCCGCGCGGGCACCCAGCCGGGCCAGCGCCCGGGGCGGCAGCAGCGCGCACGGGGTCTCCTGGAGGATCTCCACCGACTCGACCGCGTCGGCGTCCGGGCCCAGCGCGTCCCGCACCCGGTCCCCGAGATCCTCGACCAGATCGTCCGCGGCCACCGCGACGGACAGGTCGCGGCGCACCGGCGGCATCGCCGAGACGGCACGGTACCGGTCCAGAGTGGACATCTGCGCCAGCACGCGCGGGTCGGTCGAGCGCAGCAGCCGGATGTCCGGCACGGACTTGACCAGCATCAGCATCCGGTCCAGGCCCATGCCGAGCGCCAGCCCGCTCCACCGCGGGTCCAGCCCGGCGCCGGCGAGCACCTCGGGATGGGCCAGCCCGCACTCGGCGACCTCGACCCACTCGTCGCCGCGGGCGACATCGACCTGCCTACCGTCCACTGTGTACGGATGGACACGCGGCTCGCACCGCCACTCCTCGCCCGGCAGCAGCGCCTCGATCATCTCGTCGAGGTCCCGCGCCGAGCGCCGCCGGTCGCGCCGGGTCAGGCGCCACAGGTCGAGCTGGTGCGGGGTGCCGGTGTGCAACCGGTCGATGGCGTCCCGGCGGTACACGATGCCCGGGCAGACCAGCAGCACGTCGTCCACGGGATCCGCGGCCAGCGCGCGCAGGGCCGGCGGGACCATCGCGCTGGAGTGGCTGCGGAGCATGTGCCGCTGGTCGACGTACCGGGTGTAGCGCGCCTCCCGGGTCACGTCGGCGGTGTCGTACCGGAGGTTGTCGTAGTTGTCCTCGACCGGCACCACCCGGCTGCCGCGGCACCAGCGCACGGCACAGTGCCAGCGGGTGGCGAGGGCGGTGACGGCCCGGTCGAGAATGGTCTGGATGGCGTGCCCGCCGGCGGCGGGATCGGTGAGGTCGCGCACCGCGAGATCGCGGGCGAGCTGGTCGGGGGAGAGTGTGGCGGGCATGGCGACTCCGTGAGTCTCGGGCGGACGGGAACGTCGGTCCCCCTCGCCCGAGCGGTCAGTCAGCCGCGGACGTCAACTCGCACCGACTCCCCGCGGCGCCCGATCGGGCGCGGGGGGCCGGGAAATCGCCGAGACTCCGCAGTGCCCACGCGGCAACTGTACCCGGCCGCTACCCGATGACGGTCACGGTCCAGTCGCACAGAGACGTGACGCGCAGGTACCGGGGGCCGGCCAGGCCGTGCTGCGGCAGGATGTCCGTGCCGGACAGCTCCGATTCGCTGGCGATCGGGCGCCCCTGGTCCTCCGCCGAATACGCGAAGATCTCCAGGGTGGTGCGCCCCTCGTGCACCGACTCCGGGCAGTCGTAGCTGTACCGCAGGTACCAGTCGGTGCCCGTGGTGAAGGTGGCGGTCCGTCCCGCGCCGGTGCCCTCGGCGAACAGCAGCGTCTTCGGGTGCACCGGAGCGACCACCGGCCCCGGGGACACGGGGCCGCCCGACCGCGGCGGCAGCGCGCCCAGCATGGCGGTCTGGCTCGCCCCGGGCACCGCGGAGGTCGCCTGGTGCCGGGTGGCCAGGTCGGTGGCCACGACGACGCACAGCGCGACGAAGATGACGGCACAGCCCCCGGCGACGATGCCGATGCTCCACTTCGCCCGGGACCGCGGCGCGGGCGCGGGGACGGGCGGTGCCGGCCGTGGCGCGAGACCGCCGTCCGGCACGCGCTGCGGGCCGCTCGGCCGCAGGGGCTTGAAGGAGTTGTACGACATGCCGCGCACGGTACTTCCGCGAACGGAGATCGACGTTCACCTGATCGTCGGAGGGGGATGGTCCGATCATCCATCGAAGCAGCTCACGGTGCATCTGCGGCGACCATTCCTGCCGGCTGCCAGGCGCGGCCGATCCGCCTCGTTCCACCCGGCGGGTCGGCCAGCACGCCGGCCAGCGGTCCCGGCGTCACCGGCGCCGCGGGCAGCGACCCCGCACTCGCACCGAGCCCGGCGGACCTGGCGCCGAATGGACCGGCATGGATCCGATGGGGTCGCCGCTGGATAGGGTGCTGGGATGGCCTCCTACCCGCCACCGCCGCCCGCCCCCAAGGCCAACTCCGGCATGATCGTGCTCGTTGTCGCGATCGCCGCCGTCGCGGTCCTGGTCCTCTGCGGCGGGGCGGCGACGGCGCTCTACGTCCTCGGCCACCGCAAGTCCTCCAGCGCGCAGGCCGCCCAGACCGCCACGCCACCGGAGTCGGCGCCGGCCCCACCGTCCGCGAACGGAAGCGCGGGTGGCTGCGCCTGGACGCCAGCGACCGGCGCCAATCTCAAAGACGTCGGCACCCCGCCCGCGGCCCACCCGGTCACCGGCACCGAGACGATGCGGATCGGCACCAACCTCGGCACGATCACGGTGCGGATCGACGTGGCGAAGACGCCATGTACCGCGGCCAGTTTCGGCTATCTCGGCAGCCGGCACTTCTTCGACAACTCGCCGTGCCACCGGCTGGTCGCCAGCGGGATCTACGTGCTGCAGTGCGGCGACCCGTCCGGCACGGGCAGCGGCGGCCCGGGGTACACGTTCGGTGACGAGAATCTGTCCGGCACCACCGGTGGCGTCTATCCCAGGGGCACGGTCGCGATGGCCAACGCCGGCCCGGGTACCAATGGCAGCCAGTTCTTCCTCGTGTTCAAGGACAGCCCGCTGCAGCCGGACTACACGCCGTTCGGCACGGTCACCGGAGGACTGTCCGTGGTGGACCAGGTGGCCGCCGGCGGTGACGACGGCGCGTTCGGCCAGAGCGCCGGAGGCGGCCACCCGAAAATCAAAATCACATTGATGTCCATCACCGTTTCCTAGCACTACACGGATTCGTGGACGCCGATACCGCGCGGGTGCATACGCGGGTGTTCCAGGGTTGTTCCCGCCAGCGGCCCTCCGTACCTTGAGCTGGGTAGATTCGTTGATTTCCGGGGAACGGGAGGAACAATGGCGTTATCCACGGGCAGGTGCGGCGGTGCCGTCCGGCGCGCGAGGACCCGCCGGCTGCTGGCCCTCGGGCTGGCCGCGGGGCTCACGCTGACCGCGCTGAACGCCGCCCCCGGTCCGGCGGCCGCGAGAGACCCCGGACCGCAGGCGACCACCCCGCTGACCATGGCCGGCAAGACCGCCTACTACGACTCGCGACAGGACCCGGGCACGGCGAAGACCCTGCGCACACGCGCCGCCCGGCTGTCCGCGGTACCGAAGCCCGGTGTCAGCTCGCTGCGCCGGCAGCTCGGCACCCAGGGCGTCGTGTCCATCGATCCGTTGACCTCGACCGCCCGCAGCGTGTCCCGGCTCGACGGCTTCCTCACCGGTACCAGCGCCAAGCCCGCGTCGACGGTCGCGCTCGACTACCTGCGGTCACACCCCGACGTCTTCGGGCTCGACGCGGCCGGCGTGGCGCGCCTGTCCCTGCGCCGCGACTACACGGACATCGCCGGCACCCATCACCTGAGCTTCATCCAGGCGGTGTCCGGCGTTCCGGTGTTCGGCAACGGGGTACAGGCCAACGTGGCCAAGGGCGGCCGGCTCGTCAACGTCGTCGGTTCACCCGTCGCCAGCCTGCCGTCGGCCGCGGCGGCACCCGGCATCACGGCCGAGAAGGCGCGGTCGGCCGCCATCCAGAGCGTCGAGCAGACCGCCGGGCCGGCAACGGCCACCGCTGAGGGCGGCGCCCGCCGGACCACGGTCTTCAGCAACGGCGACGAGGCCGGACTGGCCTACTTCATGACCGCCGGCGGGCTGCGCCTGGCCTGGCAGACGCGCACCGCGCCCACCTCGCGCGACATGTACACCAGCATCGTCGACGCCACCTCCGGCAAGGTCCTGTACCGGCGCAGCCTCGTCAACGCGGACAGCGGCCTGGCCTGGGACTACTACCCCGGCGCGGCCCAGGGCGGCACGCAGCGACTGCGCAACCTGACCGCACCGGGCTGGCTGCCGAACGACTCGCCCCGCCTGGCCGGCAACGTCGCGCACGTCTACACCGACATCAACGACGACAACGCCGCGCAGGCCGCCGAAGAGGTGACGCCGAGCGGCACCCGCGCGTTCGGGTACCCGTTCACCAGCTTCAACACGACCGTCGGCCCGCCGTGCTCGGCGCAGTTCGTCTGCTCGTGGGACCCGAAGACCGCGTTCTCGTGGCAGACCAACCGCAGGCAGAACGCCGTCCAGGTGTTCTACTACCTCGGCAAGTACCACGATCACCTGCGGGACGCGCCGATCGGCTTCACCCGCCCGGCCGGCAACTTCGAGGCGGTCGACGGCGACGCGGTGCAGGCCGAGGCGATCGACGGGGCGAACACCGCCGCCGGCCTGCCGGACGCCAACCACGCCGACAACGCGAACATGGCGACGCCTCCGGACGGCACCCCGCCACGGATGCAGATGTACCTGTTCCCCGACCCGGCGGCCGGGGCGGCCGACCCGTTCCTGGCCACCAACGGCGGCGACGAGGCGGACATCGTCTACCACGAGTACACGCACGGACTGTCCAACAGGCTCGTCGTGGACGCGCTGGGCAACTCCACGCTCGGCAACGTCCAGGCGGGCTCGATGGGTGAGGCGTGGAGTGACTGGTACGCGATGGACTTCCTGGTCGACCTCGGCTTCCAGCAGGACACCGCGGCACCGGGCGAGGTGCGCATCGGCAACTACGTCGGCGGCGGCGCGGACCTGATCCGCACCCAGCCGATGGACTGCCCGGTCGGCACCACCTCGACCGCCTGCCCGGGTACCGCCGGTGCCGGCGCCGGCGGCTACACATACGGCGACTTCGGCCGGATCATCGGCGCGCCCGAGGTGCACGCGGACGGCGAGATCTGGGGCGAGACGCTGTGGGACCTGCGCAAGGCGCTCGGCACGAGATTGGCCGAATCGCTGGTGACCCGGGCGATGGAGCTGTCCCCGGCCAACCCGTCGTTCCTGGACATGCGCAACTCGATCCTGGTCGCCGACCAGGTCGTCGACAAGGGCGAGGCCAACACGAAACTCTGGAAGGTGTTCGCGGCCCGGGGCATGGGCTGGTTCGCCGGTGCCGTCGACGGTGACGACTCCGTTCCGGTCGAGGACTTCTCGCTGCCACCGGCGGCCGGCACTCCCACCGGTTCGCTCAGCGGCACGGTGACCGACGCCGACGCCGGCACCCTGGTCGCCGGCGCCGTGGTCGGCTTCGGCGGCCACGCCTCCGGGTTCCCCGGTGACTATGCCGCGGTGAGCGACTCCGCCGGTCACTACACGATCACCGGTATCCTGCCCGGCACCTATCCGGCCGTCTTCGCCCGCGGCGACGGCTACGACCGCCAGACCGCGACGCTGTCCGTCGGCTCGCGCGCGCAGACCCGCAACTGGAGCCTGCGCCGCGACTGGGCCGCCCTGGGCGGTGGCGGCGGGGTCATCGCGTTCAACGGCCCGGACTTCACCGGCTTCGGCTGCGGTCCGAGCAGCGCGATCGACCAGTCGCTCGGCAACGGGTGGGGCAGCACCAGCGACTACGTCGGCAGCAACGCCACGCCGAAGTTCGTCACGGTGAAGCTGCCGCGGGCGGTCGACGTCACCGAGGTCGCCGTCGACCCGGGCAACACCTGCGGCGACGGCGGCAGCGCCGCCACCGGCAGGTACCGGCTGGAGACCTCGGTGGACGGCAGCACGTTCACGGTCGCGGCCGAGGGCACCTTCGGCGCGGCGGACCGGCACCGGCTCAACAGCGTGCCGCTCAACACGGGCAGCACGGCGGGGGTGCGGTACTTCCGCTTCACCATGCTGGGCACCCAGGTGCCCGGCGACCCGGCGGCGCTGTGCCCCGGACCGTTCTCCGGCTGTCTGTTCCTGGACATGTCAGAGATCGAGGTCTACGGCACGCCAGCCGCGTAAAAGGCGGCGGGGGCGGCCTTCGGGCCGCCCCCGGTTGCCTGCCCCCGGGCGGTTGGCAGACAATCACGTGGTGCGGCGAGTCGTAACGTTGCTGCTGGTCGCGGCGACCCTGTCTCTTTCCGGGTGTACGGGCGGCAGCGGGTCGACGGCATCCGCGCCCCCGACATCGGCCGCGCCGCCGTCGCCACTACCCACCACTGTGGACAGTGCCGGCCCGCCCGCCCCGGCGGGACCGGTCGGGAGCCCCCCGCGCCTGCCGTCGCCCCGCGCCAACCCCACCGCCCCGCTCGTCGACTACGGGCGACAGGGTGGCATCGCGGGCATGGCCGACCGGCTGTCCGTCCGGGACAACGGCGCGTTCACGCTCGCCCGGGCCCGGCCCCGGCTGGTCAACCGGTCCGGCCACCTGACCGCCGCCGAACTCGCCCACCTGCGCGCGGTGCTGGCCGGCGCGGGCTTCGCCACGATGCCCAAGGTGCAGAAGGGCGATGCCGTCGACGTCTTCACCTACTCCGTCAGCTACGGCGGATACCAGGTCGTCGCCCAGGACGGCGCGGCCGTCCCGGCGCTTCGCCCGGTGCTCGCCGCGCTCGCCGCGCTCGTGGCGAGGTACGGAGGTTGACCTCAGCGCGACGGGTAGCGCCACACGGTGAGGCGGCCGTCCAGGGTGGGGCAGACCAGGTGGACCGCGGTGCTCTGGCAGGCCTCCCCGGCGACCGCCAGCCGGCCGAGCGGGACGAGGCCGCCGGTGCCGGCCCGCAACAGCGCGAACCAGCTGTGGTACGAGTCGTCCTGCTGCGCCAGCAGCACCGTCGCGGTACCCGGGGCCGGCCTCACCGGCGACCAGGCGCCCAGGTCGACGGCGACCCGGCCGGTGGCTGGATCGATGACCGCGGCATGCGCCAGGAGGCTGCCGGCCGGCTCGCGGTTGAACGCGATGACGCGGGTACCGGCCCCCAGCACCGCACCGGTGCGGCTCCAGCCGCGGTTGACCCAGCGCTGCGCGGCGGTACCCGGGTCGAGCCCGTAGAGGAAGGAGTCGATCTCGGAGCAGCGCACCGGGAAGCAGGTGGACAGGATGCCGGTACCCGCGCAGAGCAGCGGCCCGCAACTCGCCAGGACGCTCGTCTCGGTCGGCATCGTGGCGCGCCAGCGCGGCACCAGGGCGGTCAGGTCGTAGGCCGCGAACACCGTGTGGAAGTGGTCCTCGTAGGCCACGATGCCCTGCCCGCCGAGCAGGTACAGCCGCGGTGCGCGGGCGTCGCGCCGCTCGTCCACCGGCGGGATCTCCACGTGTGTGCTGGCGAGGACCGCGCCGGACGCCTCGTCGAGCAGCGTGACCGCGTCGTCGACCAGTGCGAACAGCCGCCCCGGGTGCTCGCTGCCCTGGCCGGAGCCGGTCACCAGGGCCCACGAGGTGCCCGACCGGCCCAGCGGTACCGTCCACGCCGGCTCCCCGGTGCGCAGGTCGATCGCGATCACCCCGGTCGAGACGGGCGCGCGCCCCATGTCCAGCACGGCCCGGCGCAGGTCTGCCCGCACGTCCACCAGGCGCGCACCCGGCCGCGACCACAGCAGCCGGCCGGTGGCCGCGTCCAGAGCCGCCACCGAGGCATCCGGCCGTCCCGCCCCGGCCCCGGCCAGGTTGACGGCGAGCAGGACGCCGGTGCCCGGCTCCGGCACCAGGTCGTTCACCGCGCCGGGTATCGTCACGCGCCACCGCTGGCCGCCACCGGTCAGCGGGTACGAGGCGATCGTGGCAGCGTCCACCCCGGACTGTTCGACGACGTCGATGGCGTCGGCGATCATCGCGAAGACCTGGATGCCCGCGGCCGGCGCCGAGGCGACCTCGCGGAACGCGGGCTGCGCGGGCACCGATCCGGACAGGGCGAGCGCCGGTGCCAGCGCGAGCAGGAGCAGCCACGGCCGCCGGTCCCGGCGCCGTCGCGGCGGTCGCTCCTGCTCCGCCGCGGGCATCGACCACGTGTCGCCCAACTCGATGAGTACGTCAGGCACGGGCTGCCGCCCTCATGGAAGACGATCGTAGACTAAGTTGTGCCTCGCAAACGGGTTCGCCAGATCCTGGCCGCCACGGTTGCCGGCGGGACAGCGCCGCTCGTGACCCTGGTGCTGCTGGCCGGTGGCTGCGGTCGAGCCGCCGCACCGGTCGCGACCGCCTCCTCGGCCAGCCGGCCGGCGTCCCCGGCCGCCGCTGCCGAGCGGTCCGGCGACAAGCCGTCGGTCTCCGCCCAGATGATCTGCGCGGACGAGGCTCAGCGAGAGATCCAGTCCGCCCTCGGCGTCCGACCACCCAGGG
Source organism: Micromonosporaceae bacterium (assembly GCA_039649115.1). GTDB lineage: Bacteria > Actinomycetota > Actinomycetes > Mycobacteriales > Micromonosporaceae > DATEJJ01. The sequence goes on along the minus strand of JBBWZQ010000345.1, from coordinate 2,832 downwards.
CGCCGGTGTCCACCTGGGCCGACCATCTGTACACATGCCGGTACGTGTACCCGGACGGGGTGCTGGTCCTGTCGGTGAAGGAGTTGCCGGACGCCGCCGCCACGACCGCCTACTACGGCGCGGTCCGGCAGCAGCATTCCGGCGGCGGCGACGTGCCCGGCCTCGGCCAGGCCGCCTACATCGCGCCCGGCGGCTCCGTGCTGGTACGCAAGGACTTCAAGGTCCTCTGGATCGACGTGAGCGGCCTGCCCGCGCGGTTCGGGCAGCCGGCGATGTCCTCCGGCGACGCGGCGTTCCGGGTCGCGTTCGTCATCATGGGCTGCTGGACCGGCGCCTGAGGCGGTCGCCGCTTCGTGGTCAGGCGGGGTAGCGGTCAGGCGGGGGCGGGCGTAGCGGTCAGGCGGGGCTTCCGCGGAGAGCCTGCGGGTCCGCGCCGGGGCCCGGGAAGAGGCAGAAGGGGTGTTCGGCCGGGTCGAGCATCACGCGGACGTGCTCCTGCGGCTGGTACTTCGCGAGGGTGGCGCCCACCTGCAACGCCCAGGCGACGGCCGCGTCGAGATCCTCGACCGCGATGTCGAGGTGCATCATCATGTCCTGCCCGCCGGGCTGCGGCGGCCAGACCGGTGGCGTGTAGTCGGGCTCGTACTGGAAGGACAGCCCGGTGCCGCCGGAGGGCGGCCGCAGCACCACCCAGCCGTCCTCCGCCGGCTCGCCGGGCCGCGCCGGCTCGCTCTCGACCACGTCCCAGCCGAGCAACTCCGCGTAGAAGGCCGCCAGCTTGCGGGGGTCGGGAGCGCCGAGCACCGTCGCCGCCAACCGGGTACGTGGTGGCATGCGTCGATGCTACCTATGATCAATGACCCCCGCCCGGTCGCTCCTGGAGTACCTCGTCGACGTAGATGTCGACCTTCTCGTTGTAGAAGCTGGCCAGGCCGGCGATCTTCTGGCTCTCCGGCAACGGGGTCCGGTAGATCCACACCAGGTCCGGGTACGTCTCCCCGTTGACCTCGACCGACCAGTACCCCGCGGTGCCCTTGTACGGGCAGTGCGTCTGCGAGCCGGAGGGGCGCAGCAGGTCCCGGCGGATGTCGCTGAGCGGCAGGTAGTACCGGGTCGGCAGGCCGGTCTCGAACAGCAGGCGCGGCGAGTGCGAGTCGGCGACCGTGACGCCGTCCACCTCGACGCGCACGTGCCGGGAGCTGGCGAGGATGTCCACCCGTGAGTACGGGTCGCGCGGGTGCGTGTAGACCGGCTCGTCCTCCTCCAGCCACTCGTCCATCGCGTCCCAGTCCAGCCGCACCGCCGTGCGCAACTCCTCCAGCGGCGAGTCGGGGTAGCGCCGGGCCGCCGCGGCCGCCTTGCCCGCGCCGGTGTCCACGTCGAGGATCTCGGCGGTGCCCCGGCTCGGCGAGTGCTCGCTCGCGCCGGAGGCCACCAGGTCCGCCCGGATGTCGGCCGCCGGAATGTAGTACGTCGGGTAGTAGGGCACCTCCCAGACCAGCAGCGGGTGGATCGTATCGGCGACCAGCCGGCCGTGCAGGTACGCGCGCACCCGCCTGGCGCTGGTCTCGACCCGTACCCGGCCCCGTGCCGAAGTGCTCATGACGACCTCCTCGAGAAGTACCCAATCCGAACGTAGCCGAATAAGTGGCGTACCTGCGCCACCGGGCAACCGCACGGGAGCCCGGGGAGTGCATCATCGATACGGCCGTCACCGGACGGCCGCGCTTACCCCGAGGAGTTCTATGCGCGTGTCATTCCGCCGGTTCACGGTCGCGGCGCTGGTCGGCGCCGCTGTCGTACTCGGCACGACCGTCCCGGCGTACGCCATCGCCAACGGAACCCCGGTGCCGGAGGGCCAGTACCGGTTCGCCGTCAAGCTGCGGATGACGGACATTCCGCGGCCGGACGGCAGCCACTACAACAGCGGGTGCAGCGCGGCACTGATCGCGCCGCAGTGGATCATCACCGCCGGCCACTGCTTCCACGACGTCAACCGCAACCCGGTCAGCGGGCCGGTGCCCTACAGCACGACCGCGACCATCGGGCGCACGGACGACGCGGACACCAACGGCCATGTCGTCAGCGTCGTGGCGGACTACCAGTCACCGACCAACGACATCGCGGTGGCCAGGCTGGCCAGCCCGGTCTACGACATCAGGCCGCTGCGGCTGGCGACCGGGGCCCCGAAGGCCGACGAGATCCTCCGCATCACCGGGTGGGGGTCGCTCACCGACGTCAGCCCCACGCCCGCCACCCACCTGCAGACCGGTCAGGTGAAGGTCACCAGCGTGACCGACACGGTGGTGGGAGTCGTCGGGTACGCGCCCGAGCCGACCACGAGCGCCTGCGTGTACGACTCCGGCGCGCCGTACTTCTTCGAACCCGAGCACGGTGCGCCCCGCCTGGTATCGGTGGAGAGCAGCGGGCCGGACTGCCCGCACGACCTCGTGGAGACGACGTCCAGAGTGGACAACCTCGTCCACTGGATCCGCTCGACCATCCACTGAGGACGGTCGCCTGCCCCCGGGGTGAGCCCGGGGGCGGCGCGCCGTCAGCCGAGAGCCAGGTCGTGCAGCCGGGGCACGTCGGCGAGCAGCCGTTGGGTGTACTCGTTCCGCGGCGAGAAGATGACCTCGTCCGCCGGTCCAGACTCCACCAGCTTCCCGCTCTTCATGACGAGTACCCGATTGCTGATGTAACACGCCTGCCCGATGTCGTGCGTGATGAACAGGATCGTCAGGTTGCTGTCGTCGCGCAGGTCGACCAGCACGTTGAGGATGTTGGCGCGCAGCGACGCGTCCAGCATCGACGTCGCCTCGTCGGCGATGA
>JBBWZQ010000311.1:0-2657 GCA_039649115.1 Micromonosporaceae bacterium | reverse complement strand
GGAGGGGTTCCGGCAGACCCCGTCTCCCCTGGAGTGAGCGATGACCGACTCCCCCTTCGCCCGCCGGCACATCGGCCCCGCACCCCAGGATGTCGCGCGGATGCTGGAGGTTACCGGGTACGCCTCTGTCGACGATCTGATGGACGCGGCGATCCCGGAGTCGATCCGCTGGCGCGGCCGGTTGGACCTGCCCGAGGCGGCGTCGGAACCGGACACCATCGCCGAACTCAACTCACTTGCGTCACGCAATCGAGTACTGACATCGATGATCGGGCTGGGCTACCACGGCACCCACACGCCCACCGTGATCCAGCGCAATGTACTGGAGGATCCGGCCTGGTACACCGCGTACACGCCGTACCAGCCGGAGATTTCCCAGGGGCGGCTGGCCGCGCTGCTCAACTTCCAGACCGTGGTGGCCGACCTGACCGGCCTGCCCACGGCCAACGCGTCCATGCTGGACGAGGCGACCGCCGCCGCCGAGGCGATGACGCTGGCCCGGCGCTGCGCCAAGACGAGCAGCAATGTGTACGTGGTGGACGCGGACACGCTGCCGCAGACCCTCGCCGTGATGATCACGAGGGCGCAGCCGCTCGGCATCACGGTCGAGGTCGTCGACCTGGACCGCGAGGAGCTGCCCGCCGAGCTGTTCGGCCTGCATCTGCAGTACCCGGGCGCGAGCGGCGCGGTACGCGACCTGGCGCCGCTGATCGCCGCCGCGCACGAGCGCGGTGCCCTGGTCGCGGTCGCGGCGGACCTGCTGGCGCTGACCCTGCTGCGCGCGCCGGGCAGCGCGGGCGCGGACATCGCGGTCGGCACCACCCAGCGCTTCGGGGTACCGATGGGCTTCGGTGGCCCGCACGCCGGGTACCTCGCGGTGCGCGCCGGCCTGGAGCGCACGCTGCCCGGCCGGCTGGTCGGGGTGTCCCGGGACGCCGACGGGCGACCCGCGTACCGGCTCGCCCTGCAGACCCGGGAGCAGCACATCCGCCGCGAGAAGGCGACCAGCAACATCTGTACCGCCCAGGTGCTGCTCGCCGTGATGGCCGGCATGTACGCGGTCTACCACGGGCCGGACGGGCTGCGCGCCATCGCGGCCGGGGTGGCCGGGCGGGCCGCCACCCTCGCCGCCGGCCTGCGCGCGGGCGGCGTGGACCTGGCCCACGGCGCGTTCTTCGACACGGTCACCGCCGTGGTGCCGGGGCGGGCGGCCGAGGTCGTCGCCGCGGCCGAGCGCGGCGGGGTCAACCTGCGCCTGGTCGACGCGGACCGGGTCGGCATCGCCTGCGACGAGACCACGACGCCTGAGCACCTGCGCGCGGTGTGGGCCGCCTTCGGGGTACGCCCGGTGCCCGACGCGTCCGGCACCGCGCTGCCGGACACGCTGCGCCGCACGGACGAATACCTGACGCACCCGGTCTTCCGCGCATACCGGTCGGAGAGCGCCATGCTCCGGTACCTGCGCCGGCTGGCCGACAAGGACTACGCGCTGGACCGGGGGATGATCCCGCTCGGTTCCTGCACCATGAAGCTCAACGCCACCACCGAGATGCTACCGGTGACCTGGCCCGAGTTCGCGACCATGCACCCGTACGCGCCGGCCGCCCAGACCGAGGGGTACCGGGTCCTGGTCGACCAGCTGTCCGCGTGGCTCGCCGAGCTGACCGGGTACGAGGCGGTCAGCGTGCAGCCCAACGCGGGCTCACAGGGTGAGCTGGCCGGGCTGCTGGCCATCCGCGGCTTCCACCGCGACCGGGGCGAGGAGCACCGGGACGTGTGCCTGATCCCGTCCAGCGCGCACGGCACCAACGCGGCCAGCGCGGTGATGGCGGGCATGCGGGTGGTCGTGGTGGCCTGCGACGCTGACGGCAACGTGGACCTCGCCGACCTGGACCGGCGGGTGGCCGAGCACGCCGACCGGCTGGCCGCGATCATGGTCACCTACCCGTCCACGCACGGGGTGTACGAGTGCGCGATCGCGCAGTTGTGCGCGCGCGTCCACGAGGCCGGCGGCCAGGTGTACGTGGACGGGGCCAACCTCAACGCGCTGCTCGGCTTCGCCAAGCCCGGGCTGTTCGGCGCGGACGTGTCGCACCTGAACCTGCACAAGACGTTCTGCATCCCGCACGGCGGCGGCGGCCCGGGCGTCGGCCCGGTGGCGGTACGCGCGCACCTGGCGCCGTACCTGCCCGGGGATCCGCTGTCCCCGGCCGCCCACGCGGTCAGCGCCGCCCCGCTGGGCTCGGCCGGGATCCTGCCCATCTCCTGGGCGTACCTGCGCATGATGGGGCCGGACGGGCTGGCCGCGGCCACCGGCGTCGCCGTCCTCGCGGCCAACTACGTCGCCGCCCGGCTGCGCGAGCACTACCCGGTCCTTTACACCGGCAACAAGGGCCTGGTCGCGCACGAGTGCATCCTGGACCTGCGGCCGGTCACGAAGGCGAGCGGGGTGAGCGTGGAGGACGTGGCCAAGCGGCTGATCGACTACGGCTTCCACGCGCCGACCATGTCGTTCCCGGTGGCCGGCACGCTGATGGTGGAGCCGACGGAGTCGGAGGACCTGGCGGAGCTGGACCGGTTCGTGGACGCGATGGTCGCGATCCGCGCGGAGATCGGGAAGGTGGCCTCGGGCGAGTGGCCGGCGCGGGACAACCCGC
>JBBWZQ010000303.1:0-4929 GCA_039649115.1 Micromonosporaceae bacterium | reverse complement strand
GAAGAGCATCTCGGTCGCGGTGGGCGACAGCGACACGATGTGGGCCGGCCGCCGGTCGAGCGTGACCCCGCCGGCCGTGACCGGGTAGGCGGCGGCCGACGCCGCGGTGCTCGCCGTGGCGCTGCCGCTGCCGTTGGTGCCGCCGCAGCCGGCCAGCGCCAGGCCGACGGCGGTCAATGCCGAAATCCATCCGAGGGTACGTCTTCTCATCGGTCCTCCTGTCGGTCGAGGTCTGGTGCTTCGCCGACAGGCCCGAGGATCTGCGCCCGCCCGCGAGGCGCCCTTCCTCGAGAGCGCGGTTCGCGACCGGCCCACGCAGGCGACCTGGCTCGTCCCTCAGGGAGGGCATGACAGTTGCGGGACAGCACCGGAATCACACCGGCTTCGCTGCGGAGCAGTCGTTAAGACGGTACTGCTAATGCTCCTCGGTGTCGTCGCCGGCCAGCGCGCTGCGCAACTGCTCCTTGGCGGCGCGCCGCTCGGCCACCGACTTGTCCACCTGGTTGATCATCTCGACGCGCCACTTGCGCAGCACCACGAACTGCAACCCGAACGACGCGATCAGCGCGATCATCAGCTTGACCAGCAGGTCGACGGGTACCGGCCAGAGCAGCAGCGCGATACCCACGAACAGGCCGACCCGACCGAGGGTGTACTTCACGAAGGGGCTCACGCCCACACCTGCTGCGGCTCGGCGCGCCGCTCGGCGAGCGGCACCGGGTGGTCGTACTCGCGGACGACCTGGTAGAGCGTGTTGCGCTCGACGGGCTGGAAGCCGGCGTCCCAGATCAGCTGGAGCAGGTCCTCCCGGTGCAGGGTGTTCGGCGTGCCGTAGTGGTCGGCGTCGTGCGTGATCTTGTATTCGACCACCGACCCGTCCAGGTCGTCCACGCCGAAGTTGAGCGACAGCTGGGCCACGGACAGCCCGTGCATCACCCAGAAGCACTTCACGTGCGGCACGTTGTCGAACAGCAGGCGCGAGACCGCGAACGTCTTCAGCGACTCGGCCGGCGCCGCCATGGTGGTGCGCTCCTGCAGCCGGTTACGGATCTTGCCGTCCGCCGCATCGACGAAGTCGTGCTGGTACCGCAGCGGGATGAACACCTGGAAGCCGCCGGTCTCGTCCTGCAGCTCGCGCAGGCGCAGCACGTGGTCGACCCGGTGCCGGTGCTCCTCGACGTGCCCGTACAGCATGGTGCTCGGGGTTTTCATGCCCTTGGCGTGTGCCAGCCGGTGGATGCGCGACCAGTCCTCCCAGTGGGTGGCGTGGTCGACGATGTGCTCGCGCACCTCCCAGTCGAAGATCTCCGCGCCGCCCCCGGTCAGCGACTCCAGGCCGGCGTCCATCAGCTCGTCGAGGATCGCGTCGGCCGGCAACCCGGAGATCTTCTCGAACCACTGGATCTCCGTGGCGGTGAAGCACTTCAGCGAGACGCCGGGCAGCGCCTCCTTGAGCGCCCGCAGCACGCGCGGATAGTACTTCCAGGGCAGCGTCGGGTGCAGGCCGTTGACGATGTGCAGCTCGGTGAGCTGCTCGCCCTCCATCTCCTTGGCCTTGGCGACGGCCTCCTCGACGCGCATGGTGTACGCGTCCTTCTCGCCGGGCTTGCGCTGGAAGGAGCAGTAGGCGCAGGACGCGGAGCAGACGTTCGTCAGGTTCAGGTGCCGGTTGACGTTGAACATCACCCGGTCGCCGCCGCTGATGCGGGTGCGCCTGTGGTGGGCCAGCCGGCCGAGCCAGGCGAGGTCGTCGCTGGCGTACAGGGCGATGCCGTCCTCTCGCGACAGCCGTTGCCCGGCGTACACCTTCGCTTCGAGTTCCCGTTTGAGTCCCGCGTCCACGCCGCCACCCTCTGTCAGAACGTTCTCTGATCGAGGGTACGACGGCGCGACTCGTCCGGCGGAGTGCCCCCTTTTGTGCCCATTTTCGGAGAGATCACCCGGTGTTTGTCGACCACTCAGCGATCCGTTACCTGAACGCCGGTGACACGGCTTACGTGTGTGAGGTAGGACAAGACGAGGAAAGAACGAGAAGTCGGGTACGGCGACGGGCAAGGGACGGTGGGATGGCCGGGCAGGCGGGACAGCGGGCAGCCACTTTCGCGGCACGCCCACTGACCTGGTCCATCGTCGCCTGCACCGCACTCTGCCTGCTGGTGCCGCGCCCGGGCTACGGGGATCCCGGGAACAGCACGGTACCCGACGCCGGCGCCACGCCGGTCGCCTCCACACCCGTCCAGATCCCGGGCAGCACGCCATCGACAACCGTGACAACGCCGGTGGCCGGGCCGCTGGGCACGAGGATCATGGCCGAATCGGCCGCGGTCGAGGCGCTCGGCGAGCAGCTCAAGCAGGCCCAGATCGACGCGACCGCGGCGCACGACGCGACCCGCGCCACCCAGCAGGTCTGGGAGCAGGCCACCGCAAGCGCACGGGACCTGCGGGAGCGGTCCAACAACGCCGCCGCCGAGGCGTACAAGAAGGCGGAGGCGCTGGGCCCCTTCGGCCAGTACGCCAACACCATGCACCAGCTCGGCGTGCTCGCCCCGGGCTTCGCCGACGGCACGCCGGGCGGGGTCGCCGGCAGCCAGACCGCCGCGCAGGACGCCGCCCGGGCGGAGCAGCAGGCCCAGCACGCCTACACCGCCTACCAGTCGGCACTGACCACCGAGCAGCAGCGCGGTGCGGCACGCGACCAGCTCAACTCGACATACACCAAGCGTGCCGCCGCCCTGGCCAGCCTCAGGGCCAACAACACCTCGGCCGTCGCCCAGGCCGAGGCCGCGCAGGAGGCCGCCGACCGGCAGCTGGCCGGCCAGTTCGCGGCCGGCACCAACGTCGACGGGATGGTCGCCAACCCGGTCGCGCTCAAGGCGGTGCGCTTCGCGCTCAGCCAGCTCGGCGCCCACTACCAGTTCGGGGCGGAGGGCCCGTACAACGCGGGGTACGACTGCTCCGGGCTCACCTGGGCCTCGTACCAGAAGGCCGGCCGCAACATCCCCCGGGTGGCCAAGGACCAGTACCACGGCACGATGGTCATCGACGTCACCAAGCTGCTCCCCGGCGACCTGGTGTTCTTCAGCACGACGAGCAACACCGACTGGACCACGATCTCCCACGTGGGCATGTACCTCGGCGACAACAAGATGGTCGAGGCGCCGCACACCGGCGATGTGGTGAAGATCGCGACGGTCTGGTGGTCCGCGTTCTTCGGCGCCACCCGGGTGGTGAACGCGGTACCCGCACCCGCACCGGCGCCAGCCCCCACGCCGACGCCCAGCCACACGCCGTCGACGTCGCCGAGCCACGCGCCGCCGTCCTCGACCCCGCCGAGCAGCTCCTCGACGCCATCGCCGAGCACCTCGAGCTCGTCGAGCACGTCCCACCCGCCGGCGAACCAGTCGCCAAGCACGACGCCGAGCGCGACCCCGAGCGCGGCCGCCGCGTCGGCTGCGGAGCCGAGCGTGGCTCCCTCGGTCTCCACGTCGAGTAGCTGAACGATCGCGGGGATCGTCAATCACTGATCGTCTTCGGGCTGCGTAGCTGGTGGCTGCCGGTTCCCGGGGGTCCTCTGTGCCCGGTGGACGGAGTGTGGCACGGTGAACGCGGGGGCGATCGGCAGCCGATACCCTCTGGCGGGTGGCGGGTGAGAACCGACTTGGAGGCGGGCATGGATGACCGGTACGGCTACCGGGACGCTCCGGTGAGCCCGGCGCAACCGCGCGGGTCGCTGGCCGGACCGCGGGCCGAGGAGGACGACCTGCCACCGTTGCCGCCACCACCACCGGTGGGTACCGCGCTTCCGGAGGCCGATGAGGACAGCAGCCTGCAGCCCTTCGAACTTCCGCCGCCACCGGGACCCGGAGCGCTGTGGCCCTCCGCCGCGGAAGCCGGCCAACCCGTGAGCCCGGTGCCGGCACCCCGCGCCTGGTCGGACCCGGCGCCGCAGTCCTGGCCGGACCCGGCCCCCGCACCGCAGTCCTGGCCGGACCCCGCCCCCGCGTCGCAGTCCTGGCCGGACCCGGCCCCCGCGCAGTCCTGGCCGGACCCGGCCCCCGCGCAGTCCTGGCCGGACCCGGCTCCCGCGCCGCAGTCCTGGCCCGACGCTTCCGCACCCGCGCAGTCCTGGCCCGACGCGGAGCCGCGGGACTTCCCGGCGCCGCCGCCGGTCGCACCGCCACCTCCGATCGCCGGCGGGCCGGCGGAGATCGAGAACGGATCGCCCGGTGTGGTCGGCCGGGCCTCGGTGCCGCACGCCGTACCACCGCCGAGCGCACTGCCGGCGCAGCGACCCGCGGCCACCACGTACCGCTCGGGCGAGGTGGCGGGCGGCTCCGCACCGGAGCAACCAGCCGCGCCCTTCGAGGTGCCGCCGCCGTTCCAGGCGCCGCAGTCGGGGCCGCCCTTCCAGGCGCCGCAGTCCGGGCCGCCGTTCCAGGCGCCGCAGTCCGGGCCGCCGCTGCAGGCGCCGCAGTCCGGGCCGCCGCTGCAGGCATATGAGTGGCCGCCGCCCGCGGAGGGCGTCCGGCCGGCGTCGTTCCCGGGGACCTACCCGCCCGGGCAGCCGGCCCCGTTCCAGACGCCGCAGCAGGGGTCACGCATGGTCCCCGAGCCCTACGAGGCGCCGGGCCAGCTCCAGCCGGCCACGCCCTACGAGGCCGCTGCACCGTTCCAGGCGCCGCCCGAGCGCCCGGAGCCGCCGGCGACCTTCGCGCCCCCGGGGCCCGCGTCCGGGTTCGAGGCCATCCCGGCGGCACCGGGGAGCGGCGGCGAACTGCCCCGGCGGCGCGAGTCCCCGTCGTTCACCTTTCCCGACTCGCCACCGTCACCCGAGCCGCCCGGCGTGGGCCCCGTGTCCCCGCCAGGCCCCCTGTCCCCACCGGGTCCCCTGTCTCCGGGTCCCCTGTCTCCACCAGGCCCACCGCCCAT
>JBBWZQ010000187.1:0-7703 GCA_039649115.1 Micromonosporaceae bacterium | reverse complement strand
GCGCCGTTCGGGGGAGGACACCGCCGAGACCGTCGTCGGCCGCAACCCGGTCGTCGAGGCACTGCGCGCCAAGGTGCCGGCGACGGCGCTCTACGTCGCCCTGGGCCTCGACGCCGACGAGCGGGTGACCGAGGCCGTCTCGCTGGCCGGGAAGGCGGGCGTGGCCATCATCGAGATGACCCGCCAGGAGCTGGACCGGATGACCGGCCGGGCGATGCACCAGGGGCTGGCCCTGCAGGTCACGCCGTACGAGTACCTGCACCCGACCGACCTGCTGGCCCGCGCCCTGGAGGCGCCGGCGCCGCTGCTGGTCGCCCTCGACGGGGTCACCGACCCGCGCAACCTGGGCGCCGTCGTGCGCTCCGCCGCCGCGTTCGGCGCGCAGGGCGTGTTCCTGCCGGAGCGGCGCTCGGCGAGCATGACCGCGACGGCCTGGCGCACCAGCGCGGGTGCCGCCGCCCGCGTGCCCATCGCCCGGGTGGTCAACCTGACCCGGGCCTTGAAGGAGTGCCAGCAGGCCGGCTTCACCGTGGTCGGCCTCGACGCCGACGGCACGACCCCGCTCTACGATCTGGAGGCCGCGATCGGTCCCCTGGTCATCGTGGTCGGCTCGGAGGGCCGGGGCCTGTCCCGCCTGGTCGGCAGCACCTGTGACCTGCGGGTGAGCATCCCGATGGCGTCCAGCGTCGAATCGCTCAACGCCTCCGTGGCCGCGGCCGTCGCGCTCGCGGAGGTCGCCCGCAGACGCGCAGAGACCTGAGGTCCTACGATCGGGAGCCGTGAGCGACCTTCGCGGCTACGCGATCGGAGTGGACCTGGGCACCTCGAACACGGTCGCCGTGGTCCGCTGGCCCGACGGGCGGACCCGGCCGCTGCTGTTCGACGGCGTGCCGGTGATGCCGTCCGCGGTGTACCTCGACGAGGCGGGGCTGCTGCACGTGGGGCGCGACGCGCAGCGGATGGCCGCGCTGGACCCGGCCCGGCTGGAACCCAACCCGAAGCGCCGGGTCGACGAGGCGGGCGTCCTGCTCGGTGACCGCGAAGTATCCACTGTGGACCTGTTGGCCGCGGTACTGGCGGCGGTGGCGCGCGCGGCGGTCGAGGCGGCCGGCTTCCTGCCCCCGGCCGTCATGACGTACCCGGCGGCCTGGGGACCGCGCCGGCGCGAGGTGTTGGCCGCCGCGGCGACCCGGGCCGGCTGGCCGCCGGTACGGTTCGTCGCCGAGCCGGTCGCGGCGGCCCGCTACTTCGCCGACGTGCTGCGCCGGCCGGTACCGGTCGGCCAGGCGCTGGCCGTGTTCGACTTCGGCGGCGGCACGCTGGACGTGGCCGTGGTGCGCAACGACGGGCCGGCCGGCTTCACCGTGCTCGGGGACGGTGGGCTTACGGATCTGGGTGGGCTCGACGTGGACGCGGCCCTCGTCGTGCACCTCGGCCAGTTGCTGGAGCGCACCCAGCCCGCCGCCTGGCAGCCGCTGACCCGGCCGGGCGGCACCAGCACCCAGCTGCGCCAGCGCCGGCTGTTCTGGGACGACGTACGGGGTGCCAAGGAGATGCTCTCCCGCACCCCGGTCGCGCCGGTGGCGGTACCCGGTGTGGAGCAGGCCGTGCACCTGACCCGGGAGGAGCTTGAGCGCATCGCCGGCCCGCTGCTGCAGCGCGGTGTGTACGAGACGGCTGCCGTGATCCAGCGCTGCGGGTTGCGCCCGGATCAGCTGGCCGGCCTGTTCCTGGTCGGCGGCTCGTCCCGGCTGCCGCTGGTGGCGCGCCTGCTGCACGCGCACCTGGGCATCGCGCCGACCGTGCTGGAGCAGCCGGAGCTGCCGGTCGCCGAGGGAGCGATCGCGGAACTCGTACCCCCGGCTGGGTCTGCCGCGCTGAGCCCGACCCCCGTGTCACCCGCACCCGCGCCGCCGGTCTCACCGCCCCCGACCCTTGCGCCGCCGCCCGCCGCGGCACCGGCGCGGCCCTCGTCGCGGCGCCGCCGTCCACTGTGGATTGCCGGGGCCGCGGTCGTCGCCCTTGTCGCGGTGCTCGCGGCCGTCGCGCTGCTGTGGCCCGAGCGGTACCCGGAGGTGAACTTCACCAGCAACCTGGCCGAGCCGGTCAGCGTGTCGATGGACATGGCGTCCGACGCCTCGGTGAGCGGTGCCTTTGTCGCGCTCTCCGGTGGCCACGCGTTCCTCGGCATGGCCAGCGGCAAGTCGATGACCGTGCAGGACTGGGACATCGCCGGACGGAAGCAGCACTGGATCATGACCGTCGACGAGTCGCGGGCGTCCTCGGTGACCTGGCTGTGGCTCCAGGTGGTGGGCGACACGGTCCTGATCGCGGCCCAGACCTACGGCACCGGGGCCACCTGGTCCTTGCACGGAGTGCGGGTGGCCAACGGCGACGAGCCGTGGAACAAGCCGCTGTCGAGCGACCAGAAGATACTCGTCGCGGGCTCGTCCGTCGTCGTCACGGACCCGAAGAGCCACACCGTCGCCGGGATGGACCCGCACACGGGCAACGCGACCTGGCGCCAGGACTACCCGAAGGACCAGTACGGCAGCCAGGACGCGGCGGTCCTCGGTGTGACCACCGACGCGGATCTGGCCCGCCCGGCCGGCTTCGACGGCGACCCGGACCCGGGCGGCGCCGCCGACACCCGTCTCGTGGTGATCGGCGCGGACCGCAGCGCGGAGGTCCGCGACGCCGCGACCGGAAACGTCAAGGCCCGGCAGGCCAACGTGGGCGACCCGGACGACCTGTACCTGGCCTACGCCGGCCGGCTCTACGTGGCCGGCAAGGACGCCGGGTACCGGGTCGTGTCCTACAACCTGGGCGACCTCAAGGGCCAGCGGCTCGTCTACACCTCCGCCGACCCGCGGCAGCGGGCGCGGGCGTTGCGACCCTGCGGCGGTCGGGTCTGCCTGCTGGACCAGACGAGCTACGACGACAAGTCGACGCAGGTGCGCGCGGTCGATCCGGACGCGGGCAAGGCCCTGTGGTCGCGCCCGGCGGCGAACGCCGACACGATCACTCCCGTCGGCGACCGGATCCTGGTGAGCGGCGGTTCATCCCAGGTTTTCAACGTCCTGTACGGCCCGGGCGGCGGGACGGTGCTGGCGGACGACAACCCGGTCTGGGTGCGGATCAGCGCCGGCAGCCTGCTGCTCTTCTCCGACAAGTCCGCTGACTCTGCCGGTGACGTGACCGTCTCCGGGCTGGGTGCGCAGTCGAAGAAGAAGACCGTGCTCGGTGTGCTGCGCGGCGTGCGGTCGTCCAGCTGTGCCTGGACCGACGAGCTGCTGGTGTGCGCGCGGGACAACGACGTCGGGATCTGGAAGCTGACCGGATAGCGCGAAGGCGGCGACCCGTCCGGGTCGCCGCCTTCGGGCCAGGCGCTCGCGCTCAGATGCGCTCTCCGGTGACCGCGTGGAACGCGTGGTGGTGACCGATCCGCGGCTTGACGTAGACGGTGTCGCCCATGTGCGGGGTACGCCGGCCGTCGGTCCGCACGACGAAGCGCTCGTCGGCGCCGGACATGCTCACGTGACCGTAGACGTAGGCGTCGGAGCCCAGCTCCTCGACCAGGTCGACCAGGATCGGCATGCCTTCCTCGGTCTCGGTGACCAGGTCGGTGTCCTCGGGCCGGAAGCCCACCGTCACCGAGCCGTCGCCGCCGTTGCCGTGCGCCTCGGCGACCTGCTCGCGGGTCAGCGGCAGGACCATGCCGGCGAAGTTGGCACCGGCGTCGGTCAGCGGCACGGTCTTGATGTTCATCGCCGGCGAGCCGATGAAGCCCGCGACGAAGACGTTGCCGGGGTGGTCGTACAGCGCGCGGGGCGTGTCGACCTGCTGCAGTACGCCGTCGAGCAGCACCGCCACCCGGTGACCCATCGTCATGGCCTCGATCTGGTCGTGCGTCACGTAGACCGTCGTGGTGCCCAGCTGCGCCTGCAGCGTGGCGATCTGCGACCGGGTCTGCACGCGCAGCTTCGCGTCGAGGTTGGACAGCGGCTCGTCCATGAGGAAGACCTGCGGCTTGCGCACGATCGCGCGGCCCATGGCGACGCGCTGGCGCTGGCCACCGGAGAGGGCCTTCGGCTTGCGGTTGAGGTACTCCTCGAGCTGCAGCAGCTTGGCCGCGTTCTTCACGGCGGTGTCGATCTCCGCCTTGGGCGTCTTGCGCAGCTTGAGGGCGAACGCCATGTTCTCGTACACCGTCATGTGCGGGTACAGGGCGTAGTTCTGGAAGACCATCGCGATGTCCCGGGACTTCGGTGGGAGGTTGGTGACGTCGCGCTGGTCGATGAAGATTGCCCCGGAGTCGACATCCTCCAGGCCTGCCAGCATCCGTAGGCTGGTGGACTTGCCGCAGCCCGACGGGCCGACGAGGACAAGGAACTCCCCGTCGCCGATCTCGAGGTTGAGGGAGTCGACCGCTGGCTTCGTGCTACCCGGGTAGACCCGGGTGGCGTTCTGGTACGTGACCGTGGCCATGCCGCAGCTAATTCCTTTCACCGGCAGGAACGTGCCGGACGATCCGAGTAAAAGGCGCGGTCACCGGGCAGTTTGCTCGGCGCGCTGTAAGCCAACGTAGACGCCCGCGCCCGCCCTGCCAAGCCTGCCCAGGGGATTTGCATGGCTTGCGGCCCGTTTGGGGGTCCCGCTCGGTAGAATCTGATCATGGCCAGATGGGAGTACGCCGAGCTCAGGGCGAGCCGTGAGTTCGTGATCGAGTGGACCGGACCGGACGGGGAGCCCCGGACGCTGTCGGCCCACGAGGGGCGGCGCGTGCACCCGGCTGCCTACCTGTCGGAGGTCGCCACGGCGGGGTGGGAGGTCGTCGCGGTCACCGAGGAGGGTACCCGCATCTACACGTTGCGCCGCCAGTTGCGCTGATCGGGGTCAGCCGGCGGGCTGGGTCGCGCGCCGCCGGAAGATCGCGGCACCAGGTAACCCGAGTGCCGCGCGTGATAGGGGCGATGTCGAGGGTCCTTGACAACTCCTACCCAGAACATGGCCTGCGCACTTGTGGAGGTTGCGGCCGGCGGCGGGCAGCCTGGGGTACCGGCAGCCGGCCCGGCGGGCGCCTTTCGTCGCGACCGCAGGCCGGTTGCCGCACCAGACGAGCGTCACCTCGACCTGCTGATCGGCTCTGCTCAGCTCAGACCCGGGCTCGGCGCACCGGCGCCGTCGTCGAGGTCGCCGACGAGCACATCTGGAGCCCGCATACGCCACGCGTCGGTGACCAGTTCCCGCAGGCGATCGACGTCCACCCGGGCCAGCCGCAGCATGACCAGGGGCAACCCGTCGTAGGCGGGCGTGGTGAAGAAGACGTCGGGTTCGCCGAGCAGCAGAGCCTGCTTCTCCGCCTCGTCGCCGACATACAGCACCGCGATGTCGGTCCGGATCACTCGCGGCCTGCCCGGTGTGCGCTCGGGGTAGGACCAGACGAACCCCTTGTCACCGACCCGGAAGTCGAAGCCGTCGCTGTCGATCTCGGCCACGTGGGGCAGCGCGAGCGCCAGGTGACGGACATCGTCGGCATCAGCCATCCAGGCCGCTCCCCTCCTGCATATGTACACGCTAACGGCTGCACCGGCCGCAGCCGGCGCCGGAGCGCGGTCCACCTGGTGCTCGGGCCCTTGATCCTGGCAGGGATCAGGGGGATCGCCACGAGGCTCGGAAGTGCGTCCAGGCGTCGAGCAGGTAGTAGCCGAAGGGGACCCACCAGATCAGGTCGTTGGTGGCGACGATGACGACGGTGCTGGTCGGCCAGACACCGGTGGCGATGAGCCACGCCAGGCCCAGGGGTCCGAGAATCTTGCCGGTCAGCCCGACGGCGGCAGCCGGCGTGAGGCGGAAGAACCATTGCGGATCGAGGACCGCGTAACAGCCCCAGACGATGTTGTACGCCCCGGCCGCGACGAAGGTGGCGCGGTGCAGCCGCCGGCGCCTCACGCGGCCGGGTGCGGGGATGCGGCGAGCGGACCAGGACGACACATCGTCAGTAGGCGATTGCGATGACACGGTGGATCGTCTCGGGACGGTCGAGCACGTCGAGCATGTGATGGGCGACATCGGCGCGGGAGATGAACATGCCGGCGCGGACGTTCTGCCCGTACGCCGTCCGGTATCTCCCCGTCGGGCGCCCGTTGAGCAGACGGGGTGGGCGGATGACGGTCCAGTCCGGGTCGCTGTCCCGAAGGACGTCCTCCATCAGCGCGAGGTCGGCATAGTGCCGGCGGAACGCGGCCTTGGCCAGCGGAGCGGCCAGGTACCGCATGAAGAACCCGTCGCCGGGGTTGTGTCGCGGCGGGTTCGGTCGCCCGGGTGAGGCCACGGTACCGACGGACGCGGCGCTGACGACCACGATGCGCCGCACGCCCGTGGCCCGCATCGCCTGCACGAGGGCCTGGGTGCCCCGTGCGGCGACACCTGCCTCGGCAGCCGATCGTGCACCGAGTCCGGAGAGCACCGCGTCCGCTCCGTCGACCGCGGACCGCAGGTTCGCCGGATCCGCGGCCGCGAGATCGTCCGTGACGACGCGTACCGGTGCGTCGGGAAGCCTCCTCGGATCCCGCACGACGGCCGTGACCTCGTGGCCGGCGGCGACTGCCTGGGCGAGGAGTTGGCTACCGATGCCGCCGGTCGCCGCCACGATCGTGAGCCTCATCCCCGCACTCCTGGCCGCATTCGAACCGATTCCGGCGGACGGGGCCTGCTCAACGCTTGTTCTGCGGCCGGTTCGTCATCGGCGCGATTCGGTGCGGAGCCCCCGACAGGATTCGAACCTGCGACCATTCGCTTACAAGGCGAGCGCTCTACCGACTGAGCTACAGGGGCGACCCAGCCATCGTACGGGGTTGGCGGCATCATGGACGGGTGACCGTCGCCAGATTCAAGGACCTCTGCATGGACGCCGGCGATGCCCTCGCGCTGGCCCGCTTCTGGCAGCAGACGCTGGGCGGCACGCTGGTGGATCACGGTGACGGGTCCGCGCGTGTCGATCCGCCGCCCGGCCACGGCAGGAACGAGACCGTCTGGGTCGACCCCGTACCCGAGCCGCACGTGGTGAAGACCCGGCTGCATCTGGACCTCGAACTGCCCGCGCCCGATCCCGAGCCGCTGCTGCGCGCCGGTGCCCAGGTGCGCAGCGAGCCCGGCAAGGACCACTGGTGGATCCTCGCCGACCCGGACGGGAACGAGTTCTGCGCCTTCCCACCTGGCGAGGCGTCACCGCCCCGGGAGCAGGGGCTGGTCGCCGGGGTCATCCAGCTCACCCTGGACTGCGCCGACCCGCAGGCCCAGGCGACCTGGTGGGCGTCGGTGCTCGGCGGCAGCCTGCGGCAGGCCGGGTACGGCCCGAAGCTGCGCGGCGCGGCCGGCTTCCCGTGGCAGGAGTGGTTGTTCCAGGCCGTACCGGACGCTACCTTGCGCTAGGTAAGAACCACTGCCAAGCTGGGGAGCATGACCCCCACCGAGCGGTACGTCGCGATCTACGCCCGACTCTCACCCCGCCCAGACGGCTCGTACGAGGGCGTGCCCGCGCAGGTGAAAGCCGGCCGCGCCTACGCCGCCCAGGCATGGCCCGGCATGGCGGTGAAACCGTTCTCCGACAAGGGGATCAGCGCGGCCAACGGCGACCACCGGCCGCAGTACGAGGCGCTGCGCGAGGCGGTCGCCCGCGGCGAGGTCGCGCATCTGTGGGC
>JBBWZQ010000184.1:0-6795 GCA_039649115.1 Micromonosporaceae bacterium | reverse complement strand
CTCAACGCCACCATCGAGGCCGCCCGGGCGGGTGACGCCGGCAAGGGCTTCGCGGTCGTCGCCGGCGAGGTCAAGGACCTGGCGCAGGAGACGGCGCGGGCGACCGAGGACATCTCCCGGCGGGTGGAGGCCATCCAGGCCGACACCGACAGCGCGGTGTCCGCGATCGCGGAAATCAGCTCAATCATCGCAAAGATCAATGACTATCCGGTCACCATCGCCTCGGCGGTTGAGGAGCAGACCGCGACCACCCAGGAGATGAACCGCAACGTCGCGGACGCCGCGGACGGCAGCGCGAGCATCGCCGGGAACATCTCGGGGATGGCCGCCGCCGCCCGCACCACCGCGGAGGTCGTGTCGAACAGCCAGCGCACCGCGAGCGAGCTGGCCGCGCTGTCGACCGAGCTGCACGAGGTGGTCTCCCGCTTCCGGTACTGACCAGTGGCACGGCACGGCCGGCGGCCGGCACCCTGACGCAGGGCGCCGGCCGCGCGGCGCATCGTCATGCGCCAATTTGTTGGTACCCCAAACTATTGACACTCAGTTCTGTTGTATGTGAACCTCTGCTCGGGATCGGCGTTGGAGCATCGGGCAGCTCCGCTCAGACATGTTGTCGCTCATGCACGCGCTCGCGCGGCGGACGGCGGTCTGGCACAGCCGCGACGCTTGCCAGCCGGCTCCAGTACGTTCGCCAGATCCCGGCTGATCGTGTATGGCGGCTCCGTCCCTCAGACGGCGAAAGGAAGCCGTACATGCGAAGAAATCTGGCCGCGGTGCTTGCGGGAACGGTTGCCGCGGGCACGCTGGCGATCGTAGGACCGATCGCGCTGGGGGCATCGCCCGCGTCGGCGGTGGCCTCCGACCCATACACCTTCAAGAACGTGCAGATCGGCGGCGGCGGTTTCGTACCCGGAATCATTTTCAGCCAGGCACAGCAGAACCTCATCTACGCCCGCACGGACATCGGCGGCATGTACCGCTGGAGCCAGAGCAGCGGCTCCTGGACGCCCCTCCTCGACTGGGTCGGCCAGAGCAACTGGGGCTACAACGGCGTGGTGAGCGTTGCCGCGGACCCGTCCAACGCCAACAAGGTGTGGGCCGCGGTCGGCATGTACACCAACGCCTGGGACCCGAACAACGGTGCCATCCTGCGCTCCGGCAACCAGGGCGCGACCTGGCAGACCACCGCGCTGCCGTTCAAGCTCGGCGGCAACATGCCCGGCCGCGGCCAGGGCGAGCGGCTGTCGGTCGACCCGAACAACGACAACGTGCTGTACTTCGCCGCGCCGAGCGGCAGGGGCCTGTGGCGCAGCACCGACGGCGGCGCCACCTGGGCGCAGGTGACCGGCTTCCCGAACCCCGGCACCTACGTGCAGGGTCCGGGTGACGTGTATCTGGGCGACAACCAGGGCGTGCTGTGGGTCACCTTCGACAAGACCACCGGCACCGCGGGCAGCACCACGCAGACGATCTACGTGGGCGTCGCGGACAAGAACAACCCGGTGTACCGCAGCACCGACGGCGGGTCCACCTGGTCCGCGCTGGCCGGCGCGCCCACCGGGTACCTGCCGCACAAGGGCGTCCTGGACACCACCAACCACCTGCTGTACATCGCGACCAGCGACACGGGTGGCCCGTACGACGGCGTCAAGGGTGACGTGTGGAAGTACAACACCGCCACCAGCGTGTGGACACAGGTCAGCCCGATCCCGTCCAGCAGCGCCGACGACTACTTCGGCTACAGCGGCCTGACCATCGACAAGCTGCACCCGAGCACCCTCATGGTGGCGACCCAGGTGTCCTGGTGGCCGGACGCGATCTTCTTCCGCAGCACCGACTCCGGCGCCACCTGGACCCGGATCTGGGACTGGACCAGCTATCCCGACCGCAGCCTGCGGTACACCCAGGACGTCTCGGCCACGCCGTGGCTGACGTTCGGCACGCAGGCGGCACCGCCCGTACCGAGCCCGAAGCTGGGCTGGATGAACGAGTCGGTGGAGATCGACCCGTTCAACTCCAACCACATGCTGTACGGCACCGGTGCCACCATCTACGGCACGAGCAACCTGACCAACTGGGATGCCGGCACCACGATCACCATCACGCCGGCCGTCAAGGGCCTGGAGGAGACCGCGGTACTGGACCTGATCAGCCCGCCCACCGGGGTACCCCTGGTCAGCGCGCTGGGTGACATCGGCGGCTTCCGGCACGCCAACCTGGACGCCGTTCCGGCCATGATGTTCACCGCACCGGGCTTCACGAGCACGACCAGCCTGGACTACGCCGAGACAAACTCGAGCGTCATGGTGCGGTCCGGCAACTTCACCGACTCGGACCGGCCGAACGACAGCCACGCCGCGTTCTCCACCGACGGCGGGGCCAACTGGTTCCAGGGCACCGAGCCGGGCGGCGTCAACCAGGGTGGCACCATCGCCGCCTCGGCCGACGGCAGCCGGTTCGTCTGGGCGCCGGGGGACCCCGGCATCCAGGTGGTCTCCTCGGTCGGCTTCGGCAACACGTGGACGCAGTCCTCGGGCGTACCGGCCAACGCGATGGTGCGTTCCGACCGGGTCAACTCGCAGAAGTTCTACGCGTACTCGAACGGCACGTTCTACGTGAGCACCAACGGCGGCCAGAGCTTCAGCACGGCCGCGACCGGGCTGCCCACCACCGGCGTGGCATTCAAGGCGGTCGCCGGCCGCGAGGGCGACATCTGGCTGACCGGCACCGGCGGCCTGTGGCACTCCACGAACTCCGGCGCCACCTTCACCCAGGTGTCCGGTGTGGACTCGTCCGTCAACATCGGCTTCGGCAAGGCGGCCACCGGGCAGACGTACCCGGCGCTGTACATGGTCGGTACGGTCGGCGGCGTCGCCGGCGTGTTCCGCTCCGACGACGCGGCGGGCAGCTGGGTACGGATCAACGACGACCAGCACCAGTACGGGAACATCGGCGGCGCCATCACCGGTGACCCCCGCGTCTACGGTCGGGTGTACATCGGCACCAACGGCCGGGGCATCATCTACGGCGACCGGGTGAGCACCACCCCGCCGTCGGTGAGCCCGTCGCCCTCCGCGAGCCGGACGAGCGCGAGCCCGAATCCCAGCACGAGCCCGAGCGCGTCCCGGCCACCGTCGGCGAGCCCGTCGGTGTCCCCGACGACCAGCCCTCCGCCGGCCGGCGGGTGCACGGTCGCGTACACGGTGACCGGCCAGTGGCAGGGTGGGTTCCAGGCTGCTGTGAAGATCACCAACAACAGCGGTACCGCGGTGAACGGCTGGACGCTCAACTGGACGTTCGCCAACGGCCAGGTGATCAGCCAGCTGTGGAACGGCACGTTCACGCAGAGCGGTGCGAACGTGAGCGCGACCAACGTGAGCTACAACGGCACGCTCGCGCCGAACGGCGGTACGGCCGAGTTCGGCTTCCTCAGCAGCTGGAACAGCGCCACCAACGCGAAACCGGCGAGCTTCACTCTCAACAACACCACCTGCTCGGCCGGGTAGCCGCGGTGTGGCCTGGGGCGTGCCCGCCTGCGCCACACCCCGGCTGCGGCTGCGCTCGCCCTGGGCAGTGACGGTGACGGGGCCGGTCACGGGGAGGACGTGACCGGCCCCACCTCGTCCGCGACAATGTGGGGTGTGGATGTCGCTTTGGAAGTGGGTACCCGAAGAGTTTTCGCGACCGCCCTCGACTGGCCCGGCTGGTGCCGCTCCGGCAAGGGTGCGGAGGCCGCGCTCGCCGCGCTGGCCGATGCCGCGCCGCGCTACGCACTCGTCGCGGCCGCGGCGAAGATCGCCTTCCGGCCAGGCCTCGCGGACGACCTGACGGTCGTCGAGCGGCTGCCGGGCGACGGCTCCACCGACTTCGGCGCGCCGGGGCAGGTCGCCAAGCGCGACCGTGAGCCGTTGACCGCCGCACAGGCCCGCCGCCGGGCGGCCCTGCTGCAGGCCGCCTGGGTCGTCTTCGACCGCGTGGTCGCCGCGGCCCCGGCCGAACTGCGCAAGGGACCCCGGGGCGGTGGCCGCGACCGGGACAAGATCGTGGAGCACGTGCTCGGCGCCGAGTCCGGCTACGCGCGCAAGCTGGGCCTGAAGTTCCCCGCCGCGACCGACCTGGCCGGCGCCGTCGGCCCGCGGGAACTGATCGCCGACGCGCTGCGCGGCGCCAGCGACGGGTCGCCGCTGGCGCCCCGGGGATGGCCGCCGCGCTACGCCGCGGCGCGCGTGGCGTGGCACGCGCTGGACCACGCCTGGGAGATCGAGGACCGCGCCGCCGGGTAGGCGGCTCAGTCCCGGCGCACCACCAGTGCCGCGACCCCGGTCGCCAGATCGATGTCGTACCGGTCGCGCGCGCTCGCGTACCCACCTAGCGGGTACACCGCGCCGCCCGACACGCCCGAGCGGCTGGTCCCGTCCAGGGTGAGGTTGCCGACCCCGGACCGCACCCGTACCTGGGCGGCGACGCCGGGGCGCAGGTGCACGGTGAACTGGTTGGCCCCCGCGCCGATGCGCACCGGCACCGTGCCGGACGGTACCGGCAGCGTCAGGTCCGCCATACCCACGCCCGCGGCGAACTCCACGGCAGACACCGTGCCGCCGGTCAGGTTGACGGTGGTCTGCGCGAGCCCGACCGCGACCCGCACCGCCCACCGCACCCGGGAACTGAGCCGCACCTCGACGCTGGACCCGCCGCCACCGCCGGTGAGCCGGAGCTGCACGACGTTGTCGTGGTCGGTGACGTGCGGTACCGGTGCCCGGCCGGTGGGCGTGGAGATCCGGTAGAGGCGGTCGCCCAGGTCGCTGACGCGTACCGTCATCGCCTCGACGCCGCTGGCCATCTCGAACCGCGCCTCACGCCGCCCACCGAGCGCCCCGGTGACCTCGTGGGCGTCGGCCCGGTTGAGTCGCAGCGCGACCGCGGCCATCGCGGCCAGCAGCAGGACGGCCGCGACACAGGCGGTTCCCAGGAGGATCCACTGCCGGTCGTCCAGGGGCCCGGTCCGGCGCTGGGCCGGCGGGCGGTGCACCGTCGTCATGTGGGCCTTGTACCCATTTTTCGCGATGACACAACGACAACAGCGTTCTTCGATGTACTCGTCCGGTGACCGAATCGTTATCGCGTTGATCCGTCCGAAACTCTGGACAGGAGCGACTGCAAGCGCTTGCATAGTAGCGCCGAGGTGACGCGACGCACAGATTCTATGGTGGGATCGCTCCCACCAGTACTACCGAGAGGGGACCGGCAGTGAGAAGCTCCCTTTTCGGACAAAGCGCGGTCTTGGGACATGTGTCACCGGACCGTTCAACTACCGAGGAGGCATTGATGCACTTCGATAATTCTCCGGGCGGCCCGCGATGACCGCCCGTCTGACCCGCCGGGCGGTCGCGCTGCTGGCGCCGGCCATGGCGGTGGTGACGCTGGGCGCCTGCTCCAACAGCTCGAACAACAGCACCGGGGGTGCGCAGGCGGCACCGACGCTGACCGGCGACTGCGCGAAGTACCAGGCGTACGCCGGGCACTCCGGCAAGACCGTGAGCATGCTGGCGTCGATCATCAGCCCGGAGTCCGACTCCCTGCAGAAGTCATGGGCCGAGTTCAGCTCGTGTACCGGCATCACGATCTCGTACGTCGGCGCCAACGACTTCGAGTCCCAGCTGCCGGTACGGGTGGCCGGCGGCAACGCGCCGGACATCGCGGTCATCCCCCAGCCGGGTCTGCTGCAGAAGATGGTCAAGACCGGCAAGGTGGCCAAGCCGCCCGCCCAGACCGTCACCAATGAGGAAAAGTGGAGCAAGGTCTGGAAGGACTACGGCTCCGTCAACGGCACCTTCTACGCCGCGCCGATGAGCGCGAACTTCAAGTCGCTGGTGTGGTACTCGCCGAAGGCGTTCAAGGCGGCCGGGTACACGGTTCCGACCACCTGGGCCGACATGATGACGCTGAGCGACAAGATCGCCGCGACGGGCAAGAAGCCGTGGTGCGGCGGTATCGGCTCGGGCACCGCGACCGGCTGGCCGGCGACGGACTGGCTGGAGGAGATCGTCCTTCGTCAGGGCGGCGGCGACGTGTACGACAAGTGGGTCAGCCATGACATCAAGTTCAGCGACCCGCAGATCATCCAGGCGCTGCAGACCCTGCAGGGCTGGATGCTGAACCCGAAGTACGTCAACGGCGGCTTCGGTAACGTCAAGACGATCGCCACCACCACCTTCCAGGCGGCGGGCACGCCGATCCTGAAGGGCAACTGCTTCATGCTGCAGCAGGCGTCGTTCTACGAGGCGCAGTGGGCGAAGGGCACGAACGTGGCCGAGGACGGCGACGTCTTCGCCTTCTACCTGCCGCCGATCGGCACCTCCGTGAACACCCCGGTCGAGGGCGGCGGCGAGTTCGTGACCGCGTTCGCCAACCGGCCCGAGGTCCAGGCGGTGCAGAACTACCTGTCCACCGCCGAGTGGGCGACCAGCCGGGTCAAGGTCGCACCCGGTTGGGTCTCCGCGAACCAGGGCGTCGACCCGGCCGCCTACACGGACCCGATCGACAAGATCTCCGCGAAGTACCTGACCGACCCCAACGCCACCTTCCGGTTCGACGCGTCGGACCTGATGCCGGCGGCGGTCGGCGCCGGTTCGGAGTGGAAGGAGTTCACCGCGCTGTTCGGCTCGGGCGAGTCGGTCCAGACGGTGGCGAAGAACATCGACGCCTCGTGGCCGTCCTGACAGGGCACCGGGTGGCCTAGCCGGCACCCCTGATTTCACCACCTCTAGCGTCGCGGCCCGGCTCGCGCAGCCGGGC
>JBBWZQ010000258.1:0-9453 GCA_039649115.1 Micromonosporaceae bacterium | reverse complement strand
CGGCAAGCGTCGCACGGCGCAGCTCCCGGGACTTTGCCATGTCCAGCCGGCGGCGGTAGTGTCCGTGGCTGCGTCGCGGGTAACCACAAGCAGGTATACGTTCCCCGAAGGGCTACATCTGACATGGCACCGTTGCTGAGCCAGTACGCACGCAAGCGGAAGCTGGAGCATTTCTTCGGGTACGTCGACCGGGGCGCGCGCATCCTCGAAGTCGGATGCGCGGACGGCTGGGTCGGCTCGTACGCCATCGGCAACGGGTGGACCGACTTCGTCGGCATCGACCTTGCGCAGCCGGCCACGCCGCCCTCGCACGAGTTCGTCTGCGGTGACGTCAACACCTGGCGGGAGTTGGGACTGGCCCCGGAGTCCTTCGACGCCATCATCGCTTTCGAGGTCATCGAGCATGGCGACTTCTTCGACTCGCTGCACGCGTTGCTCCGCCCCGGCGGAAAGCTGATCGTGACAACGCCCAAGCCGAACATGGACTGGGCCTGCCGCATCCTTGAGTCGGTCGGTCTGAATCAGCGCAGAACCAGCCCGCACACCCACCTGATCGACCTCCGGGACCTGCCCGAGGGTTTCCGGCCGGTCGAGGTGAGCGTCAAGGCGTTCATCTCGCAGTGGGGTGTCTTCGAGAAGGTGCCGGAACCCGCGCGGCGCTAGAGACGAGCCGTCGATTGCCCGTACCAGCTCAGCACGCGCAGCGCCCGGAGCGTGTTCCACCGGCTGGGCCGACCATCGCCGTCCTCGAGCATGAAATGGACCTTGCCAGGATGAGTGTTCTCCAGCAGCCACGTGCCGTCGGGCTGCTGTTTGGATCGCAGCACCTGGATCGCTTCGTCGACCCGCTGGTCGGGAAGATCGCCGGTCGACCGGAAGTACTCCAGGGCACGTAGCACGTCGTAGTGCCACCGGGTCGGGAACGAGAATTGCAGCCAGGCTGGGTCGACCACCTCGCCGGTGCTCTTGCGCCGGAACAGCTTCCGTTCGAGGAGGTACTCCTCACCCCGGCGTCGGGCCGCGATGGACTCCGCCGAGCCACCGGTGGCGCGCTCGTGCGCCAACAGCCCTTCCAGAACGCAGATCGTGGTCGCGAACGAAGAGCGAACCGAACCGTACTCTGTCCAGCAGTTCCAGCCGCCGTCCTCGAGCTGCTCACCGAGTAACCGCGCGACCACGCCATCGACGTCTTGATCAAAGTAGACACCAAGCGCGACGGTCCTACCGTTGATGCACGGCTCGACCTCGCCGCTGAAGAACGGCTGCCCGGCGTTCTCCCAACGGCAGTGGTCCCTGACCAGCTCGACCGCCCGGCGCACCCGTTCACGACGCGGCTCGACCCCGAGGTCGAGCAGCAGTTGGAGAGTAGGCAGCGTCGACGTCCAGGGCTGGCCCTGGTGCTCGTCGGGCTGGCCGCCGCCCACGGATTCGAACCACTGTGCGGGGAAGCACGCGCCGCCATCCCACTGGCCGTCCTCCCCCTGCAAGGACAGCAGCCGGGCACCCCAGCCCCCGGTGGCCACCCGCGCCCGCTCCGCCGCCACGACGTCAGCCGGCGCATCGGCAAGATCACGCAATGCCTGCCAACGGATGGAAGGGTCGGCGTCGAGCATCCAGTCCAGCGCCATCATCGGCTGAGACTAAACCAGCCCTCCAGCGGGCGGCACGCGGACCATGCCCGCCGGTGGACCCCGTCCTCGGGAAGCGGCCAGCGGCGGCCACGCCGGCAGGGAAGCCGGTCGTGACCGCCGCTGGATCGGGTAGCTCAGCGCCTACCTGCGGCTCACACGTCGTAGTACATGGCGAACTCGTGCGGGGTCGGGCGCAGCCGTACCGGGTCGATCTCGTTCGCCCGCTTGTACTCGACCCAGGTGGAGATCACGTCGGGCGTGAAGACGCCGCCCTCCAGCAGGTAGTCGTGGTCGCCCTCCAGCACGTCGAGGACCTCGGGCAGCGAACCCGGCACCTGCTTGACGCTCGCGAACTCGTCCGGCGGCAGGTCGTAGAGGTCCTTGTCGATCGGATCCGGCGGCTCGATCTTGTTCTTGATGCCGTCCAGGCCGGCCATCAGCATCGCCGAGAACGCGAGGTACACGTTGGCGGACGGGTCGGGTACCCGGAACTCGATGCGCTTGGCCTTCGCGTTGGTACCCGTCACCGGGATGCGCGTGCAGGCCGAGCGGTTGCGCTGCGAGTAGACCAGGTTCACCGGCGCCTCGTAGCCCGGCACCAGCCGGCGGTACGAGTTGACCGTCGGGTTGGTGAAGGCGAGCAGCGACGGCGCGTGGTGCAGCAGTCCGCCGATGTACCAGCGGGCGAGGTCGGCCAGGCCGCCGTAGCCCTTCTCGTCGTAGAAGAGCGGCTCGCCACCCAGCCACAGGCTCTGGTGCGTGTGCATGCCGGAGCCGTTGTCGCCGAACAGCGGCTTGGGCATGAAGGTCGCGGTCTTGCCGTTGGCCCAGGCCGTGTTCTTCACGATGTACTTGAACAGCTGCAACTGGTCGGCGGCGTGCAGCAGGGTGGAGAACCTGTAGTTGATCTCGGCCTGGCCGGCGGTGCCGACCTCGTGGTGCCCGCGCTCGACGGTGAAGCCGGCGCCGATCAGGTTGGTGACGATCTCATCGCGCAGGTCCGCGTAGTGGTCGGTCGGCGAGACGGGGAAGTAGCCGCCCTTGTACGCGGTCTTGTACCCGCGGTTGCCGCCGTCCTCTTCCTTGCCGGTGTTCCACCAACCCTCGACCGAGTCGATGTAGTAGTAGGCCTGGTTGGCGCTTGTCTCGTGCCGGATCGAGTCGAAGATGTAGAACTCCGCCTCCGGTCCGAAGTACGCGGTGTCGGCGACGCCACCGGCCGCCAGGAAAGCCTCCGCCTTCTTCGCGATGTTCCGCGGGTCCCGGGAGTACGCCTCGCGGGTGAACGGGTCGTGGATGAAGAAGTTGATGGCGAGGGTCTTCTGTACCCGGAACGGGTCCACGAATGCGGACGACGCGTCGGGCAGCAGCAGCATGTCCGACTCGTGGATCTGCTGGAAGCCGCGGATGGACGAGCCGTCAAAGGCGACACCGTTGGCGAAGACGTCTTCGTCGAAGGACTCGACCGGCATCGTGAAATGCTGCATGATCCCCGGCAGGTCGCAGAAGCGTATGTCGACGAACTTCACGCCCTCGTCTTTGAGGTACCGAAGGAGTTCCTCGGGGTTGGCGAACAACACGTCCTCCTGGCTGTCCAGAGGTGGGTCAGCGTTCGAATGGTCGCTGGGTGGCTGGCCGCGACGCTATGTCGAGGCCGTTGCCCGAGCATGTCTCGATTGTTTCGGTCATGTTACAAGCGGGCCAGGGGCTACCCTCGGTACCGTGGCCCAGCAGTCCGCACACTCAACGGGGAACACTACTACGCCCGATCCGCCGCAACCGGCGGGTCTGGGATCGCGCTTCGGCGCGCTGCTCGTCGACTGGATCCTGTGCCTGCTGGCCGCCGGCCTGTTCAGTCACCCGGCCCGGGAGGCCTGGGGCCCGTCCGTGGTGCTGATCGCGGAGTACGGGTTCTTCCTCGGGCTGTTCGGCTACACGCCCGGAATGTGGCTGGCGCGCATCCGGTGCGTCAGCGCGACGACGGGCGGGCCCATCGGCATCCCGCGCGCGATCCTCCGTGGCGTGCTGCTGTGCCTGCTCGTCCCCGCGTTGATCATGAATGGCGAGCGCCGCGGCCTACACGACCGCGCCAGCGGCTCGATCGTCCTGGCCGGCCGGCCGGATACCGGTTGAGCCGGCTGGCTGGCCGCCATCCGCGGGTGCCGGCGGCGAGCCGGCGGCGCGGAACCGGGCTGTCGCGAGCAGCAGCCCGAGCAGCGCGAAGGGCTGCGCGGGGGACAGGTACCGGGGATCGACGCCCGACGCGGCGACCGCCGCCACGATCAACGCGGCGCCCAGTCCGGTGTACAGCAGCGGTTCGAGGACCGCGCGGCCGTCCGGTCGGGTAGGGCGCGCAGAGCTTGCGGATCCGCGCGACGGGCGACGCCGCAGTGCGAGCGCGAAGGCCACCAGGAACACCAGCCCGAGCAGCCAGCCGGGGACTGTCACGGTCCGTCCGTACCTGCTGAGGAGCCAGACCAGCGCGGTATGCCGCGCGCCGGGCCCGTTGCTGACCGGGTGCGGGTCCCAGTTCGGGTCGAGCGGGTCGGCGGTCGAGATGCGCGCCTGGCAGTAGCCGGTGAACCCGGGCGCGGTCATCTCCCAGTAATGGCCCCAGCAGGCCGCGGCGCTGGTGGGTGTCCACACGGGACTGAACAGGTGCCACGCGTCGCGGGTCACGACGGAGGCGTAGTCGCCGGGCTGAGCCAGGATCGCCTTGCGGGCGAAGTCGCTGAACTGCGCGTCGTACTGGCGGCCCAGGTAGCTGCGGCTGGCGTCGAAGCGTCCCCAGAGGTACTCCTCGGGCGCGCGCCGGTGGCCCAGCGGCTCGCGCGGGCACATCTGCGCCTCGATCCCGGTCAGCGTCAGCTTGCCGCAGTCCACGAACGTGGTGGTACGGGCCCAGAGGAAGCGGCCGGAGAACCGGGTGAACCCGTACACGCCCTGGGTGTGGTGGAACCAGACCAGGTAACCGCCGAGCGGAAGCACCATGGCCACGGCGACCGTCGCAAGTGGACGCCAGCCGACCCGGCGCAGCGCGAGGTACAGCAGCGGCAGGATCAGCAGCGGGAGGCCGACGGTACGGGTCAGCGCGGCGAGGGCGAGCAACAGCCCGCCGGCGGCGCAGGCGAGCGCGCCGGGCCGCTTGCGCCAGGTCAGCAGCATGACCCCGGCCAGCGCCAGGGCGGTGAAGAGCGTCTCGGCGAGCAGATACTGCTCCAGCACCACCATCCGCGCGTCGAGCAGCAGCGGCGCGGTCAGCACGGCGGACAACCCGCGGGACACGCCACGGTCGCGGGCGAACGCGTACACCGCGACGCCGATGCCGAGCCCCAGCAGGTGCTGCACGATGACGACCGGCCAGACGTGGTGCAGGGCGACCGCGGGGAGGAGGAACGCGGAGTACCCGAACGGCCGGGTCATGTCCGGCTCCAGCCGCTGTGCGAAGAACAGGTACGAGTAGCTGTCGGGGAACCAGAACGCCGGCCAGTACGCGATGACGGCGAGCGTCCGGACGAGCGCGCCGAGGCCCAGCACGGCCGTCATGGCCCGGTTCTGCCGAGCGAGTCGGGCCAGCCGCGAGACCGTGCCCCTAAGAGTCACGCCGCCCGCCGCGCGGCACGATGGGCGCCGAGCGCCCGGTACCACTGGCGCCGCCCGCGGGCTTCTGCTCGTGGTACTCCTCCTCGACATTGACCGCCCAGACGTCGTGGGCGCTGCCCTCCGCGATGTTCTGCGCGGTGAGCAGCCCGGTCATCATCGAATGATCCTGATTGTTGTACCGGTGCATGCCGTTGCGCCCGACCGGGTACACGTTGGGCACCTCGGCCGCCAGCCACTTCCGGATGACCTCGACGTTGCCCTGGTAGTACTCGTCGTAGACCGGGTACGCCTTGGGCATCCGCGCCACGTACCCCACCTCGACGGCACCCGGCTCGACGAGGCCCAGCGTCTCCAGCTCCCGGGTGGCCATCCGCACCAGGTCGGCGTCCTCGGCCGACCACAGTTCGTCATTCTCGAAGACGAAGTACTCCATGCCCAGGCAGGTGCGCCCGTCCTTGACGAGCAGATCCGACCAGGAGCCGAAGTTCTGGATCCGGCCGACCTGGACGCCGGGGGTGTGGATGTAGATCCAGTTGTCCGGGAAGCCGGCGGCCAGCGGCACCACCAGCGCGACGGTGAGGAAGTCGCGGTAGCGCAGGTCCCGGGCGGCGGCGAGGACCTCCGGCGGGGCGGCCGGGTCCATCGCCTCGACGAGCGCCGACAGCGCCATCGAGGAGACCACGTGGTCGGTGGGTACCCGGCGCTCACCGTCCGGTCCGGTGAGTGTCACCGCGGTCGCCCCGCTCTCCTCGCGGTGCACCCGGACCAGCCGCGTGTTCATGGTGATGGACCCGCCGCGCTTGGCCACGTGCTCCGCGCAGCGCTCCCACATCATGCCCGGCCCCAGTTTCGGGTACCGGAACTCCTCGATGAGGCTCGTGATGTCCTGCCGGCCCCGCCGGGGGAACAGCGCGTTGACGACGGCGCTGCGCAGGGAGAGGTTCTTGATGCGCTGGGCGGCCCAGTCCGCCTGGATGGCCGTGGCCGGCATGCCCCACACCTTCTCGGTGTAGGTCTTGAAGAATATCGAGTACAGCCGCCGGCCGAACCGGGCCGTCGTCCAGCCCTCGAAGTGTGACTGGTCCTCGGGCGGCCGCACCTGCGCCCACAGGTACGACATGACGCAGCGGGTGGCCTCGATCACGCCCAGTCCGCGCAGCGCGTTCATCGCCTTGAGGGGGTAGTCGAACAGCTTCCCGCGGTAGTGGATGCGGCTCATCCGGGGCCGCAGGAGGAAGTCCTCGTCCGGCAGGATCTCGTGCCACAGCCGCTCAACCTGCGACACCTTCGTGAAGAAGCGGTGTCCACCGAGGTCGAAGCGCCAGCCGTCCCGCTCGACGGTCCGCGAGATGCCGCCGACCACGTCGTCGGCCTCGTACACGTTGACCGGCAACTCGCGCTTGGTCAGCTCGTAGGCGCAGGTCAGGCCGGCCGGCCCGGCGCCGATGACGATGGTGTTGGGAGATGCCATCCGCTGTCTCCGTGCTCGTGGTCGTGGCTGGCGGGCAGATCCTCGTGTCGTGCGCGAGCGGGCGCCAACCTAACATATCCATCGAACAACGCGATCACGTACCTGGGTGAACTGGGACGGGGTAGCGGTGGCGGGGGTTTGTGGTCAGCGGCCGCGCATCGCCCGGAAGGCCCCCTTGGTGGGCCGCATGCTCTTCGGGACGGCGCCCTTGGGCATCTGCGGCCGGGCCGACAGCGCCTTGAGCCGGGCGTCGAGCGCGTTGACCTCCTTGCCGGTGATCGTGCGCGGCAGCCGCATCAGCGTCGAGCGCACCTTGGCCACCGGCAGCTCGCCCTCGCCCGAGCCGACCACGAAATCCCGCAGGTCGGCCGTGCCGATCACTTTGGACAGGCGCTTCTTCTCCTGGCCGAGCAGGCTGCGCACCCGCGCCGGGTTGCCCTCGGCGAGCAGGATCACGCCGGGCCGGCCGATCACCAGGTGCACCATGTCGAACTGCGTGGTGGACGCGATGGCCGGGGTCACCCGCCAGTCGCCGCGCATCGTCTCGACGATCTGCGCCGCCGCGCCGGGCTGCCCCTCGGCCTCGGCCATCATGGCCTTGTTGGACCGGAAGTTGAGCACGACCATGACCAGCAGCAGGGCCAGCGGGACGCCGACGGCGAGCCAGAGCCAGCCCTGGCCGACCAGCAGCAGGATGACCGCGGCGATCAGGGGTACCGCGGCGGCGACCACGACGAGCGGGACGAACCACTTGTCGCGCTTCGCGGTGAACGAGAAGACCATGCCGATCTGCTTGAGCCGCGTGCCGAACGACGCCTTCTCCTGTGCTGCCTTGGCCATGGAGTGAAGTCTAGTGGGACTGGGGGACCGCCGTGCGGGCCGCCATGGCCTGCTGGTACAGCCGGCCGGCGCGGTAGGAGGAGCGCACCAGTGGACCGCTCATGACGCCGGCGAAGCCGAGCGCCTCGGCCTCCTCGCGCAGCTCCACGAACTCGTCCGGCTTGACCCAGCGCTCGACCGGGTGGTGGCGCGGGGTGGGGCGCAGGTACTGGGTGACGGTCAGCAGCTCGCAGCCCGCCTCGTGCAGGTCACGCAGTGCCTGCGAGATCTCCGGGCGCTCCTCGCCCATGCCCAGGATCAGGTTGGACTTCGTCACCAGGCCGGCGGCGCGTGCCTGGGTCAGCACGTCCAGCGAGCGCTCGTACCGGAAGGCCGGGCGGATCCGCTTGAAGATGCGCGGCACCGTCTCCACGTTGTGCGCGAGTACCTCCGGCCGGGCGCCGAACACCTCGGCCAGCAGCGCGGGCTGGGCGTTGAAGTCCGGGATCAGCAGCTCGACGCCGCAGCCGGGCAGCAGGTGGTGGATCTGGCGGACGGTCTCGGCGTAGAGCCACGCGCCGCCGTCGGGCAGGTCGTCGCGCGCCACTCCGGTCACCGTGGCGTACCGCAGCCCCATGGCGACCACCGACTCGGCGACCCGGCGCGGCTCGTCCGCGTCGAACTCGGCCGGCTTGCCGGTGTCGATCTGGCAGAAGTCGCACCGCCGCGTGCACTGGTCGCCGCCGATGAGGAAGGTGGCCTCCCGGTCCTCCCAGCACTCGTAGATGTTGGGGCAGCCCGCCTCCTGGCAGACCGTGTGCAGCCCTTCCCGGCTGACCAGGCCCCTGAGCTGGGTGTACTCCGGCCCCATCTTGGCTTTGACCTTGATCCACGGCGGCTTGCGCTCGATGGGAGTCTCGGCGTTGCGGGCCTCGATGCGCAGCATCCGGCGGCCCTCGGGCTGGACGATCGTCACGTCGTCAGCGTACGCCCCAGCGCCGATGGCTCGCCGCGACAACGACCGCGACGAGCGTCACGAAATGGGTCGCGCTGCCGGGAGAGGTCCGGCCTGGAACGGTTCGTGGCCCGGCTGGTCGGGGCGGCGAACGTGCGCGAGGTCACCCTGTTCCCGCGGGACCTGCACCGCCTGACGCCATAGGGCGACGCCTTGAGACACCGTGCGCGCGGCTTTGCTCTGCTCCCGGATCGGCATCACCGGTATCTGATCTACCGGTGATGATGCCTAAGCGGGAGCAGAGCAAAGCGCGGTGATGGCAAAGAGCGGGCGCGGTGACGGCGGCAACGGGTGCCGGTGGTGGTGGTTCAGGCCAGGATCGTCGGCAGGTGCTTCTCGACGATCGGCAGCGCCTCGGCGACGGTGATCTGCCGGCCCAGCTCGGCCGACAGCGACGTGACGCCGGCGTCGCGGATGCCGCAGGGCACGAAGTTGTCGAACGCGCCCAGGTCGCAGTCGCAGTTGAGGGAGAAGCCGTGCATGGTCGCGCCGCGCGCCACCCGGATGCCGATCGCGGCGACCTTGCGTTCCGGGCCGCGCTCGTCGGCGGGCACCCAGACGCCGCTGCGGCCCTCGACCCGGACCGTCGGCAGGCCGAACTCCGCGCAGACGTCGATGAGCATCTGCTCGACCCGGCGCACGTACGCGACGACGTCGAGCGGGTCGGGCAGCTTGACGATCGGGTACCCGACGAGCTGTCCCGGGCCGTGCCAGGTGATCTTGCCGCCCCGGTCGACGTCGACGACCGGGGTGCCGTCCATCGGCCGGTCCCACGGCTCGGTGCGCTTACCGGCGGTGTACACGCTCGGGTGCTCCAGCAGCAGCACGGTGTCGGGCTCGGTACCCGAGGCCACCGCCTCGTGCAGCCGGCGCTGCTCGTCCCAGGCGGTCAGATAGTCGATTACCCCCGCATG
>JBBWZQ010000244.1:0-5765 GCA_039649115.1 Micromonosporaceae bacterium | reverse complement strand
CCGTACCACTCATGGCGGCAAAAGTGATGGTTTCAGCCTGTCTAACGGTGGCATGCACGCCGTTGCGTCATCGAACCGACACGGGTGCGGGCGATGCCGGGCGGGGGAGGCTGGTCGCTTCGCTCTGTGCAGCACCGGTGCGGTGGCCTTCGGCCTCGGTCACCATGATCAGGGCGTGCGGCGTCGGCATGATCACGAGTTGCCGGAGGAACGCGTAGTCGACTATCCGTTTCTCCGCCGGATCGCGATCAACCCCCGGCTCCCCGTGATCACGGCGCCACCCGACCGACCACGACGCCCACGCGCTCGATCACGGCGCCACCCCAACGATCACAGCGCCCTCGCACGCGATCACGGTCCCCGCTCGCCCGACCAGGACGCACGCTCGGGCGATCACCCACAGCGGAGCAGAACAATACCGACATCCCCGACCCTCATCACCCCTCGGCGCGGCGCAACGCAGACCTTGGTCGCCGCTACACGCCCTGACGTGTCACAGCGACCAAGGTCCGCTCCGGCGACCCCGACCGCAGCCCGGCCGCAGCCCGGCCCGGCGCACCGCCGAGCCATGTCAGTCGGACCCGCCGCGCAGGCAGGCTACTTCGCAACAGGCTTCACGTTTGGCCTGCGGGCTCCGATCTTGCGGCCGGCCGGCCGGCCGGGAGAGGCTGGTGGCGTGAAGCTCGCCGGTATTGAACTGCGCCGGGTCGCGATGCCGCTGGTCGCGCCGTTCCGCACCTCCTTCGGCACGGAGTTCGACCGGGACGTGCTGCTGGTCAAGGCGGTGACCGCCGACGCGGAGGGCTGGGGGGAGTGCGTCGCGATGAGCGAGCCGCTCTACTCGGCCGAGTACGTGGACGGCGCCGCCGAGGTGATCGAGCGGTTCCTGCTGCCCGGCCTCGGCACGCTGTCCACTGTGGAGGCACACACGGTGGAGCCGGTCTTCGCGCGCGTCAAGGGGCACCCGATGGCCAAGGCCGCGCTGCAGACCGCGATCCTGGATGCCAGCCTGCGCGCCGCGAACACCTCGCTCGGCTCGTACCTGGGCGCCGTGCACCCGGCGGTACCGGCCGGGGTGTCGGTGGGCATCATGGACTCGGTACCGCAGCTGCTCGACGCGGTCGAGAGCTACCTGGCCGCCGGGTACCTGCGGATCAAGCTGAAGATCGAGCCGGGCTGGGACGTGGCCCCGGTACGGGCGGTGCGCGAGCGCTTCGGCGACGACGTGCTGCTGCAGGTCGACGCGAACACCGCGTACACGCTGGCCGATGCGCGCCAGCTCGCCAAGCTCGACCCGTTCGACCTGCTGCTCATCGAGCAGCCGCTGCCGGAGGACGACGTACGCGGGCACGCTGCTCTCGCCCGGCAGTTGCGTACGCCGATCTGCCTCGATGAGTCGATCACCTCGGCCCGCGCCGCCGCGGACGCGATCGCGCTGGGCGCCTGCGCGATCGTGAACATCAAGCCCGGGCGGGTCGGTGGATACCTGGAGGCGCGCCGGGTGCATGACGTCTGCCAGGCGGCGGGGGTACCGGTCTGGGCCGGCGGGATGCTGGAGACGGGAATCGGCAGGGCGGCGAACGTCGCGCTCGCCGCCCTGCCCGGCTTCACCCTGCCCGGTGACACCTCGGCCTCGGACCGGTACTACGCCCGGGACATCACCCGGCCGTTCGTGCTGGAGGAGGGGCATCTTCGGGTACCGGCGGGTCCGGGCATCGGCGTCGACCCGGATCCCGACGCGCTGGCCGGGGCCACCACTTCGGTGCGGTGGCTGCCGCTGTGACCGAACGCCGGCTGGCCGGCTGGCTCGGTTCGGGGCCGGTGGCGTCTGGACCGATGGGTGTAGGGAGCGCAGCGACTGGAGCGACGAGGGAAGTCGGCACCCGATGAGGCTCCGGACCCGCGGCGGCGTAGAGCGCGCCGGCCACCCAGTCGCCGTGGACGGCATACGCCATCCTGCGTTTGTCATCCGGGGCGGACAGCATTGTCCCGCGGGCCCTCCTCCCGCTCGTGGCGCATGGGGTCGAAGGCCGGTGCGGTCCCAGGCGAAGGCGTTGCCGCGCACGCCGCCCGGGTACAGCCCGCCGACCACGGTGCCGTCGTCGGCGATACCGTGACGTTGGCGTCCAGGGGCAGCGGCAGCCGGGCTGAGATGTAATCCCGCTCGGACTCGGATCGCATCCGGTCTCCGTTCCGACGTCTCCCGCACTGATGTCGTGGGCGGGTGGCCGGAGGGTTGCACCCCCTACGAGGATCGTCCCAGGCGCTCGATCGCGTCGGCGGCCACGCGCAGCCCGTCGCGCGCCCGGATGCCGGCGCCCACGGCGTCCAGCCGCGCGTGCAGGTCGCCGTCGCCCAGCAGCCGGTCGAGCGCCGCGTGCAGTTCGCCGTCGGTGAACCGGTACGGGTCGAGGCGCACGCCGTAGCCCAGCTCGTGCACCCGCTGCGCGTTGTCGTACTGGTCCCAGAACAGCGGCAGCACGATCATCGGCTTGCCGAAGTGGAAGCACTCGGTCGTGGTGTTGTTGCCGCCGTGCGTGATGACGAGGTCGACCAACGGGATGATCTTCGTCTGTGGCAGGAACTCGGCGCCCCACATGTTGGGCGCGAGCTCGATCTCGTTGTGCAGCGGGCCCTTCGAGACGATGTACCGGTGCGGTGTGCGGGACAGCGCGTCGATCACCCGGCGCATCAGCTCCACATCGGCCGAGCCGAGCGAGCCGAGGCTGAAGTAGACGAGCGCGCCCGGCCCGCCGGCCAGCTCCTCGGGCAGGCTGAAGCCGCCGTCGGTCTCCCGCACCGAGGAGTCCAGCCGCAGCCACTGCGGTCCCAGCGGCCGGGCACCGGTGTAGTCGGCGACCTCGGGATAGACGTAGAGGTTGAGGTCCCCGTCCGGGATGAACTCCAGGTCGGGCAGGCCCGGTGCACCCTGGTCGCGTACCCACGCGTCAAAGTCTGTCCAGAGTGGACGATGGACCCGCTCGTACTCGGCGCGGAAGGCGGCCCACTGCGCGGGGTCGTCGGCCGGGTAGCCGGAGAAGACCGGGGCAACGCCGGGTCCTTTGATCTCCAGCGGGTTGCACGAGACGATGCGGACGAACGGCACGCCAGCGGTGTTCAACGCGGGGAACGCGACGACGTTGTCCGCCACGACGACGTCCGGCCGGGTGCGCTTGACGATGTCGCGCAGCTGGTTCTCGCAGAAGCGCGCGCCGCCCACGAGCTCCTCCCAGACCGGCTTGACCCAGGTCTCCAGCTGTTCGATGGTCGGTTTGCGGAACTCGGGTGCCGTGTCCCGGATGAAGTCCTTCCAGAACTGGCCGGCGTCCTGCACCGCACCGTCCTGCGGCGGTGCGGCCAGGTCGACCAGGTCCTCCTCGAAGCCCAGCGGTGCCAGCTTGCCCGTCCAGGAGGCCTCGGCGGCGAAGACCACCCGGTGCCCGCGGCGGCGCAGCACGTCACCGATGCCGATGCAGTTGTTGGTCGGGCCATAGGCACTTTCGGGCATGAACAGGACAGTCAGCTCGCCACCGGCCACGTGTCACTCCGCTCGTCAACGTGAAGACCGATTCAAGCCGGCTGCGGACGGGGCCGTCAAGCGCCTGGCTATGCTGAGCCCCCAATGGGGGCGTGGGACGAGGGGATACCGGGCCGGTCCGCGAGGCTGGTCGCGGCGCTGGCGGCCGGAGAGGCACCCGAGCCGTTGACGGTGCGGCGCTTCGCGCTGGTACCGGCGGTGCCGCTCGTGGAGCGGCCGGTGACCGCGGACCAGACGAACGAGTCGGTGATCGTGGGCGAGCGGCTGGTCGTCAAGTGGCTGCGCTCGCCCGGACCGGAGCACCGGGCACCCGACCTGCTCGCGCACCTGACGGCCGTCGGGTTCACCCAGATGCCCACGCCCTACGGAGCGGTGCTGCGCGGCGATGCGCTCGTCGCGCTGGTCTCGGCCTACCTGCCGGAGGCTCAGGACGGCTGGGCCTGGGCGGTGGACGCGCTCACCGCCGAACTCGGGGGCGGGCCGCCGGCCGGCTTCGCGGCCGACCTGGGCCGGCTCACCGCCGACCTGCACGCGGCGCTCGCCACGCCGTCGCCGGTGTTCCCCGAGCCGGTCGTACAGATGTCCAATGTGGACTGGGTAGCTCCGGCCTCACGCACCGTCGATGAGGCGGTGGCGACGGTTTCCGCGGCCGGTGACGAGCGCGTGAACGCGGATGACGGTCCTGTGAACAACGACGGCGCCTGGCTGAGTGCTCAGTCAGGCAGAATGCACTCGGAGATAGCGGCGGCCGCGGCGGCGGTACATACGCCGGTGCTGCGGGTGCACGCGGATCTGCACGTGGGACAGGTGTTGCGCGGGCGGGACGGGTACGTGGTGACCGACTTCGACGGCAACCCGACGGTACCCGACGCGCCGGTCCGCGAGCCGCCGGCACGCGACGTCGCGCAGATGCGGACCAGCCTTGCCCACATTGGACAGATCGTACGGCGACGCACCGGTGACGTACACTCGGCGCGCATCGCGGACTGGACGGCGCGCGGCGCTATGGTGTTCCTGGAGGCTTACCGGAACCGGCTCGCCACCCGGGGCATGCAGTGGCTGTTCGACGAACGGTTGCTGCGCCCCTTCGAGGTGGAGCAGGAGTGCCGCGAGCTTATCTATTCCGCAAAATATCTCATCCGGTGGCGGTACGCGCCGATGGGCGTGTTGCGTTCCTGGTACGACGACAGATGTTAGGAGAAAAGTGGACCCTGACCTGTTCCTGGCCGATCTGGAGGCGAAGCCGGCGGCGCTCGAGGCGCTTTCCCGTGCGCTCGCCACCCAGGACGCGTGGGCAGCGTTGCCCACCTCGGTCTCCCGGGTGCTCCTGCTGGGCATGGGAAGCTCCCGCTATGCCGCGCTGACCGCGGCCCGGCGGCTGCGCGCGGCAGGCATTGACGCCACCGCCGAGTACGCATCGGTGGAGCGCACCTGTCCGGCTCATCCGGACACCCTGGTGATCGCGGTCTCGGCGAACGGGAAGAGCCGGGAGACGCTGGACGCGGCGTCCCGTTACCCCGGCTACGTCGCGCTGACCAACGCGCCCTCGTCCCCCCTGGCGGACAGCGCCGGGCTCGTGGTGCCGATGCACGCGGATACCGAGCAGGGCGGGCTGGCCAGCCGCAGCTTCGTGCATTCGCTGGTCCTCCTGCTCGCGCTCGAACAGCATCTCACCGGCCGGCCGCTGGACGTGCCCGGCCTGTGCCGCAGGGCCGCCGACGCCACCGGCGACCTGCTGGACCGGCGCACCTCCTGGCTGGAGCCGACGGTCGAGCTGCTGGACAGCAGCGACGGCCTGTACACCATCGCGCCGGCCGAGCGCATCTCCTCCGCCGAGCAGTCCGCGGTCATCTTCCGCGAGGCCCCGCGGCGCCGCGCGGACGCCTGCGAGACCGGCGACTGGTCCCATGTGGACGTGTACCTGACGCAGACGCTGGACTACCGGACTTTGTTCTTCCCCGGCTCCCGTTACGACGCGGCCGCGCTGGAGTGGCTGCACCAGCGTGGTGCCACCGTCATCGCGGTCGGCGGCGACGTGCCCGACGCGAAGCTGGCGGTGCGCTACCGCCACGACGACGACCCCGACGTGCGCCTGCTGACCGAGACGCTCGTCGCGGAGCTGGTCGCCACCACCTGGTGGGCCGGCGTCTGGTGACCTGACCGCCCCGGGTGGGTGCCCCCCGCCCCACCCGGGCCCGTCCCCCTTCCCCGCCCGCCCCCACGCACC
>JBBWZQ010000192.1:0-55454 GCA_039649115.1 Micromonosporaceae bacterium | reverse complement strand
GCCGCCGGCCCGACGCCGGCCGGCAGTCCGTCGGCCTTGGCGAGGATCGTGTGGACAATGTCATGGATGCGACGTCATGTGGAGCCGCCGGTCCTCCTGGCCTACGCCACCTTCGTGCTGATCGGGGGGAGCGCGGGTGTCACCGGCGTCCTGCTGCTGGCGCAGATCCGCGACTACGGCGTCGACCGCGCCACCATCGGTATCACCTTCTTCACCGGCTCCGCGGGGTTCGTACTGGCCGGCTCCACCGCGGGAGCGCTGATCCACCGGTTGGGCAT
This sequence comes from Micromonosporaceae bacterium, assembly GCA_039649115.1. Taxonomy (GTDB): domain Bacteria; phylum Actinomycetota; class Actinomycetes; order Mycobacteriales; family Micromonosporaceae; genus DATEJJ01. Next base: position 55,176 of record JBBWZQ010000192.1, on the reverse strand, counting down.
CCGCGCCGCCCTGGTCACCGGCGGTACTGGATATGTGCTGGCGGGCCTCTACACAGCCAGCCGGCCGCCGTTCGGGGCGTTCGTGATTGTGCAGCTGGTGGCCGGCTACGCCACCGGCCTGCTGGAGTCGGTACTCAACGCCTACCTCGCGGCACTGCCCAACGCGGTGACGCTACTCAACCGGCTGCACGCGTTCTTCGGCGTCGGAGCGCTGCTCGGGCCGGTGCTGGCCACCTGGATCGTTGGCTTCGCCGCCTGGACCACGGTCTGGTTGGTGCTGGCGACGGCCTGCGTTCCGTTGGTGGCCGGCTTCCTGGTCGCCTATGCCCGGCCGCGGGCGGATGCCCGCGCACCCGCGGCCGCGGGCCAGGCGCCCGAGCCGGGGTCCGAGGGCCTGCTGAGGACCGCGTTGCGGCAGCGGGAGGTCCTGCTCGGGGCGGCGTTTCTGGCCGTGTACGTCGGCCTTGAACTCAGCGTGGGCAACTGGGGGTTCAGCTACCTGGTACAGGAGCGCGGGCAGAGCGAGCTGCTCGCCGGTTATTCGGTCAGCGGGTACTGGCTCGGACTGACCCTGGGCCGGTTCCTGATCAGCCCGGTCGCCACCAGGATCGGTGCGACCGCGGCCCGGTTGATGTTCACCTGCCTGGCCGGTGTCACCGCCGCCGCCGCGCTGACCTGGCTGCTGCCGGCCGCTGCGGCGGCCAGCACGGGATTCGTCCTGCTCGGCTTCTTCCTCGGGCCGATCTTCCCGACCACGATGGCCATGGCGTCGCAGCTGACCATCGCCCGGCTGGTCCCCACGGCCATCGGCGTCATGAACGCCGGATCGGTGGTGGGCGGCTCGGCGCTGCCGTGGCTGGCCGGCGCGATCGCCCAGGACGCGGGCGTCTGGACGCTGCTGCCCTTCGCCGTGACACTGGCCCTCCTCCAACTCGCCGTATGGTGGCCGATCGCCCACCGGATCCGCACGCCTCGCCCCGACGCCGCGATGACCTGACCCTTGAGACCCGAACCCGGGGCCGACCGTCCGCAAAGGACGAACGACGCGATCCGGGATCACACGCGTCAGACCAGCCGCCTGGCTCAGGTGCGCGGAAGCCATTTCGCTATGACGGGACGGTCCAGTTCTGGTTGTCGCCCCCGTTGCAGGTGTAGATCTCCAGCTGCGTGCCGTCGGTGGTGTTGCCGTTCGGGTCGTCGAGGCACCTGCCGGACTCCGGATTGACCAGCGCGTGGGTCGAGGCGTTGTAGACCCAGCGTTGCGCGCCGGTGCCGTTGCAGGTGTAGAGGTCGACCGGCGACAGGTTGGCGGTACCCGAGTGGTACACGTCGAGGCATTTTCCGAACGCCTGCAGTGCGCCGTCGCCGGTCACGGTCCAGCGCTGGGCGTTGGTGCCGTTGCAGGTGTACAGGTCGACCTTGGTGCCGTCGGCGGTCTGCGAGTGGTCGACGTCCAGGCACTTGCCGGGCAGCGCGGAGGTCACCGGTCCGGCCGGCGCGACGGGCGCCGGCGGCTGTGCGCTGCCGCTGCCCGGGTACGAGGGCGGCGCGGCGGACGCTGCCGTCGCCCACGTCGTGTTCGCGGCGGTACCGAGGGCGAAGTCGAGCGTCCCGCCGGTCAGCGCGAACGACGGCGGCAGGTAGGCGTTGTTCCAGGCGCTGCCGTCCAGCGACAGCGCCTGGACGTACGGTGCGTTGTCCGCCGCCGCGGGAGCGTTGACCGTGATCGTGCCGCCGCCGCCGAGCGCGACGGTGACGTTGGTGAACAACGGGCTGCCGAGGGCGAGGTCGGCGGTGCCGGGCGTCTGCGGGAACATGCCCATGGCCGACCAGACGTACCAGGCGCTCATGGTGCCGAGGTCGTCGTTGCCGACACCCCAGCTGGCCGGTGCGTTGGGCCAGAGCTGGTCCAGCGCCTGCCGCACGACCCGCTGGGTCTTCCAGGGCTGGCCGATGTAGTCGTACTCCCAGGGCAGCTCGAGCGAGGGCTCGTTGCGCAGGTTGGCCTGGCTTCCGCCGGTGCCGGTGAAGCCCGCCAGCACGCTGTCGAGATAGCTGGCGTACGCGGCGTTGCCGCCCTTCGCGTCGGCGAGGCCGCGGATGTTGAACGGCACCATGCCGGTGTATTGCCACGAGGTGCCCTCGGCGAATTCCGTGCTGGCGGTGGGGGTGAAGCCGGTCCGCCAGCCGCCGCCGGCGAGCCTGGGTTGCAGGAACCCGCTGCCGGTGTTGAACAGGTTGCGCCAGTCCTGCGCCCGGTTGGCGAACTGCTGCTGGGTCGCCGTGTCGCCCAGCGCGCCGGCGAACGCGGAGACCGCGAAGTCCGCGGTGGCGTACTCCAGTGTGGTGGACACCGAGGCGTAGTAGTCGCAGCAGGCGTACGTGCCGTCCGAGGGCAGGTAGCCCTTGCTCGACAGGTAGTCCAGCCCGGGCCGGGCCCGGTTGACGGAGGTCGCCTGGTGGACCATGGCGGCCCGGGCGGCGGCGGTGTCGAAGTCGCGCGCCCCGAACGCGTAGTAGCCGGCCAGGATCGCGTCGGCCGGGTCGCCGACCATCACGTAGGTCTCGCCGTTGTTGAACGACCACTTCGGCAGCAGACCGCCCTGCGCGAAGTCGTTGACCATCGACTGCGCGCTGTCGGCGGCCTGCCGCGGCGCGATCAGCGCCTCGAGTTGCGCCTGGGCCCGGTAGATGTCCCAGCCGGAGAAGTTGCCGTACTGCGCCGAGTGTCCACCTGAGACAGTGTGCACCTGGTGGTCGAAGCCGAGGTACTGCCCGTTCGCGTCGCTGACCACGTTCGGGTGCAGCAGCGCGTGGTACAGCGAGGTGTAGAACACCACCTGCTGGGCGGCCGTCCCCCCGCTGATCTGGATCCGGTTGAGCAAGGCGTTCCACGCGCCGTGGGTCGCCTGCCGCGTCCCGGTGAAGTCCCAGCCCGGGTTCTCGGCCACGCGGTTGGCGGCCGCGCCCGCGGTCGACACGAACGAGACGCCGACCTTGGCCTGCACCACCGGGTTGGCGGTGGTGTCGAAGGTCAGCGAGTCGCCGCCGGTGAACGTGCCGTGAGCGGTGAAGGCACGGTCGAACACCACGTCGAAGTACGTGGTGAACGTCGCCGCACTGCCGCAGAAGTGGCCGGACGTGACCGACCCGCTCACCTCGGTGCCACTCACCACGGTGAACGCCGGATTCGCCGTGGTGGTCGCGCCGCCGCTCACCTTCAACAGGAGGTTGGCCTGGGTCGTGGCGGGGAAGGTGAAGCGGGCCATGCCGGAGCGGGTGGTGGCGGTGAGCTCGGTCCTGACGCCGTTGCCGAGGGTCACCGCGTAGGCGCCGGCACTGGCCGACTCGTTGCCGTGCGCGAAGGCGACGCTGGCGGTGGCCGCGACCGTGCCGGTGGTCGGCAGGATCGGCACGTCTCCCATCGCTGCGCAGCCGGGGCCCGACAGGTGGGTCAGGCTGAACCCGGTGATGGCGGTGTCCTTGTACGCGTAGCCGCCGCCGAATGGCCGTGACGTCGTGTCGGGGCTCCACTGCACCATCCCGAAGGGCGCGTCGGCACCGGGGAACGTGTTGCCGGCATTGCTCGTACCGAGCAGCGGGTTGACGATCGCGGCCGGGTCGGCGACCGCCGCCCATGCCGGGGCGTCGACGGCGATGGCCACCGGCACGGTCGCGGCGAGCGCCGCGGCCGCGACGAGAGCGAGAAGACGCGCGCGGCGTCTCCGGTCGGAACGGAGCATCGGCTTACCCTCCAATAGATTTCGGTACGGTGCGGCCAGCGCGGGCCGGCGTGTCCGCCGATTCAGGAAGCAGGCGTGACCCAGTACGAGTACAGGTCGGCGCCGTCGACCGAGAACCTGAGCTTGACCTGCTGGCCGGCGAGCGAGGACAGCGAGGCGCCGCTGGTCCAGGAGACCGTCGCGTCGAGCTGGTCGCCGGTGATCGGCGCTGACTGCGCGACCGGGGTACCCGAGGAGTTCAGGACCGCGACCGTGACGCTGCCGCCCGCTGCCACCATCGTGTTGAGGTGCAGTGTGTCGCCGGTGAACGTGATCGGCCGGGTGACCACGGTGCCCGGATCGTCGCCCGCGTTGTGCAGCGACTCGAAGCCGTCGCGCCGCCAGGTGGCGAGGCCGATCGAGGCCCGCTGGCCGGCGCCGCCGCCGTGGCCGACGTTGAAGCCGCCGTAGTACATCGAGACCGTGCCCGTGCCGATCTGCATGGTGGTGGACGTGAAAATCATCGAGTCGTCCCAGGCGCCTGCCTCGCCGAGCGGCAACACCGGCGTGCGCGCCGGGCGGGACCACTGGACGAGGTCGCGCGACGAGGCGAGCTGCGGCACGATCGGCCCGTCGCCGGCCGGCGCGTAGCCGCCCTCGGTGTAGTTGTCGACGTCGAACATCCAGGGCAGGCCGAGGTACGTGCTCTCGTACGGGTACACCGGCATGCCGTAGATCTGCATCTCCAGGCCGCCGGCGCCGCGGGCCGCCTCGTCGTCGCGGTAGTCGCCCTCGACGGCGAGCGCGGGCACGCTCCAGGTCTCGAAGTCGGTGCTGGTGGACACGTACGCCATGCGGTCGTTCGTGCCCGGTGTGGTGGCGATGTCCACCGTGCGCTGCTTGGTGGTGGCGATGTACCGGCCCCTGGCCGCGTCGAACACGACGTTGGACACGTCGCCGTACGGCAGCACCGGGTTGTGCGTCGACGCCGTCCAGGTGATGCCGTCGCCGGAGAAGTAGGCGTAGTAGCCTTGCGGGCTCGACACATACGTCAGCAGCTTGTACTGCCGGCCGGCGGCCGAGGCCGGGTCGTAGAGCACCGTCCCGCCGAGCTTGTTGACGATGTTGTTCGCCGTCGAGCCGTTGAAGTCCACCTTGCCGAGGCTCGGCTTGGTCCACGTGATCCCGTCGGTGCTCGTCGCGTAGCACAGCAGGTAGGTGCCGAAGTCGGTGTTGTAGGCGGTGTACCACATCTTGTAGGCGGCACCCGGGCTGCCGGTCACGACCGAGCCGTAGATGTAGACAGTGGACTCCCACGGCTTGTCCGCCACGATGACCGGCGTGCTCCGCTTGGTCGCGGGGTGGACGAGGCGGCCCACGTTGGTCGCGGACTCGATCCGGTAGTCGTCGAGGAACAGCTCGCGCGCCGGGCCGATCGCCGGGTTGTAGGCCGGCGCCGACGCGGTCAGCGAGACGTCGTCGTAGTAGGAGGTGCCGCTGGTGGTGACGCTGCCGTAGACGGCGACGGTCACGTGAACGGTGCCGGCCGGCGCCGCAAGGCTCAGCGAGACCTGCTGCCAGGAGGTGCTGAACGCGGGCGCCGCGCTCGTCACGCCGACGCGCGTGCCGGTCGCGTCCCAGGCCTCCAGGTAAAGCCAGGCACTGGTACCGGATCCGCCCTTGACCCAGGCCTTGGCGGCGTAGGTGACCCCGGCGTGGCCGCTCACGTTCTCACTGCGAACGGTCACGTTGTTGTCGGAGGGATCGACGATCTGCAGCGACGCGTGCCCGGTGCGGACGTTCGCGGCCGTACCGGAGACGGCGGCGCTCTGCGCACTGGGTGCGCCGCTGATCACCCAGCCGACCGGGTGCTTCGCGGCGTCGCCGACCTCGAACGAGGCGTTGGCGACGAGGTTTCCGTCGGGGTCGACGGCCGGATCGGGCAGCGGGCCACCGACCGCGGGCGAGCCTGCCACGGTCAGGACGGCGAGGCCGGCGGCGGCGAGCGCGATGCCGCGTTTCACGCGTTGGAGCATCCGATTCTCCGATGCACTCACAAGTGCGGGGACAGTGGCTCCTACCTCACGTGAAATAGCGTTCCATGTCAATATCGAACCGGGAATGTCAGTATCGAGCCGAGATGGGCCAGCTGTCGACCACCTCGTCGCCGTGCACAGCGTAGACGTTGCTCCACATGTTCGTGGTACCGCAGGCGTGGTTGGGCACCAGCCGGACGAGCTCGCCGACGCGCAGCCGGGGAGTGCCGGCGTCGAGCAGGAAGCCGTGCTCCTCGTTGCCCTCGGCGAACCGCACCCCGTCCACCGGGGCGCCGGTCAGGTCGACGACGAGGCCCAGCGAGCCGGCCGTGGCGATGGTGTCGGAGCTCATCGCCTTGACGCCGGCGTCGATGATCGGCCGGCCGTCGCGCTGCACCGAGACGACGCGGGCCAGGACGGTCAGCGCGCAGTCGTCGATCGTGCAGCTGCCGAGCCGGGTCTGGTTGGCGTCGTAGTAGGCGTAGGTGCCGGGCCGCGCCTCGGTGATGCCGGGCGCGAACGGCGCCGAGGTCGCGCCCGGCGTCGAGCCGACGGAGACGATGTCCATCTCGTAGCCGGCGTCGCGCAGGGCCTCCGCGACCTGCACGAGCAGCGCGCCGGCGGTCGCGCCGGCAGCCTCCAGGCTCGGCCGGTCGGGCGATGCGGCGAGGTGGCCCTCGTGGGTGAGCACGCCGCGCAGCCGCAGTCCGGGCAGCGCGGCGATGGCCGCCGCGGCGCAGACGGCGCGCGCGGGGTCGACGCCGAGCCGGGCGTGGCCGGTGTTGACCTCCAGCAGGTACGGCACGGTGAGCCCGGCCCGGTGAGCCGCGTCGGCGAGGGGGCGGGCCGCCGCCACCGAGTCGAGCGTGACGGTGAGCCCGCCGCGCCATGCGGAGTCCACGGCCAGCTCGACCTTGCTCGGCCCGATCGGCAGGTGCGCCCACAGCAGGTCGGCGACGCCCTGGCGCTGCAGCCACACCACCTCGGCCGGGGTGGAGCAGGTGATGCCGATGGCGCCGGCGTCGAGCTGGCGGCACACCACCGCCCAGCACTTGGAGGTCTTCACGTGCGGCCGCAGTGCCACGCCGGTACCGGCGAAGGCTCCTGCCATGCGGGTGAGGTTGCGCTCGAGGCGCTCGACGTCGACGAGGAGCGCCGGCGTGGCGAGGTCGGCGAGCCTCACCGGATCAGCCCGAGCGCCGCGCGCGGGTCACCGTCGACGAGCCAGTCGACCGTGTCCGACGCGATGGACGGCAGGCCGGCGGGCTTCATCGCGGCCAGCTCGCGCAGCCCGGCGACGGCCTCAACCGGCGTCCACATCGGATAGTCGGAGCCGAACAGCAGCTTCGGCACGACGCCCCACTCCTGGGCGCGCACGAGCGCCATGAAGCCGTCGAGCGGGCGCGCCCAGCTGGCCGAGACATCCCCGTACACATTGCGGTTCTTCCGGAGTACGACGATGGTCTCGCGCTGCCAGGGGTGGCCGAGGTGGGCGATGATCTGCTTGAGGTCGGGGTGGCGGCGCGCGACGTCGTCGACGAGGAGCGGGTCGCTGAGCTCCAGCCGCCCCTCGGGGCTCGGTGTCGCGCCCATGTGCCACAGCACGATGAGGCCCGCCCCGGTCGCGGCCCGGAAGAACGCGTCGTGCGCCCCGTCGCGCGGGTCGAAGTGGGCAAGCACCGGGTACAGCTTGACCCCGCGCAGCCCGCGCGCGATGCCGTCGGCGAGCTGGTCGAGCACGTCCGGGTCACCGAGGTCCAGGGCCATGAAGCCGACCGTGTTCGTGGCGGTCTCCGCGCAGAACCGCTCGACGTGGTCGTTCGGGGTGATGACGCCGGCCCGGGTGGCCCGCATGCCGAAGACGAACGCGAGGTCGACGCCGGCCGCCGCCATCGCCTCGTCGTACTGTCCCGGCGTCCGCTCGGCGTACTCGTGGCCGTACACGGGCTGCCAGTTGCGGTGCCACTCGCAGCCCCAGTGCTCGGCGAGGTGGCAGTGGGTGTGCACGTCTAGCATCCGGCTCCTCTTCTCGTGGTCCCGGCGCGGGCGCCCGTGTGCCGGCCGCGCTCGACCGTGACCACGCCGTTGACCAGAACGAGGTCGATGCCGTCGGCGAACCGGTGCGGTTCGGTGTAGGTCGCCCGGTCGGCGAGGCGGGCGGGGTCGAACACGACGACGTCGGCGGGGGCGCCGGGGCGCAGCACGCCGAGATCGGTGAGGCCGACCCGGGCGGCCGGCGCGGACGTGCAGCGCCGGATGGCGCCGGCGAGGTCGGCACCGCCGTAGCGGGTCAGGTAGCGGGGGAAGCAGCCGTAGCTGCGCGGGTGCGGCACCCCGGTGCCGGTGGCGCCGTGCGGGTCGAGGGCCTGCCCGTCGGAGGCGACCACCGACGCCGGGTGGGCGAGTACCGTGCGCAGGTCGTCCTCGCTGCGCCCGCCCGCGGTCATCATCACCGCGGTGCCGTGCCCGGCCAGCAGGTCGAGGGCGACCTCGTCGCCGTCGGTGCCGCGCTCGTCCGCGACGTCCTGGATGCTGCGCCCGGCGAACGGTCCACGGCTGATGTCGATCTCGGCCCAGCTGGTCGGCCGGTCCAGCCACGCCTCGCGGATCTCGGCGCGGATGGCGGGGTCGCGCAGCTCCGGCACCCAGGCGCTCGGGCCGCCCTCCTGCGCCCAGGCCGGCAGCAGCTGCGCCAGTGGCGCGTTGCCGTGCAGGTACGGATAGATGTCGACGCCGATGTCCGTGCCGGCGGCGTCGATCAGGTCGAGGGCCTTGCCCACGGCGCCCCAGTTGCGCCGCCCCACGGCGGCGAGGTGCGAGATCTGGGTGCGGCAGCCGGTCTCCCGGGCCACCCGCACGGCCTGCGCGACGGACGCGACGAGGTCGTCGTCGTAACTGCGTACGTGCCAGGTGAAGATCTTGCCGGCGCGGGCCGTGACGGTGGCGAGCGCGACGAGCTCGTCGTCGTGGACGTACGGCAGCGGCGCATAGACCAGGCCGGTGGACAGCCCCACAGCGCCCTGGTCGAACGCGTCCCGCAGGAGCCCGCACACCCGGTCGAGCTGGGCGGCCGTGGCCGGGTGGTCGGCGAAGCCGCAGACGGTGGCGTGCAGGGCGAGGTGGCCGACCAGGGCGGCGACATTGAGGCCGGGCCGGGCGCTTTCGACCGCGGCGAGGTAGCCGGCGACGTCGTGCCAGGCCCAGACGACGTCCGGATCGAGGTCGAGGTAGCTCACCGCGTCGCGCAGGTCCCGCTGCTCCGGCGCGGTCACGCCGAGGCCGCAATTGCCGACGACCTCGGTGGTGACGCCCTGGTGCACCTTGCTCAGCCCGCGCGGGTCGGACAGCAGCGTCAGGTCGGAGTGGGTGTGGATGTCGACGAAGCCGGGGCAGACGACCCGCCCGGTGACGTCGATCCGCCGCACGCCGCCCTCGGGCGCGGTCGCGATCCTCCCGTCGCGGATCAGCACATCCTGGTACCGTCCGGGCGCGCCGGTCCCGTCGAGCACGAGGCCCCCGGTGAGCAAGAGCGTGGAACATGGTTCCATCTGATCCATGGCGTCCTCACGCGCCGGCGGACCGCAGGGAACGGTGGACGATCCGCAGCGCGGTCGCGAAGTCAGGGTCCTCGGGCATGCCCTTGGCGACCTCGTCCAGCGCGGCGACGTACTCGTGCGTCCGGGCCGGGGTGAACTCCCCCGCCGGCCCGGACACGCTCACCGCGGCCAGGCACTCGCCCCCGATGCGCACCGGGACCGCGACGCAGCGCAGTCCGGTGCTGCGCTCGTTGTCGTCGAGGGCGTAGCCCCGCCGCACGGTCTTCTTGAGGTCGCGGAGCAGGTCCGCGACGCTGGTGATGGTGCCGTCGGTGAACGCCTCGAACGGCTCGGCCGGCACGGTGCTCCGCAGTTGCTCATCCGGCAGCTCGGAGAGCAGCACCTTGCCGAGCCCGGTGCAGTAGGTGTGGTCGCGGGCGCCGATCGCCGTGGTGAATCGCAGCGGCCGGTCCGGCTCGGCGACGCAGATGTGCAGCACCCGATTGCCGTCCAGCACGCCGAGGTTGGCGGTCTGCCCGGTGCGCAGCGCGACCGGCCTGAGGTACGCCTCGGCGACCACGGTGAGGTCCAATGTGGACACGTATGAGCTGGCGAGCCGCTGCACCTTGTGACCGAGGCGGTAGGACGGCCGCTCGTCGATGCGCACGACGTACTCCATCTCGGACAGCACGGCGAGCAGCCGCACCAGGGTGCTCTTCGGCAACGCGGTCGACTCGTTGAAGTCGTTGAGCGTCAGCGGCTCCGGCGCGGCCGCGAGCATCTCCAGCAGCGCGAGACCGCGCGCCAGCGCGTTGGCGTGGTAGTTCGCCGACGCGGGCTTGGAGTCGTCGACGGAAGCACGGCGGGTGGTGCGGGCCAGGGAAGGCATGGAACGCTCCTAGCTCTCCGGGAAGTGGCATGCGCTGGGGTGACCGATGCCGAGGCGGTCCTCGAGCGCTGGGGCCTGTCGCGCGCAGATGTCCTGCGCTTTCCAGCATCTCGTACGGAAGCGGCAACCGGATGGGGGATCGCTCGGACTGGGCACGTCGCCGCTGAGCGTGATCCGCTCACGCTCGTCCCGGCCGACCGGATCGGGCACCGGGATGGCCGACAGCAGGGCCCGCGTGTACGGGTGGCTGGGCCGGTCGAAGATGTCCGCCCGACTGCCGATCTCCACGATGCCGCCGAGGTACATCACCGCCACGCGGTGCGAGATGTGCCGCACCACCGACAGGTTGTGCGAGATGAACAGGTACGCGAGGCCGAGCCGGTCCTGCAGGCCACGCAGCTGGTTGATGACCTGCGCCTGTACCGAGACGTCGAGCGCGCTGACCGGCTCGTCGAGCACCAGCAGGCGGGGCTCCAGGGCGAGGGCCCGGGCCAGGCCGACCCGCTGGCGCTGCCCGCCGGAGAACTCGTGGGCGTAGCGGCGGGCGTGCTCGGGCCGCAGCCCGACGAGGTCGAGCAGCTCGCCGACCCGCTCCGGGCCGCGGCCCCGATACCTTCCCTGTACCCGCAGCGGCTCGGCGACGATGTCGTGCACGGTCATCCGCGGCGACAGCGACGCGTACGGGTCCTGGAACATGATCTGGATGTCCCGGCGCCGCGCGCGCAGGTCGCGTTGGGACAGCGGGGCCAGGTCGGTGCCCTCGAACTCGATCCGGCCGGCGGTCGGCTCGATGAGCCGGACCAGCAGCCGCCCGGTGGTCGACTTGCCGCAGCCGGACTCGCCGACCAACGACAGGGTCTGCCCGGCGTCCATACAGAGGTCGACGTGGTCGACCGCGCGGATCTCGCCGACCTTGCGGCGCAGCACGCCGCGGCGGATCGGGAAATGCTTGCTCAGCCCCTCGACCTTCAGCAGCGCCGGTGCGCTCATCGGTCCACCACCTTCTCGTGGAAGTGGCAGGCGCTCTGCCGGCCGTCGCCGATGTCGAGCAGCTCGGGCCGGTCGGTGCGGCACACGTCCTGGGCCATCGGGCAGCGCGGGTGGAACGGGCAGCCGGCGGGCCGGTCCGTCATGTTCGGCGGGTCACCCGCGATGGGCGCCAGCTCGGCCGCGCTGGCGAGCAGACCCGACGTGTACGGGTGCCGCGGCCGGGCGAACAGCGCGAGGACGCCGGCGGTCTCCATCACCCGGCCGGCGTACATGACCACGACGCGGTCGGCGAGCTCGGCCACGACGCCCAGATCGTGGGTGATGAGAACGGTGGCCGCGCCGGTCTCCGCCTGCGCCTTCTTGAGCAGGGCGAGCACCTGCGCCTGGATGGTCACGTCGAGCGCGGTGGTCGGCTCGTCGGCGATGAGCAGGTCGGGGTCGTTCGCGATGGCCATGGCGATCATGGCGCGCTGCCGCATGCCGCCGGAGAACTCGTGCGGGTACTGCCTGACCCGCTGCGCCGGGTCCGGCACGCCGACCAGGCCGAGGAGCTCCACGGCCCGCGCCCGGGCGGCCCGCTTGTCCGCCTTGCGCTGGTGCAGCACCACCGCCTCGGCGATCTGGGCGCCGATGGTCATCACCGGGTTCAGCGCGGTCATCGGATCCTGGAAGATCATGCCGACCGGCCCGCCGCGGATCGCCCGCAGCTCGCGCGCGGACATCGCGCGCAGGTCCTGGCCGCGGAACGTCATCGCCGCGCAGCGGACCCGGGCGACCGGCTCGCGCAACAGCCGCAGCACGGACATCGCGGTGACGGTCTTGCCGGACCCGGACTCCCCGACGATCGCGAGGATCTCGCCCGGCTGGACGGAGATCGTGAGGTCGTCGACCGCATGGACGACCGCCCCGTCGGTGACGAAGTCGACACTCAGCGACCGGATGGACAGCAGCGGCTCCCCCGCGGTCATGATTGTGCCAGCCTCGGTCATGCCCTCGTGGCCCTCGCTCCGCTCGGTGCGCTCGGTCATGACTGCCTCGGATCCACCGCGTCGCGCAGGCCGTCGCCGATGAAGTTGACGGCCAGGACGGCGAGCGCGACCGCGATGCCCGGCGAGAGCCACAGCCACGGCTCACCGCGGATGACGGTCAGGCTCTGCGCGTCGGTGAGCATGTTGCCCCAGCTCGCGGCCGGCGGCTGCACGCCGAGGCCGAGGAAGGAGAGGGTGGCCTCCAGGCCGATCGCCTGGGCGACCGCGAGGGTGGCCGCGACGCTGATCGGCGGCAGCGCCGCCGGGATGATGTGCCGGGTCATCAGCCACAGCGGCCCGGCGCCGGTGGCCCGCGAGGCGAGCAGGTACTCCTGCTCCCGCAGCGACAGCGTGGCGCCGCGCACGATGCGCCCGCAGATCGGCCACTGGAACAGCCCGATCGCGAGGATCATCGTCAGGACGCTCGGGCCGAGCACGCCGGCCAGCACCACGATCACGACCAGCGACGGGAACGACATGAACACGTCGGCGAGGCGCATGAGCAGGCTGTCGACCCAGCCGCCGAGCAGGCCCGCCAGGCAGCCGAGCAGGGTGCCGAGAACGACCGCGAACCCGGCCGACGCGACGCCGACGCCGAGGGAGATCCGGCCGGCGAACAGCACCCGGGCGAACACGTCGCGCCCGGTCGGGTCGGTGCCGAGCCAGTGTTCGCCCGACGGCGCGGCCCGGGCGGCGAGCAGGTCGATGGCGTTCGGGTCGTGCCCGGACAGCGGCCGCGCGAAGACGGCGGCGACGACCACGAGCAGCAGGAAGACGGCGCTGACCACCGCGGCGGGATGCCGGCGGTACCGCCGCAGCCCGGTCAGCCAGGGCCGCTGCGACGCCCGCAGGGCGCCGGCGACGGCGGTCATCGCAGCCTCACTCGCGGGTCGACGACGGTGTAGAGGACGTCGGCGAGCAGGTTGGACAGCAGCACCAGGATCGCCACCAGCAGCGCGAAGCCGATGATGACCGAGTAGTCGTGCTGGCCGACCGAGCTGACGGCAAGCTGACCCATGCCCGGCCAGGCGAAGACCTGCTCGATGACGACCGCGCCGGCCAGCAGCTGGCCGAGATTGGTCGCGACGGCCGTGAGCACCGGGATGAGCGAGTTGCGCAGCGCGTGCCGCAGGACGACCCGCCGCGGCGGCGCGCCCTTGGCCTCCGCGGTGCGCACGTAGTCCGCGTTCAGCTCGGTGATCATGCTGCTGCGCACGTACCGCATGTAGGTTCCCGAGTTGCCGAAGCCGAGGATCGTCGCGGGCAGGACGAGGTGTGCCAGGGTGTCGCCGAGGCCGGGCGCGGTCGGGTCGGAGATGCCCGACGAGGGCAGCCACTGGAACTTCAGCGTGAACACGTAGATCGCGATCAACGCGACGAAGAAGATCGGGATGGACACCGAGCCGAGGCTGATCGCGGCGGTGCCGTAGTCCAGCACGGTGTTGCGCCGGCGCGCGGCGAGGATGCCCAACGGGAACGCGATGAGCAACGAGATCACCAGGCCGACGACCATCAGTTCGAGGGTCGGGCCGATCCGCTCGGCCAGCATCGAGGTGACCGGGCGGCCGTTGAGCAGCGAGTAGCCGAGGTTGCCGTGCAGCGCGTTGACCAGCCAGTGCCCGTACTGCACGACGATCGACTGGTCGAGGCCGAGCTCGTGGCGCTTGGCCGCGATGAACTCGGCGCTGCCGGCGTTGAGCTGGTCGGCCGGGACCTGCATCGCGATCGGGTCACCCGGTGTCTTGTGCACCAGCGTGAAGATGGCGATGGTGATCAGGAAGAAGACCAGCACGTTGATCAGCAGCCGACGAACCAGATACGCGGCCAAGCTCACTCCCCTTCGCGGCGCCGGTGGGCCGGTCCCGCAGACCGGCCCACCGCACCCGACTCTGTCAGTTCGAAAGCGTCCAGCTGGCCACGTCCCAGAAGCCGGCGTCCTGCGAGCCGGCCGCCCTGAAGCCGCGCAGCTTCTTGTCGACCGCCCACAGCCCGTTCGGCGAGTACAGCCACAACAGGTCCGCCTGCGCGTTCTCCTCCAGCGCCGCCTGATCGTAGAGGGCCTTGCGCTGGGTCGCGTCGACCGTCGAGTTCGCCTGGGTCATCAGGTCGTCGAACTTCGGGTCGCAGAAATAGTTGACGTTGCCGCCGGCCGGGTACTGCTGGGCGCAGGTGGCGATGACGTTGATGCTGGACGAGTCGATGGCGTAGTTGCCGCCGCCGAACATTGTCATGTCGTAGGACTTGTCCGCGTAGGTCTTGGCGATCTGCGCGCCCTGGATGTTGACCAGGTTCACCTTGACCCCGACCGCCGCGAGCTCGCTCTGCACGATGGTCGCGGTCGCGTCGCGGTCACGCTGCCCGTGTACCCATTGCAGGTTGACGGTCCGGTTGGGGTCCCAGCCGGCGGCGGCGAGCAACTGCCTGGCCTTCGCCGCGTCCTTGGCGTACTCGTTGAGCCCGGCGGGCTCGTTGGCCTTGGCGAAGTCGGACAGCCGCACCGTACCCTTGCCGGCCAGTACGGTCTTGACGATCTGCGCGCGGTCCGTCGCGTACAGGAACGCCTGCCGGACGCGCACGTCCTTGAAGTACGGCCTGGACTGGTTCATGGCGATGCGCACGAAGCCCGCACCCGGTTTCTCCTGCGTGGTCACCCCGCTGAAGCCGGCCACCGTCGACAGGTCCGTCGGGGAGTACGAGGCGATGTCGATGCCGCCGTTGCCGAGCTGCGCGGTCGCGGCGTCGGACGTCATCGGCTTGAGGTAGACGTCCTTGATCTTGGCCGGGTTGCGGTACTGCGGGTTCGCCGTCACGTGCACGTACTGGTTGGTCTTGTATTCGACGAACGTGTAGGGGCCGATGGTCACGGTGGGCTTGCGGAAGAACGGGTCCTTGGCGACCGCGTCGGGCGCGTCCTTGCCGAGGATGTGCTCCGGCACGATGTAGGCGGTGCCGATCAGCGCCACCAGCCCGAAGTTGGGCTTGACCGCCTTGATGACGAACGTGTCGTCGTCGGGCGCGGAGAAGCCGGAGATGCCGGTCGCCCTGCCGGCCGCGAAGTCGGCGACGCCCGCCACGGTGGCGTAGCTGCCGGCGGTGGCGCTGGTGGTCTTCTTGTCGGCCAGCAGCTTGTACGTGAACAGCACGTCCTTGGAGGTGAACGGCGCGCCGTCGCTCCACTTGAGACCCTGGCGCAACTTGAAGGTGAACGTGGTCGCGTCCGGCGAGACGGTGTAGCTCTCGGCAAGGCGGGGCTGCAGCCTGTAGTCGGGGTCGACGGCCAGCAGGCCCTCGTGGATGAAGGACATGACCTGGTTGTCGGGGCCGCTGCTGGGGGCGAGCGGGCCGAAGACACCGGCCGGTTCCTGGTACAGGTAGATGTTGAGGGACGACCTGCCGCCCGCGGCGGTGGCGTCGGCCCTGGGTCCGGTGCAGCCCGCGAGGACAAGGGTGGCGATCGCCAAGCCGGCGAAGAGCTTTCTCCGCATGGTGTACCTCTCTCCTAGACCACTGTGTTCCGAAGCGTGCCGAGCCGGCCGACGACCACGGTCATCTCGTCTCCGGCCTTGAGGTACTCACCTGTCGCGGCGCCGACCCCGGAGGGTGTCCCGGTCAGGATCACGTCGCCGGGCTCCAGGGTCATCAGCCGGGACGCGTGGGCGATCAGTTCCGCGACCGTGAAGATCATGTCCTTGGTGGATCCGTGTTGCCTGGTGACGCCGTTCACGGCGAGTTCCACCGTGAGATCCTGGGGGTCGGGCACCTCGTCGGCGGTGACCAGCCACGGCCCGAGCGGCGCGAAGCCGTCGCACCATTTGCCGGCCAGCCAGTCGAAGAACCAGACGGCCTTGTCGTCGGTGTCCCGCTGGTAGCCGAGGTCGATGGAGCGCGCCGAGACGTCGTTGGCGGTCATGTAGCCGCCCACGACGCCCAGCGCGTCGTCGACGGAGACGCCGCGGGCCCGGGCGCCGATGACGACGGCGAGCTCGGCCTCCCAGTCGACCTGGCCGCTCACATCCGGCAGCGGCACGTCCGCGCCGGGTCCGACGATGGAGCTGGCGGGCTTGAGGAACAGCCGGGGCGAGATCCGGGACTTGTCGAGGGGCGGGGCGCCGGTCTCGGTGACGTGCTCCTGATAGTTGGCGGCGGCGGCGAGGAGCTTGCCGGGCCGCAGCAGCGGCGCGAGCAGGTGCAGGTCGGCGAGCGGGAACTCGCCAGCGCCCACCGGTAGGTCGCCGATCGGGAACACCGCGCCGAGGTCGCCGTCGCCCAACTCGACCACGGTGTCGTCCTCGCGCAGCCGGCCGTGGCGCACCGCGCGGTCCCGGAGGTAGGTGACGAGCCGCATCAGTCTTGACTCCCCAGGTCCACGGGTGTGCCGGTGTCCAGCGAACGCTGCGCCGCCTCGATGACGCGCTGCGTGTAGACGGCGTCCGCGGCGGTGAGCTCCGCGCGGCCGGTCCGCACCCCGGCGGCGAGCACGTCGAGCAGCGCGTCGACGGTGTCCGGGCCGGTCCATGCCCGGCTCGGCCCCGCCGCGCCGCGCACCCGCAGCGCCGGCTTGGTGGCGTCGACGGCCAGGACGCCGTGCGAGCCGCTGATCCGGTAGCGGTGCACCGCCACGCCGGCCGGTGGGACATCGCCGAGCGGCGCGGTGCGGCCGCAGACGATGGTGCTGGTGACGCCGTGCTCGTGGTCGAGCAGCAGCGTCACGAGGTCCGGGCCGCCGACCGCGTGCACCCGGACGGCGTCGAGGCCGAGCAGCGCGTGCACGACGTCGACCGGGTAGAGGCCGAGGTTCACCAGCTCGCCGGTAGGAGCCGGGTCTCCCCCGGCGACGAGGAAGTCGCACTGCACGTTCCAGGGCAGGCCGACCCGCCCGGCCCGCAGCGCGGCGCGGGCCGACCGGAGCGCACCGCCGAGGCGCAGGTGGTGCGCCGGTACCACGACAACGCCGTGTTCGGTGCCGAGCCGCGCGATCACCTCGCACTCCGCGAGCGTCGCCGCCAGGGGCTTGTCGGCGAGGACGTGCCGGCCCGCGCGGATGTGCCGGACGATGGTCGCGGCGCGGTCCCGAAGGGGCACGGCGACGCTCACCACCTCGGCCTTGCCGGGGTCGTCGACGACCGCGAAGGCCGGGTGCGCCTCGAACGCCGGGCGGTACATGGCGTTCTGGTGGTCCTGGGTGCCGATCCCCGCGGACCCTTCGAGGTAGACGCCGATCATGCGCCCACCCCCGTCAGGGCGACGGGCCGGCCGGTGGCGATCGACTCCTCGACCGCCACCCCCAGCTCGACGGCGCGCACCGCGTCCTGCACCGGCATGGCCCCCGGCGCTCCCCCGATGGCGTCGAGCCAGGACTCGAGCTGCGCCGCGAAGCCGTTGCCGCCGGCGGCCGGCACGGCCGTCGTGCCCGCCTCATCGAAGAGCAGGGACGACTCGCCGTCCCAGGCCAGGCTGATGATCCCGTCCGTACCGGTCACCAGGAGGTCGCGCTGGCCGAATGAGCCGGGCCGGTGCGCCCGGCTCATCTCGCACACCGCGGTCGCGCCGTCCGCGTAGCTCACCACCATCTCCAGGTAGTCGTAGATGCGCAGCTCCGCGGCGGTCTGCTTGCGGCCGCGGGCGAAGACGGCCACCGCCTCGCCGTCCAGCCACCACCCGGTGAGGTCGAGCAGGTGCACCCCGTTGTGCAGGGCGTGGCCGCCGGAGCGGGCCGGGTCGGCGGCCCAGGCGCTCCAGCCGGGCCAGATCCAGCCGCCGAGGATGGCCAGCCGTACGTGCCGCGGCCGGCCGACCGCGCCCGCGGCGATGGCCTGCTTCACCGCCCGGCCGTAGTCGTAGAAGCGGTGCGTGTGCGCCGCGACGAGCACCCGGCCCGCCGCGGCGAACGCGTCGGCCAGCAGCCGCGCGTCGGCGACGGTCGTGGCGAGGGGCTTCTCCACGAGGAGGTGCTTGCCGGCCGCGGCGACCGCCCCGCCGATGCGGGCGTGGGTGTCGTTGGGTGTGCAGAGGACGACGGCATCGACGCCCGGCCAGGCGAGCGCCTCGGCGAGGTCGCCGCCCTGGCGGATGCCGCCCTGGGCACGGGCGAAGGCCGCGGCGCGGCCGGGGTCGGTGTCGACGACGCCGATCAGGTCGGCCCGGGAGCTCGCCGTGACGGCGGCGCCGTGCGCGTCGGCGATGAAGCCGGCCCCCACGACGACGATGCCGACCCGATCCGGACCCGGCACGGAACGAAGTTCCATGTCGCAACATCCTGTGGTCGCCGGGGGGCAATGTCAAGGTCAAACCGTGAACATGGAACGCCTTGCCATGTTGAGGACAGCTGTTCTAGCGTCCCACCATGCCAACAACTGAATCTCCGCGCGGACAGGCGATCGCGGAGGCGGCCGCCCGCGTCATGCCCGGTGGCGTCAACTCCTCGACGCGCTACATCGGCGCGCCGTACGCCTTCGTCCACGCAGCGGGCGCCTACGTGACCGACGCCGACGGGCGGCGGTACCTCGACTACCACGCCGCGTTCGGCGCGATCCTGCTCGGCCACAACGCCCCGGTGGTCAACGACGCGGTCCGCGCCGCCATCGGCAAGGTCGACCTGATCGGTCTCGGCGTGACCGAGCCCGAGGTCGCCCTCGCCGAGCGGGTCGTCGGGCTCATCCCGTCGGCCGAGTCGATGATCGCGACGATGAGCGGTTCGGAGGCGGTCGCGCAGGCGGTCCGGTTGGCCCGCGCGGTGACCGGCCGCGACCTCATCGTGAAGTTCCAGGGCGGTTTCCACGGCTGGTCCGACGCGGTCGCCCGCAACGTCATCTCCGCGCCGGACAAGGCCTACGGCCGCGACCCGCTCTCCGGCGGCATCCTGCCGCAGGCGATCGACGCCACGCTCATCGCGGAGTTCAACGACCTCGACTCCGTCGTCACGCTGTTCGAGCGGCACCCGGACCGGATCGCCGCGGTCATCATGGAACCGATCCCGCACAACGTGGGCGCGCTGCTGCCGACGACCGAGTTCGTCACCGGCCTGCGCGCGCTGACCCGCGAGCGCGGCGCGCTGTTCGTCCTCGACGAGGTCATCACCGGTTTCCGCCACGCGCTCGGCGGCTACCAGCAGGTCGTCGGCGTCACGCCCGACCTCACCACGTTCGGCAAGGGCATGGCCAACGGCTTCCCCGCGGGCGGCGTCGCCGGCCGCCGCGACCTGATGGAGCACTTCAACGGCCGTACCGGCGACGTGCTGCTCGCCGGCACCTTCAACGGCAACCCGCTCGGCTGCGCCGCCGCCCTCGCGACCATCGACCACCTGTCCGCGCACCCGGACTTCTACGAGCGCACGTACCGCCTCGGTGCCCGGATGCGCGACGGCCTGACCCGCATCGTGACGGAGCTCGACGTCGAGGCAACGGCGGCCGGCTTCGGCGGCGTCTTCGCGCTCTACTTCACCAAGGCACCGGTGCTCGGCTACCGCGACCTCATGCGCAACAACGACGCAGCCTACGTCGCCTTCCACCGCGGCATGACCGACCGCGGCTTCCTCATGCTGCCGATGGCGCTCAAGCGCAACCACATCTCCGGCGAGCACACCGAGGAAGAGGTCGACCGTACCCTCGATGCCGCGCACGACGTCCTGCGGGAACTCCGCCCGACCCTCTGACACCTTGACATGGAATGGGGTTCCATACAGTCTACCTCTGCCTGTGTCCCCTGTGGAGGACCGATGAAGCTCCGAGAACCTGTGCACGCCATCCTCGTCATCGGTGCCGCGGTCGCCGTCCTGCCGGAGTCCGCGACCGGCCAGACGCTCGACGTGGTGCGGTAAGAGACATGGCGATCGAGTGGGACGAGCCGACCCGATCCTTTCTGCTGACCGGTGACGGCTTCGGCTACGCGTTCGCCGTCGAGCGGGACGGCACGCCGCTGCGGCACCTGCACTGGGGCTCGCCGCTGGACCGGGCCGACCTCGCCAGGCTCGACCCGGACGGCGGTGCGCGGGTGGGATCCAACACGTGGTCCCGCCCGCGGGCGCACCTCGAGGAGCTCGTCGCGCACGGCGGCGCGCGGTTCGACGAGGGCGCGCTGCTCGTCGAGTTCGCCGACGGCGTGACCGCCCTCGACCTGCGCTACGACGGCGCGGAGCGGACCGGCGCCGACGCCCTCGCCGTCCAGCTCGTCGACCGGCACCGGCCCCTGGACGTCACCGTGCGCTACGAGGTCCGGGGTCCGGCGCTGTGCCGCCGGCTCGAGGTCGGCAACCGGGGCGACGAACCGGTCGTCCTCACCCGGGCGGCGTCCGCGAGCTGGCCGGTGCCGTGCCGGCCGCGGTACCAGGCGACCACGCTCACCGGCGGGTACGCCGCCGAGTCGCACGTGCGCCGCCAGCCGCTCGGCCCCGGCCGGCTCGTCCTGGAGTCCCGGCGCGGCATCCCCGGCCACGCCGCCCAGCCGTGGCTGGCGGTCGACGGCGGCCCCGGCGCGGCGACCGAGGAGTCCGGCGAGATCTGGAGCGTCGCCGTGGCGCACGGCGGCTCCTGGAAGCTCGTCGCCGAGCTGTCCGGCGACGGGCACCTGCACGTGACCGCCGGCGCCAACGACTTCGACGCACGCCACGTGCTCGACCCCGGCGCCCGGCTGACCCTGCCCGATACGGTCGGCGTCTACGCCCCGGCCGGCTACGCCGGGCTCACCGCGCGCTGGCACGACTACGAGCGCCGGTACGTGCTGCCCCGCCCGGAGCAGGCGCGGCCCGTGCTCTACAACTCGTGGGAGTCGACGTTCTTCGACGTGCGCCACGACGACCAGGTGGCCCTTGCCAAGCGGGCCCGCGACCTGGGCGTGGAGCTGTTCGTCGTCGACGACGGCTGGTTCACCGACCGCGACGACGACCACGGCGGCCTCGGCGACTGGCGCGCCGACCGCACCAAGCTGCCGGCCGGCGTCGGCGGCCTGGCCGGTGAGGTGCACGCGCTCGGCATGCGCTTCGGGCTCTGGGTCGAGCCGGAGGCGGTCAACCCCGACAGCGACCTGTACCGCGACCACCCGGACTGGGTGTACCGCTGGCCCGGCCGGGCACCCACCCCGGTCCGGTACAGCTACGGGCTCGACTTCGGTCGCGCCGACGTGCGGGACTGGGCGTTCAGCACCCTCGACGGGATGGTGCGCGAGGGGCACGTCGACTTCCTCAAGTGGGACCTCAACCGCTCCCTGACCGATGCGCCGGGCACCGCGGCGCTGCGCCACGAGGCGGGCTTCCACGCGGTGGTGGACCGGCTGCGCCGGGCGCACCCCGACCTGTGGCTGGAGACCTGCGCGTCCGGCGGCGGCCGGGCCGACCTGGCCACCCTGTCGCGCTTCGAGCTGGCCTGGCCGAGCGACAACACCGACGCCTTCGAGCGCCTCGCCATCCAGGACGGCTACGCGTTCGTCCACTCGCCACAGACGATGTCGTGCTGGGTGACCGACTCACCCGGCTACCTGTCCAAGCGGGCGATCCCGCTGCGGTTCCGGTTCCACGTCGCCATGAGCGGCGCGCTCGGCATCGGCGGCCGGCTCGGCCAGTGGCCGGCCGAGCACCTGGCCGAGGCGGCCGGCTACGTCGCCCGGTACAAGGAGATCCGCGACACGGTACAGCTGGGCCGGCGCTACCGCCTGGACGCGGGCGCCGACCGGTCGGCCGTGTGCTGCGTCGCCGCCGACGGCGCCCAGGTCGCCGTGTTCGTGTTCGCCCAGACGGTCCGCCAGGACGGCCACGACCCACCGCTGCGGCTGCGCGGCCTCGACCCGGCGGCCCGCTACCGCGACCTGGACACCGGCCTGGATTACGGTGGCGCCTTCCTGACCCACCACGGCCTGCGCCCCCTGCTGTCCGGCGACTACGCCAGCGAGCTGGTCGTCCTGTCGCGCGAGTAGATCGCGAAAAGTGGTTCCACAACGCGAAGCCAACAGATTTTCAACAGCACTCGGCAATGCTGTGCCGGTCACTGGCGGCTGAACCGCTGCGGACCTGCCCGGCGGCGCGGGCCAGCAGCCCGGACCGGATGGTCCGGCGCGGCGCTGGCCGGTGAGCCCACCGTAATCGTTCAGCCGAGGAGGCCGACTTGCCCCTGTCCCAGAACGTGACCCGCGCACTTGTCGCGGGCGCGGTCACCGTGGCGGTATGTGCGCCGGCGGTACCGGCAGCCGCTCAAACACCCGGGTTCCACCGCGTGGAGTATGCCGGCACCTCGGTCCTGGTACCGCAGTCGTGGCCGGTGATCCAGCTCGACAAGTATCCAGCGACCTGCGTGCGCTACGACGTGCACGCCGTGTATCTCGGCGCTCCCGGCGCCGACCAGAACTGCCCGGCGGCGATCGTCGGGAAAACCGAGGCCGTCCTGATCGAGCCGGCCGCCGCCACGCCGACCACGGGACTCGACGAGAGCGCCCACGAGTTCGACCGGGTGGCCGGCGGCGTCCACGTCGTCGCCTCGTACGGCACCGACCGGACCACGGCCGGGAACATCATGACCAGTGCCACACCGGCAGCCGGCACACCGGGTGCCCCGTCGCCGCACGCGTCGCCGCTGGTCGCCGCGCTGCCACCCAGCGCCACGAACTACACCGGCAAGGGTTTCGACCCGTGCACCGCGCCGAGCCCGTCCACCATGAGCGCCTGGAAGGCATCCTCGCCCTACAGCTCGGTCGGCGTCTACATCGGCGGCGAGAACCGCAGCTGCAGCCAGCCGAACCTGACCGCGAGCAACGTCGCCAACGAGGTGGCCGCCGGCTGGCACTTCTTCCTGCTGTACGTGGGCAAGCAGGCGCCGACCACCTCGTGCGGCTGCAGCACGATCACCTCGCCGACCTCGGACGGCAGGACGGAGGCCGACGACGCCGCCGCCAAGGCCGCGGCCCTCGGGTTCGGTGCCGGCTCGCCGATCATCTTCGACATGGAGTCCTACCAGTCGAGCTCCACCACCACCGTGCTGACGTTCCTGTCGTCCTGGACGTCGGAACTGCACGTCAAGGGCTACAAGTCCGGTGTCTACAGCAGCTCCTCGTCGGGCATCAACGACCTCGTGACGCATTACACCAGCTACACCATGCCGGACATCATCGACGACGCGCTGTGGAACAACCAGGTCAACACGAACGACTCCCGCGTCCCCGCCAACGAGTGGGCCAACCACCGACGCATCCACCAGTACCAGGGCGGGCACAACGAGACGTACGGCGGCGTGACGATCAACATCGACAACGACTACCTGGACGTCCAACTCGGTGCCGGGTCGACGGCAACCGTCGGCCGGCAGCTCGCCGACCTCAACCACGACGGCTATCCCGAGCTGATCGGCCGCAACTCCGCGGGCGCGCTGCTCGCCTACCCCCACCTGGCCACGCCGGCGATCGCCGGTTCGTCGTGGGGCGCGGCGGTCACCATCGGCAGCGGCTGGAACCAGTTCGACCAGATCACCTTCGCCGACCTCGACGGTGACGGACTGCCCGAGATCATCGCCCGGGATCCCGCCGCCGGCAACGGCACGCTCAAGGTGTATCCACACCTCGCCGGCGTCACCACGATCGCCGGCACATCCTGGAGCGCACCGGTCACCATCGGCAGCGGCTGGAACACGTACGACCAGACCTTGATCGCCGATCTCAACGGCGACGGGCTCCCGGAGCTCGTCGGCAGGGACGCCAGCACGGGCGGCGGGACGCTGAAGGCGTATCCGCACGTCGCGGGTGTCACCACCATCGACGGCACATCCTGGACCACGCCGGTCAGCATCGGCAGCGGCTGGAACCAGTACAACATGATCGCTCTGGCCGACCTCGACCACGACGGCCTGCCCGAGATCATCGGCCGGGACGCGAGCCTCAGCGACGGCACCCTCAACGCCTACCCGCACGTTCCCGGTGTCACCACCATCGCCGACTCGTCCTGGAGCCCGCCGGTCAGCATCGGCTCCGGATGGAATGCCTACGACACATTCTCGACCGGTGATCTCGACAAGGATGGCTACCCGGAGATCGTCGCCAGGAACCCGAGCGTGAGCAACGGCGCCCTGCTGGCCTACCCGCACCTCGCGAACACGCCCGCCATCGCGGGTTCGTCGTGGAGCCAGCCGGTCACGATCGGCAGCGGCTGGAACACGTACACGCTGCTTACCTGACCCCGACCGGTGCGGGGTCCGGCCCTCGGGCCCCGCACCGGTGCCGAGCCACGACCCTTCGCGCTGATGGTGATCATCGTTGTCGCGCCACCCGCGACACGGGCGAAGTCGAGGCGCCGGACCGGACTGACCCGGCGTGGTCAGCGGCTGGCGGCAGTCGATGGCTCGACTCTTGACGGCCGGGAAAACGCTATCTCATACTGTGAGGCGACCTGAACCGTTTCAACAAGGTGTGCACATACCTCACCACACCGCGTGTGAGTCGAGTGAAGGGTTACTGATCACGAGAACGTCGCATTGTCGGCGCAGCGGCCGGGTGATCGCGATCGGGGCCGGGCTGGTTCCTGACCGTGGCCGCCTGCGAATGATCGTGGAGGGCGCCGCCACCACGGGATTGAGGGCCTGAATGAAACGTTCCAGTGGCCTGGAAGGTATGAGGTTGTCGACTGTCGCGATGGTGGCCGCGGTGCTTGTAGTCGCATCCGCGCCGGGCCGCGCGTCCGCCGCGCCATGGCATCCCTCGCATGCGGACAAGGCGCCACGTGCGCCGACCGGGTTGACCGTCGCCGGCCGCGTCGCGCCGCTCGCCGTGGAGGGGGTTCCGCGGTTCGGTTGGCTGCCACAGGACAGTGACGGCGATGAGGTGCAGTCGGCGTACCAGATCGTCGTGACCTCCGGCCGCGACGGCGCCGCGGTGTGGGACAGCGGCAGGGTGCCGTCCTCCCAGCAGTCATGGGTCGGCTACGGCGGTCCGCCATTGACCGCCGGCACCACGTACCGGTGGACGGTGCGCACCTGGGACCGGTACGGCGCGGTCTCGCCGGCGGCGCGCCCTGCCTCGTTCGACACCGGACTGGGCGACGGTGACTGGTCCGGCGCGCAGTGGATCCGGCGCCCGGCCACCGCCAACGATGCCGCCGACGAATGGACGCTCGCGCGCACGGTCATGCGGATCAGCGCGGGCAGCCGGGTGGTGCGCGCCCGCGCCTACGTCGCGGCGACGGGTGACTGGGCACTGTACGTCGACGGCGTACTCGTGCACCGGTCCGCCTCGTACGGCTACCCCGGGGAGGGATACTACGACGTCGCCGACCTGGCCGCGCGGGCGGGAAAGCGGCTGGCGATCGGCCTGCGCCACCACTACTGGGCCTGCCGGTGCCAGGGCCGGGCCAACGGCCCGCTCCCGCCGGAGGGGCCGTCCGGCCTGCTCGTCAAGATCGTCGTGGACCACGCCGACGGCACCCGTGACGTGGTGGTGTCGGACCCGACCTGGCGGGTCACCCGCGACACGTCCGAGGACATCACGACGCTGACCTACCGCAACTCCGATGCCGGCGACAGGGTCGAGCGCTACGACGCCACCCAGGAGATTCCGGGGTGGGACACGGCAGGATACGACGACAGCGCCTGGGCTCCGGCGACTCTCATCGGCGCCCACCCCCGCCCCGCACCGGCCACCTGCACCGGGTATGTCGGCAACTCCTCGCCATGCGTCTTCACGCATCTCTCGGCGCAGCAGGCCCACATCAGCCAGCGGACAGTCCATCCGGTGTCGGTGCGCCGGCTGCCCGACGGGACCATCTTCGCCGACTTCGGCAAGGTGTTCTCGGCGGTGCCGCGTGTCTCGTTCCGCTCCGGTGCGGCCGGACGCGCGGTCACCATGACGACAAGCTACCGCCGTGCCAACACAACATTGGCCACCGCGAGCCATGCCGGTGCCACCAGCGTTTCCATCGTCAACGCGGTGCAGGTGCGCGCCGGCGACGAGATCGTCGTCGACGCGCCGGCGGACGGGTACGGCGCCGGCAGCCCGGAGTCGCGGACTGTGGTATCGGTTGAGCCGCCGGCGGGTCCGGCGGCCGTGGTGAGCCTGGACGCGCCGCTGCGCCTCGCGCATGCCAGCGGCGCCTGGGTCGAGCACTCGCGGGCCGGCACGTCCCGGCTCGACACGCAGGGCAGCGACATGCGCTACCTGTACACGCAGAAGCCGGGAGCGCAGGTCGCCCAGCCGTTCACCTACTGGGGATGGCGGTATCTCGAAATCAGCGACCCCGGCGAGCGGCTGTCGAGCCACCAGATCGCGGCCGTCGTGCAGGCGACCGACGCTCCCGCCGACCACGCGGCCACGTTCCGCAGCGGCAACCCGACCCTAGACGCCGTCTTCCAGCTGATGCAGCACTCCGCGCTGCAGACCGCGCAGAACGTCTTTCTCGACACCCCGACGCGGGAGAAGGGACAGTTCCTGGGCGACGCCATCGACATCTCCTTCGCGACGATGGAGTCGCTGGACGAACGCAGCCTCACCCGCCAGGCGATCGAGGATTTCATCTTCTCTCAGGCCAGGTTCTGGCCGAACGGCGGGCTGAACGCGGTGTACCCGAACGGCGACGCCAAGCGTGACATCCCGGACTACACCGAGATGTTCCCCGAATGGGTGCTCCGCTACTACCAGCTCACCGGGGACAGGGCACTGCTCGCCCGGGCGCTGCCGACGATGAAACGGGTGGCCGACTACATCTCGGCCGCGGTCGACCAGACCGGCCTGGTGTACCAGCTGCCCGGCGGCAGCGGTCCGTACGCGAACGGCATCGTCGACTGGCCGGCCGTCATGAGATACGACACGGTCGTGGGCGGCAACGGTGCGCGCACGGTGGTCAACGCGCTCGCCGTCGGTGCGTTCCGCTCGGTGGCGGCGGCCTCCGCGGTACTCGACGACCCGGCGGCAGCGCAGGACTATGCCCAGCGCGCCGGTGCCCTCACGGCGGCGATGAACAGCCAGCTGCGGGAGCCCGGCAGCAACCTCTATTCGGACGGGTTGAGCGTCGGTGACCGCACACCGATCGCGAACTCGTCGCAGCATTCCCAGAGCTTCCCCGTGGCGTACGGTGTCGCGCCGTCGACGTCGTATGCCGCCCTGGGTGACTACGTCAGCGGTCTCGGCATGCGGCAGGGCCCCATGACCCTGCGGCAACTGCTCGCGGCACTGCGCATCACCGGCCGCACCGACTCCATCGTGAGGCTGCTCACCGACACGGACCAGGACGGACCCGCGAAGATCCTCGCCGAGGGCGGCACGTTCATGTGGGAGCAGTGGAGCCCGGGTTGCGGCGTGGTCGGCTGCCGGGGGTCGCAGGTCAACCAGAACAATGACGAAAGCATGTCGCACGGCTGGGGTGCGGCCGGCATCGTGGAGATTCTGCAGGCACTGCTGGGCGTCACCGTCACGGGCGCGGGAGCCTCGACGATCCAGGTCGCCCCACCGGCCACCGGATTGGCGCACGCACACGGCACGGAGTGGACCGAGCGCGGTCGGGTGAGCGTCGCCTGGACCCGCGACGCGCGGGGGTACGCCCTCGACGTCGAGGTTCCGGTGAACGTGACCGCGACCGTCGTGCTGCCCGCCGCCATCGCCGGAAGCGGTTACCGGGCCACCGGCGACGGCGGAGCGCGGCTCGTGAGCTCGGACGGCACCAGGACGGTCTTCACCGCCGGATCGGGCCACACCCACGTCCAGCCGGTCGCGGCCCGCGGGCCATCGCGATGACCGGTTCAGCCCGGGTGGGGTGTTGTCCTGGGTGCGGATCGGTTCACGGTCGGGTGGCCGCGTCGACCCGCAGGTCCACCAGGCCCGGGTTGTACCTGGCCAGCAGGTAGTACGGTCGGGCCGAAGCGACCAGGATGTCCAGGGAGTCGATACCTCGGTCCAACGCGTGCAGTTCCAGCGCTCCGGACTCGGCGTCCCACCGCTCGCCGAGGTGGGACAGGATGCGGTCCGCCGACAGTGTGTGGATGTCGAAGGCGGGCTGAACCTGCCGTACCTGTTCGTTCACCGATCGCGCGGCATTGACGAGTTCCGCCACCGTCGGGACGACCGGCCGCTGGCGCAGCGCGTCCAGCGCGAGGCCGTCCGCGGGCACTCCGGGCGCCACCTGGAAGCTGCGAACCACGAACGTGCCGAGCTGGTCCGGCAGGGATCGCGAGGTCCGCTCGGCCTGAGTCAGCCACAGGTCGAGGAAGCTCAGATCCTCGGGCCTGTCCGGCCGGAGGTCCGGGATGACCTTGCGGTGCCTCGCGTGCGCCAGCGCCATGTCCAGCGTTCCCGCCGCCCGGCGGACCCGGCAGGTGTCGGCACACTCCCGAGCCAGATGACCGAAGACCAGGTCCCGGTAGAACTCTGGATAGTCGCGGGCGAACAGCTGGCACATCCGCAGGATGCTCATCTCGCCGACCCGACCCTCGCCGGTGTCGACACCGCGCGCCCCCAGCCGCCAGCGGTGCAGGTAGACGGTGGGTGCCAGGGTGAAGCCGACCGGCTGGTTCGCGGCGCGCGGCGCACCGCCCCCAGCCCGGCTGCCCTCAAGCGTGCGCAGCGCATCAACCAGCAGCAGAGCGTCCTCGCGCTTGAGGTTGACGGCCCGGGTCGCGCACAGGTGCCGCAACGGCTCGACGTTCGCGTCCGGCATCCCGGCCTCGCGGGCGAGCTGGATCAGTTCCGGGTACGAGCGCAGCCGGTACGGCCGCCGGGCCAGCGCGGCGACAAGCCGGCCGGCGGTGGACTCGTCGAGGATTCTCTCGCGTACGCAAAGGTCCAGGGTCGCCCGGATGTTGACCAGAGGCTCCGAGATTGACGGATATCCTTCCTCCGCCGGCCCATGCAGCAGAGCCACCTCGTCGTCGGCTGTCAGCCGGCCCCGCCGGTAGTCACGGTAGATGCTCCCGACGCCACCCATGCCGAACGCGTCGAGCTCGGCTGCCCGCAGCGCACCGATGCTGGCGGCGCCCAGGACCGCCACGCCCGCATCGAGAAGGGCGAGAATCTCCTTGTGCCGCACGGCGCGGGTCTGGTGGAAGTACCCGTCGACGACGCCGACCACATCCCCCTGCCGCGGTGCGAGCCTCAGCAGGTCTCCCGCCGCCACCGGTGGCAGGACAGTGATGTCGCCCGCGGTCAACAGGCTGGCGGCATCCGGCAGGCTCGGGCCGACGAAGAGGTACCGCGTCATCGGTTTCTCACAGGAGCGCGGGATCGCAGTCCAGCCCGGGACAGACCACCCGGACGACAGGGATGCCCACCTCGTGCCTGCTGTGGTCCACGACCAGCGGAGATCGGCCGGTCGAGGCGAGGACGCCCGCCACCGTGGTGCGCAGGTCGTCCAGGAGACTCTCGTTCCGGACCGAACCGATCTCGTCGTACGCCGACCGGCCGGTCTGCGAGGGAGGCGGGTGCGGCGCCGGCCGCGTGGACCGGCCCGACGCGGCCCGCCGGTAGCCGCCCGAGGTGATGTCGTCCCGGGCTCCGGCGATCTCGGTGACCCGCGACTGCGCCGCCTCGGTCAGGGCTCGACACAGGGCGACATCACGGTCGAGGTGAGCGCCGGCCCCGGCGAAGAGCACCGGAAACATCTCGCTCCATATGGTGGCCTGAAAGCAGGCAAGCCCGGTCGGCGACGGCAGTACCTCGACCCGGACGTCGACCCCGGCCGCACCCATGCGATCCAGCAGGTCCCGCGCCGGGCCGTCCACCGAGGCGAGGTCCAGTACGCGCGGTGCGAGCCTCTCGGCGCGAGTCAGGCAATCCCGCTCGACGACCTCGTACAGTCCGTGCAACGACGCTTCGACGAACGTGTTGCCACTGGCCAGTCCGTTGCTGTTCAGCGCGAACAGGGGTGGCATCCAGGTGTCGCGCACCCGGCCGTCCAGCCGCAGCAACCTGGTCGGCAGGAAGGTGTCCGCGCCGCCGTCGAGGCGGCTTGCCCTGGTCCACTCCAGTTCCAGGCCCGGCCTCAGGTGGTGGCGTGTCTCCAGCGGCAGCTCGTGGACGCGGTACCCGCACTCGCGCTCCATGTCGGCCACGGTCGCGACCCGCTCGCCGGGACCTTCGCGCTCGGCGTGCCACGACTCGATCGACTCCATGGCGGCGGAGACTTTGGCGAGGTCATCGGTCAGCCCCTTGCCCTGACTCACCGACAGCGTCCAGGAGTTCGGTCGCACCGCCTGGTAGACCGGGATGCCGATCTCGTCGAGCCAGGTGACGTCGGCCAGCCGGGTGATGCCGATGACCGGGAAAAGCGGCTCGATCCGGCGCAGCGTGTCGGCGGCGGTCAGCACCCGGTGGGTACCGGACCAGCAGGCCTTGCGGGCGTCGTCGAGGGCGGGGACGGGGCGCTCGAACACCCCGCCCCCGGCCGACGCGTCTTTCGCCCTACCGCTGCTGACGTCATCAACAGCGGCGGGATGCCTCATCCCGCCCGTCACGCACCGTGCGCGTCGGCGGGCTCGACGTTACTGCTGTCCTTGAATTTGAAGCCCCAGTTCATGTCACGGTGGCCCGTGTCGTCCGACGCGCACTCCTGCTCGTCGCGGAGCTCCTCTGTGGTGGGAATAGCGAGAACCATCTACCAACCTCCGGTCGACCCATGTGGAAGGCGAGCCTACTCGAAATGTTTCGCCCACGCCTTCCCGAACATGGCACTCCGTCCCGTCAGGGTTGGCCGCGCGCACCGGGCCGGAGGTGAGGCCCGCGCGCCGGTCGGACGTGGCTGTACGTCTCGCGCGATAGCCGGCCAGGCGGGACCGGTCCAGCAGGTGCCGCATCAGCCCGCGGACCGGACGTGCCGTACCCGGTCCGAGGTCGACGACCTCGACCGACAACGACGACGGCACGAGGGCGAGCAACTGCTCGGCATGCCGCACCAGAAGCGTGTCGACGTCGCGCAGCACCGGCGCGACTTCGGCGGTGGACGACACTTCGCCGTCGCGCCACAACTCGCTGCCGCCGCCGAGATAGGTCAGTTCGAACGGAAATACAGCGCCAGCCGCACGAGTCCGACCGCGCGGGCTACTCTGGTCCGCTGGCTGCTCGCCTCACCGGCCGGCGCCGTCGACGACTTGCTGGAGGACCGGTAGTGGGATCGGATCGGGCACGGTCGCACGTCGAGCATTTCAATCTGGCGGTACGGAGCGGAGCCTGGGAACCTGCGGATTCCGGGCCGGCTGGGCCTACGCCGGGAGCATCACCTGCGCTAGAACTGGTTGCCGGCGCGCAGCCAGGCCACGTAGTCGGCGACCCCGCGCGCGGCGTCGTATGCCGGCGTGAATCCGGTGTCCGCGTGGAGCCGGCCGGTGTCCAGGCAGACCGGCTCGCCCAGTCCGGCTGGGTCGCGGCCGGCCGGCAGGTCGATCCGCGCGTCCGGTACCGCCTGCCGGATCGCGGCCACGATGTCCCCGTTGGTGGTCGGCTGTCCGGCGCCGACGTTGTAGAGGCCGTGCGCCAGCCGGTCCGCGGTCTGCAACAGTGCGATGGCCCGGCCGCAGTCCTTGACGTAGCACCAGTCGATGCCGTCGTCCGCGTACGGCCGCCCGTGCTCCGGGAACTCCGGCACCTCGCCCTTGACCGCGGCGTGCACGAGCCGGCCGAGGATGCCGAACGGCGAGGAGATGTTGCGGTACAGCGGGCCGTATATCCCGCCGATCCGCAGGTTCACCACCTCGACGCCGGACTGCGCGCCCAGGAACGAGGAGAGCAGTTCGCTCCACTTCTTCGTCAGCTCGATCGAGTGCGTCGCGCTCAGTGGCAGCGGGAGGTCCTCGCGCCACGGGCTGGGGCCGGCGCCCGCGTAGACCCCGATCGCGCTGGCCACCGCGAGCCGGGACACCTGCCATTCCCGCGCCGCTTCCAGGACGTTGAGCAGCGCCGCCGTCGCCGTACGGACGTCGTCGTACATCTCGGGTACCGGGCGCAGGAAGCCGCCGGACAGCAGGTTCACGATGCCGGTGATCTCGTACTTGCGGCCCAGGTCGAGCACTGCTTTGCGGTCGTTGACGTCCACCTGCTCGACGAGGACCCGGCTGCCGAACTCGCCGGCGAGGAACCCCGGCTGCCGGTCCGACTGGTACCGAGTGAGCACGCACGACTCGCCGAGGTCGAGCAGCGCCCGGGCGGTGTGTAGCCCGATGAAGCCGAGACCACCGGTGATCAGGATCATGACACCCCTTTGAGTACTCAAATAGTTGTATTGCTCAAAGTAGATGTGCCGGGAAAGCGTGTCAAGGCGGTCGTATCATCGATCGCGTGACGGGACAGGATGGTGGCGCTGCTCACGGCGGCGACGGTGACCTCGCGGCGGAAGTCTGGCGAGCGCTCTACGACCTGTTCCGCGCCCAGTTCGAGCGGCACCTCCAGTCCGGGGCCGAGATCGGCCTGACGCCTGGCGACCTGAAAGGGCTGCTGTGGCTGGCGCCCGGCGAACCGGTGTCCATGCGTGCCCTCGCCGACCAATGGGGCAGCGACGCGTCGACGATGACCTGGCTGGTCGACCGGTTGGAACAGCGCGGTTTCGTGGCCCGCCGCCCGCACGCCACCGACCGGCGGGTCCGGGTCGTGCTACTGACCGAGCAGGGCGAGCGGG
The DNA here is from genome assembly GCA_039649115.1 of Micromonosporaceae bacterium. Classification (GTDB taxonomy): domain Bacteria; phylum Actinomycetota; class Actinomycetes; order Mycobacteriales; family Micromonosporaceae; genus DATEJJ01. The sequence continues at coordinate 22,421 of JBBWZQ010000192.1, read as the reverse complement.
CTCGCGCCGACCTGCTCGACCAGCTGTACCGGCCGCCGCCGGCCTTCACACACCTGTCCCGCGCACAGTTGCGCGCGCTGGCCGCGCTGGTGCCGAAGCTCACCGACGGGGCCGGGTGACGGCACGGGCAAGGCCAGGCGCGAGCCACACGTAGCCGTCCACTCGCGCCCGGCGATGAGACGGGCGGCAGGTGTGGCGGGCGACGTTGACACAGCGGCCGGGCGGCGGACCGCGGTCCGCCGCCGGCGCATTCCGTCAGGAGAAGGAGATCGCGCAGGGTGTGCCGTTGAAGGTGACGTTCACCGGCGGGTGCCCCAGGCCGGGACCGGTGGCCTGGAAGCCGAACGGTGGGTTGCTGGTGGCGCCCGGTGCCACCGTGGGGAACCAGGTGGGGCTGTGCGCGGTGACGACCGCACCGCGCTGGTTCCACGGGTACGCGTTGAACATGCCCTGGAGTACCTGCCCGTCGGTGAACTGCCAGGTGATCGTCCATGGTGGACCGATCGCCGTGGAGGTCAGGTTCTGGAACGTGACAGTGGCGGTGAACATCGTCCCGTATTCGGCGCCGACCTTGAAGGTTATCGCGACCGGGCAGGTCGGTGGGGTGGACGGCGGTGGTGGCGGCACGGTCTGGTCGCGCAGCACGATGTTGTCGAAGGAGGCGCTGGCCGAGTTCATCCAGAAACCGACCTGGTCGCCCGGCCTGGTGCCGCCGGGATCGGCCGCGCTGACCGTCGCGCTTGCCCCGCCGGGTCCGGACACGGAGCCGGTCACGGTTCCAGCGACGAGGAAGCTGAGGGTCAGCGTGTACCAGGTGCCGGTGTTCGCGGTGAACGGGGTGGAGGCCAGCGGGATGTTGTGCCCCCAGGCCTGCTGCCCGACCTCCAGCCGGGCGCCGCGGAACGCGACGTAGTACAAGTTGTTGGGGTCACTGGTCTTTCCGGTCAGCGCGACCAGGTTCGTCGGTCCGAGCGGGCTTGTCGGCTTGACCCGGGCCGTCACGGAGGTACCGGTACCGGATCCAGAACCTGCCTGGGCGTACGGGAAATTGGTGGTACTTGACTGCTTGTACACTCGGGACCCGTCCTCGGTGGCCACCGACCAGGAGCCGCCGGCCAGCCAGACGTTGACGGTCGGCTGGTCGAAGTCGTCGGAGAACAGGACGGCCGCGTGTGCTGGGGTGGACACCAGCAGGGACGCGGCGACGAGGGTGCCGGCGGCGGCGAGGACGGCGGCCAACCGGCGGCCGTTTCTGAAGACTGATGGCATGGCAACTCCGGCGTGGGACGGGCGACGCGGGCTGGATAGCGTCTCAACCGCATTGTCGGCGGTGCTGCCCGGCCACGCGGGCGATCCTGGACACGGTTGGACAGACCGGGTCGGCTTCCGGTCGAACGCGGGGCCGCCGTACGGCTGGAGTCCTGGAGCGCCGAGCCGCCACGTCCGGATGGCGAGTGGGACGACGTCCAGAGTGGACGATTGTCACTGTCGGAGGACAGCATCGCGGTCCACGCGCTCTGGGAGACAGACCTGAGCCAGCGGCTGCGTCTGGGCGCCAGCGGATGGCATCGGGTACGGGTCTACGTCAGTGGTCGTGCGGCGCTGCGGCAGTGGGACGAGCAATGGGACGAGCAATGGGACGGCGGTCATATTCTTTGCAGAGTCCCCTGTGCCATCGGCTCGTAGCTGGTGTGGTAAGCCAACTGGCCGTCGGGCTGCAGGCGGAAATGTTCTCCGGCGCCGGGCTGGCACACCGCGCGATTGCTCCGTTTGTCGAAGTTGTCAACGCGGAACTCGACGTCGTCATTACTCACGCTCTCCAGGAAGATCTGGCCGTAGCACGGTACGTGGGAGACCCCGATTGACCCACACACCCGGCCCGATACGCAATCCGCCTTGATCTCAAGACTGATTTGAAAGGTGACGCCATTGCTGTCGCGCGCTCTCCCCTTCCACTTTCCGGCCATCCGTGCGCCGACTGAGGTGGCACCGAGGGTTGGAGTCACAACGCCCGATGCCGAGGTAGCGGTCGGTCGAGCACCCGGCGTCGGCGCGGACGAATTCTGGGCGGCCGGTATCACATGGACCAACAATGTCACCGCGCCAGTGATCAGGGCTGCACCGATGCCGCTGATGGCGACCCATGCCTCTTTACTGAGACGCCTCCGGGTAGAGTTGCCTTCCACACGACAGTCCTTCGATGACGGTCAACATCATTTCGCGGTTTCAGACGGACCTTTGCCGATCGTAACGCTCCAGCGCCGACGAAGATAGGCCCTCACCTGGTCGCACGCGTAGCCCGTGAGATCAAGAAACCCGGTGGAGTTCGCCTTGGCCGCCAGCGGCGATTGGGAACTGGCAGTTGTCGTTGTCGATATCATCTGAACGGGCGCACATTCGCCACTCTCGCGGCCGTCTACCTCGGCTGCCGCTCCTGCCGATCGCCACCCAGGTCGGGATGCGGCAGAGCGCTGCCCTTGACGTAGTCGCTCCAGCTCATGTCCCACACCGTCCAGCCATCGCCCGGTGTCACATGCACCTCGGTACCCGTGATCGTGACCGGATCGCCGATCCGCGCCATGCCGTAGACCCACGCCGCGTTGCGCGTCGACAGGTTGACGCAGCCGTGGCTGACGTTCTGCCGCCCCTGGCTGTCCACCGACCAGGGCGCCGCGTGCAGGTACACGCCGCCCCAGGTGATCCGCTCGTCGTAGTAGGCGGTGATCCGGTAGAGCGGCGTATCGAACAACGTGCTGTACTCGTGGGTCATGATCACGAGATTTCCGCTGCCCGTGGGCGTGCTGGACTTGCCAAGGCTCACGGGGTACGTGCGGGTCAGCTTGTCGTTCTGGTACACGTACAGCGACTTGGTCGCGTTGCGTACCAGGAAGACCTGCTTGGGGCCGATGGTCGCGGTCCCGCCGCGGTCCCGGTCGATGAAGTGGCGCCCCACCGGCAGTCCCGCCAGCGCGGCCCGCACCGTGAGCCGGGTACCCGGCTGCCAGTAGGTCCGGGGCCGGTAGAGCACCTGCCGGTCCCCGTACCAGTGCCACACCCCCACCTGCGCCGGTTCGCTGCGGACGAGCAGGCGTCGCTCCACGGCGGCCTTGGCGCTGTCCGGGATCGGCGCGTCGAACTCCACGACGACCGGCATGCCGACGCCGTAGGTCTGGCCGCTTGAGAAGTACAGGCCGGTGCCGATCCGGTCCGAACCGGGATCGGCCATCGTGGTGAAACTGGTGGTACGCGAGCTGCGCCGGCCGTCGCGGCCGGTCGCGGTCACGGTCGCGGTGTAGCCGCGGCCGAAGGCGAGCGGCGCCGCGGGGACCCAGGACGAGCCGTCGGGGCGAGGATCAGCGGGTACCCGGCGGCCTGCGGCATCGGTCAGGGTGACGCCGGTGACCGTACCGCCGGAGACCGTGGTGCCGATCTCGGTCGTGACGGGCAGGTTGCGGCCGCCGGTCGCCGGTGTGAGGGCGAGGGTCAGCGGCACGGCGGGGGCGGGTACCCCCTCGTTGTGCAGGTCGGGTCTGGGCCTCGACTGTTTGGTGGCGGTGCACGCGGCCAGGGATACGGGCATGAGTATGGCGATGAGGGCACGGGTCCGCCAACCAGCGAGCGCACGGCGACGTTGGTATCGCCGTCGGACTTCCAGTCCAGGTTGAACGTCCGTCATAGATCCCCCATGTGAACGAGTAGCCGGATTGTCGGGTCTTCCGCCGATACCCACTAGACGAGTAGCAAAACGTGGGATCCGATGGGATTCGACCCGCACAGGTGTTCTCCGGGTGCCCGCACATCGCGAGCCGTGCGTTGAACCATTCGGGGAGCGCTGCCTGAAATGCGACGTGACGTTTTCGCGCTCGGGACGGCTTGCCATGCGTGAGAAGCAGAAGATAACGTGCCCCGTCTGATCCGGGTCGTAAGCCATCACCGGGTGGCGCCGGATCGAACCCGCCTAGTCGTGCTCGTACGAGCCGGGGACCCAGTGCGTATCTGGGGTGAATCCACGGGCCTGGCCCATGGTAGGGCGACCTTTCCCGCCCGAACCCGCCAGCTGACTCGGTAGCCGGTGTTGGAAGGAGCGTTCGACAATGCCGCCCCTCAGAAGTCAGCACAGTCCTGGAGTTCTGCAATGCCCCCCCGCCACCTGCGCAAGTCGGTTGTATCCCCCACCGTCCGCCGCGTCCGGACGGTCGGCCTCCTCTCGGCCGCCATTGCCGCGGCGGCCGCGGCGGCCAACCTCCTACTGAGCCAGCCCTCGACCGGGGCTCCGGCCGGCCCGACCCACGCCGCCGCGAACCTCACGCTGAACCGGCCCTCGACCGGGGAAACGGCTGACCCGACCCGCGACTCCGCCGGCGTTCCCCGCGCTACTGTCGCCAAGCCCACCGTTCGTCCGCATCCGGAGCCGGTCGCGTCGAGTTCCGCACCTGAGCCGACTCAACGGAGCACGACCGCACCGGCGCCGCTTCCGGCCAAGCCGCCCTCGGAGAAGGTACTCAACTTCGATTTCCAGTTGCAGTCCACCTATTACTACTGCGCACCGGCCGCTACCCACATGGCGCTGACCGCACATGGTGTCAACCTCAGCCAGGATCAGGTCGCAGGCCGGCTGGGGACCACGACCAACGGCACCGACTCCGCCGAAGACACCACCCGGGTACTCAACAGCGTCCTCAGCACCGCCTTCTACCAGACCAGGTCCATTCCCGGCTCGGCGGCGACCCCGGCCGAGATGGACCGGTTGCAGGCCGATGTCGTCCACGCCGTCAGCAACGGGTACGCCGTCGTTGCGAACATCATCGGCAGCGCAACGGACGCCGCCGGCATCCGGCACGACTTCCCGGGCGGCCACTATGTCACGATCGTGGGGTACCGCGACGAAGGCCGCACCGTGAAGATAGCCGACTCATCCGGAATGTACGGGCCCGGCGCGTACTGGATCAGCACCATCAACACCGCGAACTGGATCGCCACCCGCGGCTACTCCGCCTGAACCCGCTGTGGTCCTGCCGAGCACTGGCCGGTGAAAATCCGCTTGACCGACGTGATGGGGTGGGTACGTGGTTCACCTCTCCGCAGGGCTTTCCCCAGCCGCGCTCGACGCCATTGCGGGCCTGGAACACCGAGTCGTCGCGGCAGACGGTGGACGGCTGAAGCTGGAATGGGGCACGCTGCGCAATCGCGCGGGGCGAGACGTCGAGGACTTCCTGTGGTGGCGTGACGAGCGGCTGCTGGGCTTTCTGGGGATCTACTCGCACGGTGCGCCCGTCATCGAACTGGCCGGCATGGTCGATCCTGAGGCCCGCGGACGCGGGGTGGGCGCGGCACTGCTGGACGCGGCGCTGCGGGTGTGCCGCGAGCGCCGACAGACCGCGACGCTGCTCGTCGTCCCGCGGACCTCGGCCGCGGGACGAGCTCTCGCGCTACGCCGAAGAGGAACGCTGGATCACTCCGAACACGCCCTGCAGTTGTTCGGACAGCCGAATGATGTGTCCACCGATCCCCACGTCACCATCCGAGCCGCCACCGTAAAGGACCTGCCGACGGTGCACGAACTCCGCAACCTCGGATTCGGCTGGCAACCGCCGGCGCCGGGCAGTCACCGGGCCGGAAGCCCGGCGGTAGTCGACCCGGACACTCTTGTGATCGAGCGGGACGGGGTGCTGATCGGCACCGTGCGCCTGACCCGCGAATTGGACAACGCCGGCATCTACGGTTTCGTCATCCACCCCGACCATCAAGGTCGGGGCATCGGACGCGACGTCCTGCACCGGTTGTGCCGCAAAGCTCAAGCCGACGGCGCGAACCTCGTCAGCCTGGAGGTGGCCACCGACAATGACCGGGCGCTGAATCTCTACACCTCCCTCGGATTCAGGCAGGCAACCACCGAGGACTACTACGCCTTACCCGACTGACCGCCACCAGGGCCATGGGAATCACCCGGGGCCAACCGCCTCATGGACGTCCAGATAGCCAACGCTGGCCCGCCACAATGCGTCGGCGACCGGTTCGAGCTTGCCTGGGTTCCAGCGCCGTTCCTCGTAAGCCCGGGTACACGCGCGAAGAGCGCGCATGCTGACCGCCAGCTCCTCATGCAGCCGGGTACGCAGTTCGTCCTGGGTCGGGGCGACCCGGCGGACAGATTCACCGCGTCCCTCGCGCAATGCCGCCAACGTCTCCTGCCTGACCCCATTCACGTCGTCCCAGACAAGAGCCGGCCGATCAATGCGATGATTCCACACCGGACCGTGCGCGGATCTCCACCAGGGCACGAACGGGTTCTTGGCCAACCTGGTGGCGTTGGACCAGTGCTGCGCGCCGGACGGCTCGCTCCACCAGGCGACGTCATCGACGGGGAGATCCACGCACAGCGCCACTGTCACTGCCTCTAGGTCTCGGGGAGAACCAAGAATGTCGCCAACGGCCCACAGCTGAACCACGCGCAACGGGAAGATCGACGACGGCCGGGTGATCATATCTGCGCAGGTCTGCGCGAGCGACTCAACGTGATGCGCTGCTCGTGCCCATTTCATCCGGTCATCCTCACCCATCGAGGCCGTCGACCACCGGCGGGGCGGCCGGCGGGCTCGTGCTGGTTGCGCTGGCCCGGCCGCCGCGTCCGTACAGGGTCGCACCGCGGCCCGCGGCACGACGGGCGGTGAAGGTTTCGCACCTCCGCCGGAATCAACAGCGCCGCACGGCGCGGCGACGGCTGAATACTGAGCTGGTCGTGGACGCGACGCCTGGATCATGCTGCCGGTTCGGCTCGGCGTGGTGGCGAATAACCCCCGGCAACGATGACGGCGGGACCGCATTAGCGGAATCGTGGGGTCCGTCGCAGGAAATCGAGCCGAGGGGACAGACCAGGCTGCGTCGGATGAGCCGGGACGGTTGCGCCGCGGCTGCCGCCGCACCGCGTCAGACCCCCCGCAGCAGGAAGGAACCAGATGGCGGGCGTTGGCACACGTCAGGAAGGCACGAAGCTGGTGGCCGGCTTCCAATGGGGGGCGGCGAGCCGGAAGTACGCCGTCGAGGTGATCGGGACGTTCTTCCTCGTATTCACGGTCGCCGCCAGCGGACTCGGCGGCAGCGCGTTTACCCCGCTGGCCGCTGGCGCGGTCCTGATGGTGATGATCTACGCCGGTGGCCACATCTCCGGCGGCCACTACAACCCGGCCGTGACGATGGCGGTGTTCTGGCGCCGCCGGATCGGGCTCCGTGATGCCGCCGGGTACTGGATCGCGCAGTTGGTTGCCGGCCTGATCGCCGCGGTGGGCGCTCGCGCCATCGTGAACCCGGCACAGGTCAAGACCCTGACCCTGTCCGGTCACGCCCTTACCGCCGCCGCGGTAGTCGAGCTGCTGTTCACCTTCGCACTGTGCTACGTGGTGCTCAACGTCGCCACGAGCAGGAGCCAGCAGGGCAACTCGTTCTTCGGGCTGGCGATCGGGTTCACCGTCGTGGCAGGCGCCTTCGCCGTCGGTGGGATCTCTGGTGCCGCGTTCAACCCGGCCGTCGCACTCGGCGCCGCCGCCGGGGGCCTGTTCGCCTGGTCGACGCTGTGGGTCTACCTGGTGGTGGAACTCGTCGCCGGCGCCGCCGCCGGCCTCGCGTTCCTGGCGCTCAACCCGGACGACAAGTGATCAGGCTGAGGTCCGCAGAGAGCCAGCCGCGCGCCATCGTGGTTCAGGTCGACCGTGACTTGCGGTGATCGCCTGCGTGGCGGCGCCGTCGGCGAGTCGCCGGAAGGCACACCACGGCAGTCCACCGACACGTCGACACGACATGTAGGTGCGCGAACTTGTCGCACCCCCTAGATATGGTGTGCGGGTAGCTGGTTCGGCCGGGCATGCCAGTCCGGTCGAGGCAAGAGGGAACCCGGTGGAAGTCCGGGACTGCCCCGCAGCGGTGAGTGGGAACGACCGCCGTCGACAAACACTGGGCCGACCGGCTTGGGAAGTGACGGCCAGTAGGAGGCCATGGGACTTTCCTGTGGCGGTGCCCACGAGTCCGAAGACCTGCCAGCGGCGCCGCGCACCGCAGTGTGTGCGGCGGTCCGAGGCCGCGCGGGACGGCTGACGGCTGCGCTGCGCGCCACCGGCGTGTCGGTTGCCGCCGGTCTGCCCGCGTGCGGCCTGCCTGCAGGCGAGAGCACGAGGAGCGACAGGTGACGGTTACCCAGATCCCGGCCGGCGGCCCGGCCGCCCAGGACAATCCGCCCGCACCGGCGCAGCGGCGCGCGGCGATGCAGGTGCGCAAACGCAACGGCGCCACCGAAGCGGTCGACGTGAACAAGATTGTCCGGGCGGTGGCGCGATATGCGGACGACCTGGACGACATCGACCCGATGCGGGTGGCGACGAAGACGATCAGCGGCCTGTACGACGGGGCGAGCACCGCGGAGTTGGACCGGCTGTCGATCCAGACCGCGGCGGACATGATCGGCGAGGAGCCGCAGTACTCCCGGCTCGCCTCCCGGCTGCTGTCCGGCTACATCGACAAGGAGGTCCGTGGGCAGGGCATCGCCTCGTTCAGCCAGGCGATCCGGCTCGGTCACGGGGAGGGCCTGATCGGCGAGGAGACCGCCCGGTTCGTGGCGGTCAACGCCCGCAAACTCGACGACGCGGTCGAGGTGGCTGCGGACCTGCGGTTCGAGTACTTCGGACTGCGCACCGTGTTCGACCGCTACCTGCTGCGCCATCCGGTGGCCCGCCTGGTTGTCGAGACGCCGCAGTACTGGCTGCTGCGGGTCGCGTGTGGACTGTCCACGACACCGACCGAGGCGATCGGCTTCTACCGGCTGATGTCATCCTTGGCGTATCTGCCCAGCTCGCCGACGCTGTTCAACTCCGGCACCGCGCACAGCCAGATGTCGTCGTGTTTCCTGGTCGACTCGCCACGCGACGAGCTGGACTCGATCTACGAGCGGTACGCGCAGGTGGCGAAGCTGTCGAAGTTCGCTGGCGGGATCGGTATCTCCTGGTCGCGGGTGCGCTCACGGGGCGCCTTGATCCGGGGTACCAACGGGTTGTCCAACGGGATCGTGCCGTGGCTGCGGACCCTGGACGCGTCCGTCGCGGCGGTCAACCAGGGTGGTCGGCGCAGAGGTGCGGCGTGTGTCTATCTGGAGCCGTGGCACCCGGACATCGAAGAGTTCCTGGAACTGCGCGACAACACCGGCGAGGAAGCCCGCCGTACGCACAACCTGAACCTGGCCAACTGGGTCCCGGACGAGTTCATGCGCCGGGTCGAGGCCGACGAGGTGTGGTCGCTGTTCGACCCGGCCGAGGTGCCCGAGTTGCCCGACCTGTACGGGGAGCGGTTCGAGGCCGCCTACCGGGCCGCCGAGGTCGCCGGCCGGTACGTGCGGCAGGTCTCCGCGCGCGAGCTGTACGGGCGGATGATGCGCACCCTCGCCCAGACCGGCAACGGGTGGATGACGTTCAAGGACCCGGCCAACCGGCTGTGCAACCAGACCGGGCAGCCGGGCAACGTGGTGCACCTGTCCAACCTGTGCACCGAGATCATCGAGGTGTGCAGCGATGGCGAGACGGCGGTGTGCAATCTGGGTTCGGTGAACCTGGCCGCCCATCTCACCGGCGGGGGCATCGACTGGGACAAGCTGCGCGCCACGGTGCGGACCGCCGTGACGTTCCTGGACCGGGTCATCGACATCAACTACTACCCCAGCGCCCAGGCGGCGGCGTCGAACTCCCGCTGGCGGCCGGTCGGGCTCGGCGTCATGGGCCTGCAGGATGTGTTCTTCGCGCTGCGGACGCCGTTCGACTCCGAGGCGGCGAACGAGCTGTCCACCCGGATCGCGGAGGAGATCTACCTCACCGCCCTGGAAACCTCTGCCGACCTGGCCCACCGGCACGGCCCGCACGCCGCCTACGAGCAGACCCGAGCGGCGCGCGGCCAGCTCCAGCCCGACCTGTGGGGTGTTGTCCCGGCGCAGACCCAGCGGTGGACCGCGGTGCGGGAACAGGTCGCCGTCCACGGTCTGCGCAACTCGCTGCTGATCGCGATCGCCCCGACGGCGACGATCGCCTCGATCGCCGGCTGCTACGAGTGCATCGAGCCGCAGGTGTCCAACCTGTTCAAGCGCGAGACCCTGTCCGGGGAGTTCCTGCAGATCAACACCGCCCTGGTCCGCGAGTTGAAGGCATTGGGCCGGTGGACCGACCAGATCCGGTCCGAGATCAAACGGGCCGACGGGTCGATCCAGGGTATCCAGGCACTGCCCGCCGGGGTGCGGGAGCTGTTCCGCACCGCGTGGGAACTGCCGCAGCGGGCGCTGATCGACCTGGCCGCCGCCCGCGGTCCGTACATCGACCAGAGTCAGTCGCTGAACCTGTTCCTGAGCGCACCGACCATCGGCAAGCTGTCCTCGATGTACCTGCACGCATGGAAAGCCGGCCTGAAGAGCACCTACTACCTGCGCTCGCGGCCGGCCACCCGCAGCCAGCAGGCCACCGTCGCCATCGCCCGCCCGCCGGTCACCGCTGGCCAACGGACCGACGACGAGGCGATCACCTGCTCCCTGGCCAATCCGGAAGCCTGCGACGCCTGCCAATGACGGGCGCCCCAGCGCCGAGCCGAACCCGAATCCCGTTGCGACAGTGAGGCACAACTATGACAGGCACAGCACCACCTGCGATGCTGCTCGACCCGGGCATGGACCTGACGCTGCGGCCGATGCGCTACCCGCACTTCTTCGACCGGTTCCGCGACGCCATCAGAAACACCTGGACCGTCGAGGAGGTCGACCTGCATGCCGACCTCGCCGACCTGGCCAGACTCACCCCGGCCGAACGGCACCTGGTCAGCCGCCTGGTCGCGTTCTTCGCCACCGGCGACACCATCGTGGCCAACAACCTGGTCCTCAACCTGTACCAGCACGTCAACTCGCCCGAGGGACGCCTGTACCTGTCGCGGCAGCTGTTCGAGGAGGCGGTACACGTCCAGTTCTACCTCAACCTGCTCGACACCTACGTTCCCGACGAGCGGGAGCGGTACGAGGCGTTCGCCGCGATCGAGACCATCCCGTCGATCAAGCGCAAGGCCGAGTTCTGCTTCCGCTGGATCGACTCGGTCTTCGACCTGCGGAAGCTGTCCACAAGGGAGGAGCGGCGGGCGTTCCTACTCAACGTGATCTGCTTCGCCGCCTGTATCGAGGGCCTGTTCTTCTACGGCGCGTTCGCCTACGTGTACTTCCTGCGCTCCCGCGGCCTGCTGCACGGCCTGGCGTCCGGCACCAACTGGGTGTTCCGCGACGAGTCGATGCACATGGCGTTCGCGTTCGACGTGGTCGATACCGTGCGGCGCGAGGAGCCCGACCTGTTCGACGAGCAACTGGCCGGGCAGGTCCGTCAGATGCTCACCGAGGCCGTCGACTGCGAGGTCCAGTTCGCCGAGGACCTCCTCGACCAGGGGGTGTCCGGCATGTCGTCAACCGACATGCGCGAATATCTGCGGCACGTCGCCGACCGGCGGCTGGCCCAACTCGACATGCCACCGGTGTACGGCGCGCGCAACCCGTTCGCGTTCATGGACCTGCAGGACGTCCAGGAACTGTCGAACTTCTTCGAACGCCGGGTGTCCGCCTACCAGGTCGGGGTGGCCGGCACAGTCAGCTTCGACGACGACTTCTGATGCCCGCGCCCACGTGCGTCCGGCTCTGGTAGCCGGCTGACCATCGACTACCTCGACACTGCCACCGGCGCGCGTGCCGACAGCGAGACCGAACGAAGACCGATCCGATGAACGTGTTCGGCGATGCTGCCCTCATCCGTCGGATCCGATGCCACGAACGGCGGCACCGGGCCATCACCTCAGGAGGACCCACGTGAAGACCCTCATCAGAACACTCGTTGTCCTGGCAGGCGCCGTGGCACTGGTCGTACCGGCCACGGCCGCGTCGGCAGCAAGCCGGGGCCGCCACTGCGACGGCGTCCAGGCGTACCGCTGCGCCTGGTTCAACTACGACCCCGATCACAACTTCCTCCGCGGTTACGGCTCCGTAAAGGACACCACCGACGGCGCCGACACGGTCGCGGCCATCGTGTACTTGCAGGTGAACACCACCAACGGCTGGATCAATGTCGCAAGCAGCTCCCGCCTGGAAGGCACCGACAGTATTACCGTCTCCACCGGTCTGGCCACCTGCGTCGCCGGTCGAACCTACCGTTCCCGGGTCAACTGGAACTGGAACAACGGAGCAGGCACAGGCACCATCTACTCAGGCGACGTAGTCCCCTGCTGACTGCCGCGAGAACGGGTCGGCCTACAAGAGGCCGACCCGGGATGGTGTCAAGGGGGTCCGGTGTGGCTGGCAGAGTTGTCGATGGGAGTGTCGGTTGAGGCGGCCGGCTGGTCGAGGTGGTGCAGCTTGGCGCGGATCTGGCCGGCGTCGGGGTGGTTCAGTTCGTCGAAGATGGTGAGGGCGTGTCGCAGGCTGTCACGGGCCGCGTCGGGGTCGCCAGCGGCGTTCTGGGTGTCAGCGAGATGGAAGGCGATGGTGGCGGCTTCGTCGTAACGATCGCCGAGGTCCCGGTACAGGTCGATGGCGTGTTGGTAGCAGGTGATGGCCTGTCGGTGCTGACGTAGGTGATGGTGGACGTAGCCGACGCTGTCCCATGTCTCTGCTTCCCCGTCGCGGTCGCCGAGTTCTTGGTGCAGTGTCAGGGCCTGCTGGCAGTAGGGGAGCGCCAGACCGTGGTCTCCCAGCTTGGCGTGAAGCCAGCCGACCGCGTTGAGCGCTTTGGCCTGCCCGCCCCGCTCACCCGCGGCGCGGTACAGGTCGAGGGCCTGCCCGGCGGAGTGAAGCGCCTCCTGGTGGCGGCCTCGCTGCTCGAACACAAAACTGAGGTTACGATGCGAATGGGCTTGACCGACGCGGTCGCCGGTCTCGCCGTACAGGTCGAAGGCGTGTCGGAGGTGGATCTCCGCGGCGTCGTACTGGCCCAGCCTGGTGTAGGTGTGGCCCAGACCGCGGCAGGTGTAGGCCAGCTTGGCCGGGTCGGCCAGCCGCCGGGCGGCGTCCAGGGCAACGTGCTGAGCGGTGGCTCGGTCGTACCAGTATCCCCGGCGGTCGAAGAAGTCCAGGAGTGTCCAGGCCAGTTGCCAGGCGTGGGTGTCGAACCCCAGCTTGGCCGCCTGCTCGACGATCGCGAGTAGCGCCGGGTGCTCGGCGACGAACCACGCCAACGCCTGCCCGCCGTCGGACAGGTCTTCGGGCGTTACCCCAGCCTGGACCGGAGCCACCGTGATCGGATCGCGGTAGGGATACAGCAGTCGATCGGCGGTGTGCGCGGTATGCAGGTAGTGGTCGAGCATCCGGTGCAGCGCCGTCCGCCGCTCGATGTCAGGGTCGCGGGCGCGGGCGAGTTCCATGGCGAAGATACGCAGCAGGTCATGGAACCCGAACCGGCCAGGGGTGTCCTCGGCGACCAGGTGAGCGCGGGACAGTTCGGTCAGCGCCGCCCGTGCTCGCTTGAGCGGTACGCCGGCCAGGCTCGCCGCGGCAGGCGCGGTGATGTCCGGGCCAGGGTGCAGCCCCAGCAGCCGGAACAGCCGCGCCGCCGTGGTGCTCACTGCCTGGTAGGACCAGGAGAACACCGTACGGACGTCGGTGGCCGGGTCTCCGCCGTCGAACGCGTCCAGGTCGCCGTGCGCGTCGCGTAGTTCGGCGACCAGGGTAGTGAGCGGGAACGTGGAGTGGCTGGCGGCGCGGGCAGCCACGATGGCCAACGCCAGGGGCAGTCGCGCACACCTGGTGATGATCTCGTCGATTGCTTCGGGTTCGGCCGTCACCCGGGCTCCGCCCAGCAGGTGAATCAGCAGTTCGGTGGCCTCGGAGGCCGACAGCAGGTCCAGGGTGAGCGGGTGGGCGCCGTCGGCGGCGACCAGCCCGGAGAGCCGGTTGCGGCTGGTCACTACCACGAAGCACCCCGGGGAGCCGGGCAGCAGCGGGCGTACCTGGCTGGCGTCGCGGGCGTTGTCCAGCACGACCAGCATGCGCCGGCCGGAAAGCATGCTGCGGAACAGGGCGGCTTGTGCGTCCACGCCGGCCGGGATGCGGTGTGGTTCCACCTCAAACGCGTTCAGAAAGCCACGCACCGCCTCGGCCGGTGTCATCGGCGACCCGCTCGGGTCGAACCCTCTCAGGTTCACGTACAACTGCCCATCGGGAAACGATCCGGCCACCTGGTGCGCCCAATGCACCGCCAGGGTGGTCTTTCCGATGCCCGCTGTCCCGTCGACGGCCGTGATCACCACGGTGCCGCCTGCGCTGGTAGCCCGCTTGACCAGGTCCGTCAACTCCTGGAGTGGGGTGCTCCGGCCGACGAAGTGGCGAGCCGGTGCGGGCAGTTGTCGGGGAACCACCGGCGCGCCCACCACGTCCACCCGCCGGACAACCGCCTCGTTACGCAGGATCGCACCGTGCAACTGCTGTACCTCGGCACCGGGGTCGATACCCAGTTCATTGACGAGTCGAGTGCGTAGCTGCTGGTAGGCCGCGAGCGCGTCAGCTTGCCGGCCGGATGCGTTGAGCGCCAGCATGAGGTGGCCGACGAGCCGTTCCCGCAGCGGGTGATGGGCGATCAGTTCGGTGAGTTCGGCAATGAGGTCGCGATGGTGGCCGAGCTGAAGCTCGAGTTCGATGCGCTGTTCGGTGACACTGAGGCGCCGCTCGTTCAGCCGGGCCGCCCCGATCTCGATTGCCCGGCCGGAGGAGCCGGCCAACGCCGGGCCACGCCACAGCCGTAGCGCGGCCGTCAACTGGCCCGCGGCCCGCGTGGCTTGTCCGCCGGCGGCCGACGCCCGCGCCTCGGCGAGCAGGTCCTCGAACAGTTGGGCGTCGAGTTGCCCGCCGCCGACGAGGATCCGGTATCCCGGACCTTCGGACAGGATGGCCAGGTGTTTGCGCAAGATCCAGACACAGTTCTGGATCTGTCGACGGGCGGTCGCCGGTGGATCGCCCTCCCATACCGCGTCGATCAGGTCATGGACCGATAACACCCTGCCCGCCGAAAGCAGTAGCACCGCGAGCACCTTCGTTTGCCGAGGCCCGAACCGCAGCTGCCGGCCGTCCTCGGTTACGACCTGCAACGAGCCAAGGATCCGGAACTCCACCCGCCCTCCAGGCAGTTGTCGACAAAGGCCGACCCCTTTGTGTGGAGGCTAGCGGCCCGGCCTCGACGAGAACATACCGAGAGGAAGACACCGCAATGAGTGTGCCGCAACGACGGAAGGAGAACATGACCGACGAGACGCGTACACCGGGGCCGGAGCACGGCGACGCAGATGTCGTATCAGCACAGGATGGGGCAGGGCCGGCACCTGGTCGTCTTGCAGTCGCAGCTGGTGTGGCTTGACCTCTTGCAGCCGTTGAGTCCGCAACATTGCCAGTAGGTGTCGCAGCAGGCGCGGGCACCGGCGGTGCTCATCGGCGCGATGGCACCGACCAGCCAGCCAAGAACCCGATGGCCCTGATCGCGTTCGCCCTTTCGTCTGGTGCAGACAATGCATTAGTTGTCCGGTGTTGTGGATCGGTCGCCGCCGTCCCGGTTGGAAGGGTGAACAAGGAGGGCCGCCGACGCCACCGTGCCGGATCGCCGCCAGAACCCTGTCGCCCCGCCCAACGCTCAACCACCGCGGCGCGCACGGCATGGGTTCCCCGCCGCTCTGGCTGTCCATGGCGGCGCGCCGCGGTCGGGCAGGTGGACCTGACGGTGTCAATGCGGTCCTGCCGTTGCCGCCCGGTTCGCATAGCATGCTGGCGTGACCGAGATTCCCCCCAAACTCAACACGGCGGTGCCGCAGACCGCCCGGATCTGGAACTACTGGCTCGGCGGCAAGGACAACTTCGCCGTCGACCGCGAGGTCGGCGACCAGGTCCAAGAGGCGTTTCCGCAGATCGTGGAGAACGCTCGGGTGTCCCGGGCGTTCCTGGCGCGCGCCGTGACCTATCTGGCCGGCGGGGCCGGGATCAGGCAGTTCCTCGACGTCGGCACCGGGCTGCCCACCGCGAACAACACGCACGAGGTCGCGCAGCGGGTGGCCCCGCAGTCCCGCGTCGTCTACGTCGACTTCGACCCGCTGGTCCTGGCGCATGCCCGCGCGCTGCTCACCAGCGCACCTGACGGGGCGACCGCCTACATCGACGCGGATCTGCGCGATCCCGACAAGATCCTGCGGGAGGCGGCCCGGACGCTGGACTTCACCAGACCCGTCGCCCTGATGCTGATGGGCATCCTCGGGCACATAGGCGACTACGACGAGGCGCGGTCGATCGTCCGGCGGCTGCTGGACCGGCTACCGTCCGGCAGCTATCTGGTCCACAACGACGGCACCAACACCAGCGACGGGGTGGTCGAGGCGGCGCGGATCTGGAACCAGTCCGCCAACCCCGCGTACCACCTGCGCAGCCCGGACCAGATCACGCGGTTGTTCGAAGGCCTGCAGCTGGTGGAGCCCGGCGTGGTGTCCGTGCCGCGATGGCGGCCCGAGGCGGGTGTGCCCGAGGAGCGCGAGGTGTACGGCGGCGTAGGGCGTAAACCGTAGTGACCGCGGCTGACCAGGCCGGCGGTCCGACCGTACGGCGGATGCAGCTGGGCTCCCGGCTGCGCCGTCTGCGGGAGGACAAGGGCATCAGCCGGGGGGCCGCCGGGTACGCGATCCGCGCCTCCGAGTCGAAGATCAGCCGGATGGAGCTGGGTCGGGTCGGCGTCAAGCCGCGCGACATCGCGGACCTGCTCGCCCTGTACGACGTCAGCGAGGCCGAACGCGAGGTGCTCACCGCACTGACCCAGGAGGCCAACTCGCCCGGCTGGTGGCACCCGTACGGAGACCTGCTCGCCACCTGGTTCCAGAACTACCTGGACCTGGAGGCCGCGGCGACGCTGATCCGCTGCTACGAAGTGCAGTTCGTTCCCGGCCTGCTGCAGACCGAGGAGTACGCCCGCGCAGTCATCCAGCTCGGGTACGGCGACGAGGACCCGACCCAGGTGGACCGCCGGGTCCGCCTGCGGATGGTCCGCAAACAACTGCTCGACCGACCCGACGCGCCCCGGCTGTGGGCGGTGATCGACGAGGCGGTGTTAAGCCGCCCGATCGGCGGTCCGGGCGCGATGCGTCGCCAGATCGAGGCGCTGCGCCAGGCCTGCACCCACCCCGCGGTCTGGTTGCAGATCCTGCCGTTCCACGCCGGCGGACACGCCGCCGCGGGCGGCGCGTTCACCATCCTGCGCTTCGGCGAGGCGGAGCTGACCGACGTCATCTACATCGAACACCTCACCAGCGCGCTCTACCTGGACAGGCGGGACGACGTGGACAAGTACACCGCAGCGGCGGGGCGCCTGGTCATCGAGGCCGAGCCGCCGGAGCGGACGCCGGCGATCCTGGACCGGCTGCTGGCCGACTACCCGGATCGGTAACACCCCGACCCTTGCTGGCTGTCCGGTCACGGAGGTCATTCGGTTGCCCGAAGTCGTCGCCGCGCACCTCGGCAAATCCCTACTTGACACATAGGGATTTGTGGGCTTCCATAGAGCCATGAAGCCGACAGTTTCCCGCCGCCACGGATGTCCGGGGCGTGGCGGGAGGCGCAGAGCGGACTTCCATGCTGTGGCCCGCCTGCACGTCGACCTGGCCCGCGTCACCAGCGCGGCCTGTTGCGCAGCACACTCTCGCTGATTCTCGCCCTCTCCTTCGCCCCGCGCCGCGTCCCACCTCCATCTGGTGGGCGCCGTCGCCGGTGAGCCCGGCCTGCCACCCGGGTAGCCGGACCAGTGCCGCACGTCCCTCCCCGCATCCACGTCTCTGGAGGAAGCATGTCCACCACCACCCAATCCGCACTCGCCCTCGACCTGCGCCGCATCGGCGGACGCATCGGCGCCGAAGTGCACGGCGTGGACCTCACCGGCGAACTCGACGACGCCGTGTTCGCTCAGATCAACATTGCGCTGCTGCGGTTCAAGGCACTCGTGTTCCGCGGCCAGCATCTCGACGACGAGCGGCAGTTGCGCTTCGCCGCGCGGTTCGGGCCGCTGACCACGGCCCACCCCACGGTGCCGTCGGTCGAGGGACAGCCCAACGTACTTCCCGTGGACGGTGAGGAAGGTGTGCGCGCCAACCGGTGGCACACCGACGTCACGTTCGTGCAGAGCCCACCGAAGATCTCGACGCTGCGCGCCGTCGTGGTCCCGCCCTACGGCGGCAACACGCTGATCGCCAACACGGCGGCCGCGTACCAGGACCTGCCCGAGCCGCTGCGCGCCTTCGCCGATACGCTGCGCGCGGTGCACACCAACGACTACGACTATGTACAGCCGCAGTTCACCACCGCCAGGCACACCGAGTACCACAAGGTGTTCGTGTCGCTGAAGTACCAGACCGCCCACCCGGTGGTCCGGGTGCACCCGGAGACCGGCGAACGTGGCCTGTTCATCGGCGGCTTCGCCCAACGCGTCGTGGGGCTGTCCACAACCGAGTCGCGCGACATCCTGCGCCTGCTGCAGGCGTACGTCGCCCGACCGGAGAACGTGCTGCGCGTGCGGTGGAGCGCCGGCGACCTGGTCGTCTTCGACAACCGCATCACCCAGCACTACGCGCCCGACGACTACGACGACCAGCCCCGGCAGCTGTTCCGGGTCACCGTGGCCGGCGACGTGCCCGTCGGCACCGACGGCACCCCCAGCCAGATCCTGGAAGGCGACGCCGCCGGCCACTACACACCCACCGCATCCTGACCGGAGTGAGGTATCACCACGACCGACCTGGCCACCACCGCGCCCGCTACTACTCCGGCTGGCACACCGACGTCACGGCCGCCTCTCTCCTGCGTCCGCGGCCGCCCGCCGAAGACAGTCTTGCCCACCTGGCCGGTCGAGTTAGTAGACTATGTGGTCCGGATCGCATCGCTGACGCGGGGGCTCGGGAGGTACCGTGCCGTTACCCGAATTCTTCGTCGCGGGGGTACCCAAAGCCGGCACGACCGCGTTGAAGATGGCGTTGGTACGCCACCCCGAACTGTTCCTGCCCCCGGTCAAGGAACCCAAGTTCTTCCTCTCCGACGGCCCGCCACCGCGCCACGGCGGCCCCGGCGACGTGCAGACCTACCACGAACACGTCTGGCGACGGCAGGAGTACGAGGCCCTGTTCGACCCGGCGCCACCCGGTACCCTGCGTGGCGAGGCCACACCGTTCTACCTGTACGACCCGGCGGCGCAGCGGCGCATCCACGCGCTCGTCCCGCAGGCCCGCCTGATCGTGATGGTGCGCGATCCGGTCGACCGGGCGCACTCCAACTGGGCCCACCTGTGGGCGGCCGGCCTGGAGCCGGAGTCGGACTTCCTTGCTGCCTGCCGGGCCGAACCCCGCCGGCGGGCCGCCGGGTGGGCCGACTTCTGGCACTACATCCAACTGGGCCGCTACGGCGGCCAGCTGGAACGCCTCTACGGCCTGTTCCCCCGCGAGCAGGTCCTCGTGCTGCGCTACCGGGACCTGCGTGTCCGGCCGGCGGACACCCTCGACCGGGTGTGCCGCTTTCTCGGCGTGGCCACCGGAGTCGTCCACGAGGTACCCGCCGAGAACGTGTGGCCCTACCCGGCGAAGACCCCGCTCAACGACGCGCTGCGGACGGTGCTGCGGTTCGGTGGACGGATCGGACAGCACTTCCCCGCCCCGGCTCGCCGGGTGCTGCGCGAGCCGCTCCTCGCGCTGCTGCACCGCCATCCCGGGCGCCGGCCCAAGCTGACCCGCGACCAGCGGGCCGCGATCCTGCCGTGCTTCATCGACGACATCGCACTGCTGGAACGGGTGACCGGCAACTCGTACGCCGACTGGTTGTCCGCCGGACACAACACGCTGGCTCCCGACTGAGCAATACCTGTCGCCAGGTGGGCTGCGTCCGAGTGCAAGCCGGCCGTACGGATGGCGCCGCGTCGCGACCGGCCACGAACGGTCGGTGTCAATGACGACCCACCGCCCGCCTGATCACAGCGCTGTCCTCCGCTTCGCCGGTGGCGCCGACGTTGTCGACTACATGGGACCCATCGCGGCCATCGGCCACGAACGGGACCTCGCTGGCTGAGGTCATCTGCGACCGGCTTCCCTGGCGCAGTGCCAGCGACCCGACCGGGCAACGTCCTCCCTCACTCAAACACCTACTTAATCGGTCGGTATTGACGACTGGCGCCGCGCAGTGGTCCACTGGGAAGGCGGGAAGCGACGGGCGCCCAGGAGGATCTGCAGTGGATGGCCACGTCTCGGTGGGTGAGTTCGACTATGACACGACCAGGCTGGCTCAGTGGCGGGCCGGTGTGGCGAGGGATGCGCGCTTCACCCGGCGGGACCTGGCCAGGCTGGCCGCTGGTCTGTCCGCCGTCGCGGGCGTGTCGGCGCTGACGAAGGCACCGGCCCACGCCGCCACGGCGCCCACGCCGATCGTCAAGCCGCTGCCGCCGGAACTGTTCACGGTCTACGGCTCCAACGCCGAAATGCGGTGGCAGGCGATGGCCGGCCAGGGATACCTGGTACCCATCGACCGGTTCTTCGTCCGCGACCACACGAGCACGCCACTGGTGGACGTGGACTCCTGGCGGCTGCGCCTGTACGGCACCGGGCTGCGCGGAGCCCCCACTGTGGACAGTGCGGTCGAGTTCAGCTATCCGCAACTGCGCGCGTTGCCGGCTGAGTCGGTGACCGCGTTCGTGGAGTGCGCCGGCAACGGCCGCAGCTTCTTCACCAGCCAGCAGAACCAGTCGGTCACCGGCACCGCCTGGGGCCTGGGCGCGGTTGGCGTGGCCCGCTGGCGTGGTGTACGACTGTCCACCGTACTGGAGCGGGCCGGCCTGACCAGACAGGCCGTGGACGTGATGCCGATCGGGCTGGACGCCGACTTCGTCACCGGCGGCGTGAACCTCGGTCCGGTACGCCGCCCGCTGCCTGTGACCAAGGCCCTGCACGACGTGCTGCTGGCGTACGAGATGAACGGGCAACCGCTGCCCCCCGACCACGGCTTCCCGGTCCGGGTGCTGGTGCCCTCCTGGATCGGGATCTCGTCCATCAAGTGGGTGGGCGGCATCGAGGTCTCCGCCAGCCCGTTGGTCTCACCGTGGAACACCCAGTTCTACCGGCTCTTCGGCCCCGACTACCCCACCGACGGGACACTGATCACCCGGCAGGTGACCAAGAACGCCTTCGAACTCGACTGGAACGCCACGTTCACCCTCGGCCAGCGCAACCGCCTGCGTGGTCGCTCCTGGTCCGGCAACGGCGCGATCCGGCAGGTGGAGGTGAGCACCGACGGCGGCACCAGCTGGCGACCCGCCCGGCTGCACGAGCCGGGCCTGCCGCACGCATGGCAGCGCTGGGAGTTCGACTGGCTGCCGGCCACCGCGGGCCCGCAAACCCTGCGCGCCCGCGCCACCGACGCCACCGGCGCGACGCAGCCGGTACAGGCGCCCTACAACTCGCTGGGATACCTGTTCGGAGCCATCGTCGCCCATCCGGTCACCGTCACGCCATGAGCTCCGGGCCGGGCTCACCTGCCTGGGCGCGGTCCGACCTTGCCGGTGGTGCGGCGGGCGTCGACGAGCGGGTGGATGCGGCCGGTGGCAGCCAGTTACGCAACTTGCCGCCACCGCCGGCGGGCTCACCCGCCGCGCCCGTCCCGCTTGCCATCCACATAGGACACGGAGACGACATCCTCCAGCCCGGACAGCGCCAGGGTGAGCCAGGAACAAGATCAGTCGAGGTCGTCGCAGCACGATGTGCATCACGTCGAGCAACCGTTCTCCCACCACCGGAATCCCTACTACAATAGTCTGCTTAATGGGCTATCCGGATGGGCTATCCGGCGGGAGGCGACAGGAATGCCGGTCGAGTTTCTGGGCATCGGAGGCACCAACGACGGATCCGAGACGACACCCCGGCAACGCACCACGGTGCAGGCGGCGGCCGGATGAAGTTCCTCCTCATCACGCTCATCACCCACGTCCGAAACCCGGTGACCGGGGAGCGCACCTCGACCACCGCGCGGCTGCGGGAGGTCGTGGCCAACGCGGTGCTGAGCGAGGAGTTGGGCTTCGACGGGTACGGGGTGGGTGAGCGGCACGAGCGGCCGTTCATCTCCTCCTCCCCACCGGTGGTGCTCAGCAACATCGCCGCGCACACCTCACAGATCCGGCTGTTCACCGCGGTCACCACGCTGAGCCTGCTCGACCCGGTGCGCGCCTTCGAGGACTACGCCACCCTGGACCACCTCAGCGGCGGGCGGCTGGAACTGATGATCGGCAAGGGCAACGGCGCGGCGCAGGCGCAGCTGTTCCACGTCACCGAGGCCGACCAGTGGGACCGCAACAAGGAGGGGTACGAGCTGTTCCGCCGGCTGTGGCGGGAGGACAAGG
>JBBWZQ010000179.1:0-9383 GCA_039649115.1 Micromonosporaceae bacterium | reverse complement strand
TCCCGCCCTTCCCGCAGGCGCCGGAGGCGGCAGCCGCGCCCGCACGGGCCGAGCCGATGCTGGAGCCGACCAGCCACGGCCTGGCACCGGTACCCCAGCATGCGGGTTCCCACGGCCTGCTCGCCGATCTGTCGCACGGCGCGAGGCTCGCCGCGTCCGGCCTTGCCGGGCGCTTGCGCGCCTGGCCACGGCGGCTGCGGTTCGGCGCGGCCGGCGGCGCCGCGGTCGCGGTGCTGGCGGTCGTCGGGCTGGCCGCCGGCTGGTTCTCCAGCGGCCCGCCGGCCGCCCAGCCCACCCCCGCCCACAGCCCGGCCACGACCGGCCCGCTGATCGGCAACCCGGCGCTCTTCCAGGACCAGCGCGGCTTCTCCCTCAACGTGCCCGGCGACTGGAAGCAGGGGCGGACCAGCAGCTACATCGACTTCACCGATCCCGGCGACCCGGGCCGCAAGCTGCGGGTCAACGTGGAGAAGGCCGGCGGCACCGCCGAGCAGTTCCTGGTGGCCGCGGAGACCCAGCTCAAGAAGCACCCGGACAAGTGCACCGCGCCCTACACCCGGGTCGCGCTGCGGATGGACGTGACGCTGGCCGGCCGGCCCGCGGCCGAACTGGAGTACACCTGCGGCCGCGACCAGCAGACCCGGCGCGGGCTGTGGCGGGCCACGGTGACCGGGCGGAGGGCGTACGAGTTCTTCCTCACGGTGGAGGTCGGCCGGTGGCGGGAGAGCCTGGACGTCTACCACGAGGCGGTCCGCTCGTACCAGCTCAACCTGTCCGGCACCGGCAACTGAGGCGGCGTGTTACAACGTCTGGGTGACGACCGACTTGCGCGCGAAGGCGCGTTCCTGGCTCGCTGACGACCCCGATCCGGTCGCCCAGGCCGAACTGGAGGCACTGGTCGAGGCGCTGCCGGACAGCGCGGCGGAACTGGCCGACCGGTTCGCCGGCCCGCTGAGCTTCGGCACCGCGGGACTGCGCGGGCCGCTGCGCGCCGGACCCAACGGGATGAACCTCGCGGTGGTGCGGGCCGCCGCGGCCGGCCTCGTCGGGTGGCTCGCCGCCCGCGGTGCGCCGGGTCCATTGATCATCGGGTACGACGCGCGGCACCGCTCGCGGGAGTTCGCGGAGCAGACCGCGCGGGTCGCGACCGGAGCCGGCCGGCCGGCGCTGCTGTTGCCGCGACCGCTGCCCACGCCCGTGCTCGCCTACGCCATCCGCCGGCTGACCGCGGTGGCCGGGGTCATGGTGACGGCCAGCCACAACCCGCCGCAGGACAACGGGTACAAGGTGTACCTGGGCGAGGCGCTGGGCGGCCCGACCGGAGCCGGCGCCCAGATCGCACCCCCGGTCGACCGCGAGATCGAGGAGTCCATCCGGGCGGTGGGCCCGCTGTCCGCCGTGCCGCTGGGCTCCCCCGGCGCGGTGCTCGGCGACGACCTCGTCAAGTCCTATGTGGACAGCGTTGCGTCCATAGTGGAGGCCGGCGGACCGGTCGCGGTCGCGTACACGCCGCTGCACGGCGTGGGTGCGGAGGTGTTCACGGCCGCGTTGCCGGCCGCCGGGTTCCCGCCCCCGGTGGTGGTGACGCAGCAGGCGGCGCCCGACCCGGAGTTCCCGACCGTGGCGTTTCCCAACCCCGAGGAGCCCGGCGCCATGGACCTGGTCACGGCGCTGGCCGCCGGTACCGGGGCCGGCATCGCCATCGCGAACGATCCGGACGCGGACCGCTGCGCGGTGGCCGTCCCGGACCGGCGTACGGGCTGGCGGATGCTGCGCGGGGACGAGGTGGGCGTGCTGCTCGCCGACCACCTGATGCGGCGCGGGGTGCGGGGACTGTACGCGACGACCGTGGTCTCCTCGTCGCTGCTGCGCGTGCTGTGCCAGGCGCGGGGGCACCGGTACGCGGAGACGCTGACCGGGTTCAAGTGGATCGTGCGCGCCGGGGCGGACCTGGTCTTCGGGTACGAGGAGGCGCTGGGCTACTGCGTCGCACCGGACCTGGTACGCGACAAGGACGGCATCAGCGCCGCGCTGCTGGTCTGCGAACTGGCCGCCGGCCTGGCCGCGCAGGGTCGCACGCTGACCGACCGGCTCGACGAGATCGCCGCCGAGTTCGGCGTGTACGCGACCGACCAGGTGTCGATGCGCGTCGAGGATCTCGCCGAGATCGACGCGGCGATGTCCCGGCTGCGCGCCCGCCCGCCGGCCGATCTGCTCGACGAGCCGGTGACCGCGGTGGCGGACCGGCTGCCGGAGGCGGACGTGCTGACGTTGCGCACGGAAAGCGCCCGGATCGTGGTCCGCCCCTCCGGCACGGAGCCGAAACTCAAGGCCTACCTGGAAGTGGTCGAGCCGGTACCGGACGGCGACGTGCCCGGGGCCCGCTCCAGAGCCGCCGCCTGCCTCGCCGCCCTACGCACCGAAGTCGAGTCCGCCCTTGGCGTCTAGAACCTCGGCATGCCGCCGAATTGGCGGTCGCCCGCGTCGCCGAGGCCGGGGACGATGAACATCTTGTCGTTGAGTTTTTCGTCGATGGCGGCCGTGACGATGCGGAGGGGGAGGGCGGAGCGGTCCAGGCGCTCCAGGCCGGCCGGGGCGGCCAGCGCGCAGAGCACCGTGATGTCGGTGGCGCCGCGGTCGGCCAGCAGCCGGCAGCAGTGCTCCAGCGAGCCGCCGGTGGCCAGCATCGGGTCGAGCACCAGCACCGGCAGCCCGGTCAGGTCCACCGGCAGCGACTCCATGTAGGCGCGCGGCTCGAAGGTGTGCTCGTCGCGGGCCAGGCCGACGAAGCCCATGGACGAGTCCGGCAGCAGGGCCAGCGTGGCGTCGGCCATGCCCAGCCCGGCGCGCAGCACCGGTACCAGCAGCGGCGGGTTGGCCAGCCGGGTGCCCTCGGCGGTACCGACCGGGGTCTGCACCGGGTGACGCTCCACCGCGAACCGGCGCGCCGCCTCGTACACCAGCATTGTGGTCAATTCGTGCAGCGCGGCCCGGAACATCGCCGACTCGGTGCGGGAGTCCCGCATCGCGGTCAGCCGCGACTGCGCCAGCGGGTGATCCACCACGGTTACGTCCACGGCCGTCATCGTATAGTACGCAAGATCACACAGTCGTCGCACGCGTAAGCTCACTGGAAAGACAGCGTGGCCGTGGGCCACTCTTCCGGTGAGGATCAGATGACGGCGGTTGTTGAGGTGGCCCGCTCGGACGCCGGCCTGCGTGCCTTCCTGCACGGGCTGCCCGGCGTGGACCAGGTGGGCGCGGAGGCCCGGGCGGCGATGCTCGGCACCCGCTCGATCAAGACAACGGCGAAGGCGTGGGCCCTGGACCTCGCGATCCGCATGGTCGACCTCACCACCCTGGAAGGGGCGGACACGCCGGGGAAGGTACGCGCGCTGTGCGCGAAGGCGCGCCGGCCGGACCCGAGCGACCCGACCTGCCCCGCGGTGGCCGCGGTCTGCGTGTACCCCGCGATGGTGCCCACCGCGGCCGAGGCGCTGCGCGGCTCGGGCGTCCACCTGGCCAGCGTCGCCACCGCGTTCCCGTCCGGCCAGTCACCGCTGATGGTGCGGCTGGCCGAGACCGCGCAGGCGGTGGCCGCCGGCGCCGACGAGATCGACATGGTCATCAACCGCGGCGCGTTCCTCGCCGGCCGGTACCTGCAGGTCTTCGAGGAGATCGTGGAGGTCAAGCAGGCGGCCGGCAAGGCACACCTCAAGGTCATCCTGGAGACCGGCGAACTGGCCACCTACGACAACGTGCGCCGGGCCAGCTGGCTGGCGATGCTGGCCGGCGGCGACTTCATCAAGACCTCGACCGGCAAGGTGGCGCCGGCCGCCACGCTGCCGGTGACGCTGGTGATGCTGGAGGCGGTGCGCGACTTCCGGGACACCACCGGCCGGCAGGTCGGGGTGAAGCCGGCGGGCGGCATCCGCACCGCGAAGGACGCCGTCAAGTACCTGGTGACCGTGAACGAGACCGTGGGCGAGGACTGGCTGCACCCGGACTGGTTCCGGTTCGGCGCCTCGACCCTGCTCAACGACCTGCTCATGCAGCGCACCAAGATGTCCACCGGCCGGTACCCGGGCCCCGACTACTTCACCCTGGACTGACCCATGACTGCCTTCGAGTACGCACCCGCACCGGAGTCGACGTCCATTGTGGACATCCGCTCCTCGTACGGGCTGTTCATCGGCGGCGAGTTCGTCGACCCCTCGGACGGCGGCCGCTTCAAGACCATCAATCCGGCCACCGAGGACGTGCTCGCCGAGGTCGTCTCGGCCGGACCGTCCGATGTGGACCGAGCGGTGTCGGCCGCGCGCCAGGCATTCGAGAGCACCTGGCGCGACCTGCCCGGTCGGGACCGGGCCAAGTACCTGTACCGCATCGCGCGCCTGCTGCAGGAGCGCGCCCGCGAGTTCGCGGTGCTGGAGTCCATCGACAACGGCAAGCCGATCCGGGAGTCGCGCGACGTCGACGTACCGCTGGCCGCCGCGCACTTCTTCTACTACGCGGGCTGGGCCGACAAGCTGCCGCACGCCGGCCTCGGCGCCCACCCGCGGCCGCTCGGCGTGGCCGGGCAGGTCATCCCCTGGAACTTCCCCCTGCTGATGCTGGCCTGGAAGATCGCGCCGGCGCTCGCCTGCGGCAACACCGTCGTGCTCAAGCCGGCCGAGACCACGCCGCTGACCGCGCTGCTCTTCGCGGAGCTCTGCCAGCAGGCGGACCTGCCGCCGGGCGTGGTCAACATCATCACCGGGGCGGGCGAGACCGGCCGGCACCTCGTCGAGCACCCGGGCATCGACAAGGTGGCCTTCACCGGCTCCACCGAGGTGGGCCGCTCGATCGCGAAGGCGGTCGCCGGCACCAGCAAGCGGCTGACCCTCGAACTGGGCGGCAAGGCGGCGAACATCGTGTTCGACGATGCACCGATCGACCAGGCGGTCGAGGGCATCGTCGACGGCATCTTCTTCAACCAGGGCCACGTGTGCTGCGCCGGCTCCCGCCTGCTCGTGCAGGAGTCGGTGGCCGACGCGCTGCTCGACGCGCTGAAGCGGCGGATGGGCCGGCTGCGGATGGGCGATCCGCTGGACAAGAACACGGACATCGGGGCGATCAACTCGGCCGTGCAGCTGGCGAAGATCCGGGAACTGGCCGGGATCGGCGACGAGGAAGGTGCGCAGCGCTGGTCGCCGCCGTGCGAGCTGCCCGACCGCGGCTTCTGGTTCGCGCCGACGATTTTCACGGGGGTGTCCCAGGCGCACCGGATCGCCCGCGAAGAGATCTTCGGACCGGTACTGTCGGTACTGACCTTCCGGACCCCGGCGGAGGCGGTGGAGAAGGCGAACAACACGCCGTTCGGGCTGTCGGCGGGCATCTGGACCGAGAAGGGTTCCCGGATCCTCGCCGTCGCGGACCGGCTGCGGGCCGGCGTGGTGTGGGCCAATACGTTCAACAAGTTCGATCCCACGGCACCCTTCGGCGGGTACAAGGAGTCGGGGTACGGCCGGGAGGGCGGCCGGCACGGACTGGAGGGCTACCTTGCGCACTGATCCGCGACTGGCCGTACGCAAGACGTACAAGCTGTTCGTCGGCGGCGCCTTTCCCCGCAGTGAATCCGGGAGGTCCTACGTCGTGACGTCGGCTGCGGGCGACTTCCTCGCCAACGCCGCGCTCGCCTCGCGCAAGGACGTGCGCGACGCGGTACGGGTGGCCCGCGGCGCGTTCGGCGGGTGGTCGGGCGCCACTGCGTACAACCGGGGCCAGATCCTGTACCGGATCGCCGAGATGCTGGAGGGCCGGCGAGCCCAGTTCGTCGACGAGGTGACCGCGACTGAGGGGAACGACGCGTCGTCCACTGTGGACGCCGCGATCGACCGCTGGGTCTGGTACGCCGGCTGGGCCGACAAGATCGCGCAGGTGTACGGCAACGCCAACGCCGTGGCCGGCCCGTTCTTCAACCTCTCCGCGCCGGAGCCGGTCGGTGTGGTGGGCATCGTGGCACCGCCCGACTCCAGCCTGCTCGGACTGGTCAGCGTGCTCGCCCCGGTCATCGTGACCGGCAACACCGCGGTCGTGCTCGCGGCGGAGCGGCACCCGCTGCCGGCGATCACCCTGGCCGAGGTGCTGGCCACCGCGGACCTGCCGGGCGGCGTGGTCAACCTGCTCACCGGCCGGCCCGCCGAGACGGCTCCGTGGCTGGCCGGCCACCTCGACGTCAACGCCGTCGACCTGACCGGCGTTGCCGACCAGGCAATGCGTACCGACCTGGAGCGGGAGGCGGCGGAGAACCTCAAGCGGGTACCGCGGCTGCCGGCCGACTGGGCGGCCGATCCCGGCACGGACCGGTTGACGGCGTTCCTCGAAATCAAGACCGTCTGGCATCCCAAAGGTGTATGAACGGCCCGTGGAGTACGGTCAGCCGTTGCCGCCGCACGCCGCGCAGACGCTGATGGCGGAGCTCTGCTTCGCCGATCCGCCCGCGCTGGACGCCCGCCAGATCCTCGACGCGGTGCGGCTGGCGCGGCCGGACGCGGACCTCACGGAGGCCGACGGCAACCTGCTCATCACGTACGGGCTGCTGCGCAACATGTACCCGGACGCCCGCTCCGCGCCACTGCTCTCGGCGATCACCCGCCCCATCCAGGACACCGAACCGCGCGACCTGGCACACAGCCGCGGCTGGGCGCAGGCGGCCGACGTGCTCGGCCGGTGCCGGTACTCGCTGCTGGTCACCGAATTCCTCGGGCGGGACGTGGATCCCCGCTCGCGGGTCGAGGCCCACCAGGCCGCCGTACAGGCCGTCATCGCCTCGACCTCGCCGCTGGCGACCTGGTGGCCGGGCAGCCAGCAGGCGGTACCGCCGGAGGAGCTGGCCGGCGATCCGCTGCGCGGCCTGATCAACGTACGGATCTTCGAGGACCCGGACGACCCTGACGTCGCGGTCATGGACACGCTGGGCATGACCCAGCTCGGCCTGGCCGACCTGCAGTGCCACTTCCGCTACCTGGACCGCGAGCTGATGACCGGCCTGCTGCGCAACGGCGCGCGGTTCCTCTTCGAGGGGGGTGCGCTGGACGGGGCGGTCCGCGGCTTCACCCAGCACCAGCGCTGGCCGGTGCGGCCGCAGGCGCCGCTCGCCGGCCCCGACCGACCGACGCTGTCCATCGATCCCGGCGGCCCCTTCGCGGTGGGTACACCCGGGTGAGGGGTACGGCGAACGCTCACGTACCGCGCCGACTAGGGTGTGTGGCCAGAGTCAACCGGCACGCACAACACCGACCAGACGGAGGTCGCCGTGGCCCGCCAGAGAGCCGGACGACGCAACGCCGACGAGACCAGGTCTGAGGAGACCGGGGTCGAGTTGCCCGCTGCCGAGTCCGAGCAGGCAGCCGAGTCCGACGGGGAAGCTTCGGGTTCCGACGGGGAGGCTTCGGGTTCCGGGGCGGACGCTTCGGGTTCCGACCGGGAAGCTTCGGGTTCCGAGGGGGACGCCTCAGGATCTGAGGCGGAAGCTTCGGGTTCCGACGGGGAAGCTGAGGCTTTCGACGGAGAGGCCGAGGGTTTCGACGACGAGGCCGAGGGCGACGAGGGATCCGGGTCCGCGGCGGAGCCCGGAGACGAGGAAGAGGGCGAGGCGGTCGCCGAGGCCGTCGACGACGTCGAGCGCTCGGCCGGGACCGACGCCTTCTGGGAGTCCGTGCACATCGACCTCGTTGAGATCGCGCTGCCGAAGGGGGTCGGCTACACGCTGCGCGCGTACCGGCCGGACACGGAGATCACGCCGACCGACATCTCGGACCGGGAGGTCGACGCGTTCCCGGAGCGGCACGGTCCGCTGCGCCCGTTCGTGGAGGACGAGAAGGCGATCGTCGACGACTACGACGAGGACGAGGACGAGGCGGAGACGCCCAAGGGCCGGCGGCGCCGCGGTGACGACGAGGACGACGAGGACGACGACATCATCGACGGCGACGTGCTCGACGAGGACGAGACCGGCGAGGACGAGATCGGCGAGGACGACACCGGCGAGGATGAGACCGGCGAGGATGAGACCGGCGACGAAGACGGGGACGACGAGGAGTCCGGCGAGGACGACGAGGCGGACAGTGACGCCGCGCAGCCCGAGGAGGTACCGGTCTTCCTCGGTGGCCGCGGGAAGCTGTACCTCTTCCGCTCGCCCGAGGGGCTCGTCGAGTTCGTCCGCTCCGGCGCCGAGCACGACCTCAGCCAGCTCAGCGCCTGGCCTGACGTGGTCGAGCGGGTCACCGTGGCGGACGTGGTACCGCTGCCGGAGGACCGGTACGAGTTGGACCTCGTGGTGGAGAACCTGCGCGGCGGGTACGACGCCTGGGATGCCCAGCTGCTCATCCAGGCCGGAGAGATCGCCCGGGACCTCGGATACGCCCTCCGCCTGCAGTCGGTGCAGGAATCGCTGGCGCCGGGGTCGCCGCTCGACGACCTCGACGAGGTGATGAGGACTACGGAGAGTGGTGGCATCAGCGGCTTCTTCGCACGCCGCAAGCTCAAGAAAATCGGGGCAGAAGCCGCACCTCTCAGCTGGCGCACGATAATCGGCAAGATCTCGGCCGCCGTGGACTGGCGCGACTGACCCCGGACCAGGGAGCATCAGTCCTTGGCGACACCGGAGCCGGCTCCGGGGGCGCTCGTTGTCGCGGACGCACGGGGTGTCCGGGACGCAGCGGATCGCGAGAGGACCAAGAGGAGGACGACGCTGTGGCGCTCGTGCGGGTGTACTGCGGTCTCTCGTCGAGGCAGCCTTCGGGCTCGCCTGCAGGTAACGACGAAGTAGAGCCGCTCACCGTGGCCGTGGTCGACGACTCCGGCAGGCTGCTGCACGTCAGCGAGGTCGCCGACAGCGCGGCCGGCTACGCGGAACTGGGCGCGGTACTCGCCGAGCGGTCGGCGGGCGCGGACGTCGCGGTGGCCGCGGACAGCGACGAGCACCGGGTCATCATGTTTCTCGCCGCGGCCGGCCGGCCGCTCGCGATTGTCGACGAAGAGTTGCTCGACGACTACGCCGAGCGCTTCGGTGACGACGACTCCCCCGAGGAGCTGGAGGCTCCGGCCCCGCTCCGGCGGGCGATCGGCCTGTCCCGCGCGCTGCAGGCGGGTGCCCTGGTCGCCTCGGTGCGGTCGGCACCCCGCGACCTGACCGCGCTCAAGCCGGTGCTCGCCGCGCACGCCGCCGTCGTCTCCGGGCGCCAGGCCGCCGCGGTCGCGCTGCGCGAGGTGCTGCGCGAGCTGTACCCCGCCGCCCTGCGCGCGTATCCGGACCCGGCCGCGTCCGTGCCGCTGGCCGTCCTCGACGCGCTGCCCGAGCCGGGCCTGCTCGGCACCGGCAGCCGCAGCCGCGACGAGGT
>JBBWZQ010000174.1:0-6896 GCA_039649115.1 Micromonosporaceae bacterium | reverse complement strand
CCCTGCATGGCGGGACGGCGCGCGGCGCATACGATCGACACAGGCCGTACCAGCGGTCGGCGCCGCCAGCGGTACGGGCCGGACCCGGAGGGAGACTCCACAGTCATGTCGCTGACCATCAGCTCAGAACCACGCGACTCGGTGACTCTGATCAGCGTGCAGGGTGAGTTGGACCTTGCCACCGCCCCAGAGCTTGCCGAGCTGACCACCCGCCTGTTGGAGCAGGGCGACTCGCGTCTCGTCTACGATCTGTCCGGCCTGACGTTCTGTGACTCCACCGGGCTGACCGTTTTCGTCAGGGCCAAGAACCGCATCGACGAGCTGGGCGGCCGGCTCAGCCTGGCCGCACCCTCGCCCATCGTGCACCGGGTACTGGACGTGAGCGGGCTGTTGCAGGTGCTGGACACGCGGCCGAGCGTGGCCGACGCGGTGGCCGCCGCCGCGGGCGAGAACCGGCCCGGGCCTGCCGGCGGGTAGTCGGCCTCACCGGGGGAGGAGCGACGATGGCAGCGCCGGGGGCCAGCACGACGGATACCCAGCTCGCGACGAGGCTGCGCCTCGCGGTGGGCCGGCTGCACCGGCGCATCCGGCTGGCCTCCAACGACATCCCGCCGCTGCAGCTGTCCACCCTGGTGTCCATCGAGGAGCACGCGCCGTTGCGCCTGGGCGAGCTGGCCGCGCGCGAGGCGGTGACCGCGCCGACCATGACGCGGGTGCTGGCCGGGCTCGACGAGCGCAGGCTGATCGTGCGCGTGCCCGACCCGCAGGACGCGCGATCGGTGCGGGTGTCCCTGTCCGAGCAGGGCCGCACCGTGCTGGAGGACGTGCGCTCGCGGCGTACCGCCCTGCTCGACGCCCGGCTGGCCCGGCTCACCGCCCAGCAGCGGGCCGCCCTGGTCGCCGCGCTGCCCGCGCTCGAGGCACTGGTCACCGAGGACCCGTAGCGACGCCGGGCCTGGACGGGGAAGCCTAGCCGGTCGCCGGGAAGGTGACCTCGGTGCCGGACTTCAGCTCCTGGCGGCTCCCGTCACCGAGCAGCCAGACCGACCGGTGACCGGCGACCGTGAACGTCTCCGGCCCGCCCACCAGCGCCGTCTCCTCGTCGATGCCGACCACGGTGACCCCGGCACTGCCCCGCAGGAACGGCCGGGCCAGCAGGTCGGGCATGCGGCCGAGCATCCGGTCGAAGTGCGGCAGCACCCGCAGCTGGGGCAGCAGGCCCAGGCCCGGCCGGCCGCGACCGGTGGGGCGGCGGACGTCCGGTACCCATTCGGCCATCGCCATGGCCCCGGCACTGCAGCCGGCCAGCGCCGCACCGCCCTGCCACGCCGCCACCACGGCCCGCCACAGCGCGGTGTCCCGCAGCGTGTCGGCCAGGTACCCCGGACTGCCGCCGGACAGGTAGATCAGTCCGGCGCCGGCGACCTGCGCGGCGGTCTGCGGATCGTCGGCCTCGTCCCGTTGGGTGACGACCAGCGGCACCGCCGCCACACCGAGCCGCTGCGCCTGCGCCCGACCGAGGTCCACCCAGTACGCCAGCCGGTT
Source organism: Micromonosporaceae bacterium (assembly GCA_039649115.1). Taxonomy (GTDB): domain Bacteria; phylum Actinomycetota; class Actinomycetes; order Mycobacteriales; family Micromonosporaceae; genus DATEJJ01. The sequence continues at coordinate 5,351 of JBBWZQ010000174.1, read as the reverse complement.
GGCGCCCTCGCGGCCGGCCGCGGTCGGGATCTGCACGTACCGGCCGGGGCGCCCGTCGATCAGGGACCGCTCGATCTCCAGCATGGAGGGCAGGTACTCGCCGGAACCGACCAGTGCCAGTGGCCCCGGCATCCCTCTCCCCTCAACAGGTCGCCTCACTGGCGCTCTCCGCCTCGGGCACCTGCGGCGCGGGTACCCGCACCGGCTCCGGCCCCGCGCCCCCGGCGAACTCCGCCGACAGCGCCGCCGCGGCCACGAACCCGACATCGAGCCATGATCGTAGCAGCAGGTACCGGGTGCGCCAGGTGGGCTGGAACTTCGCGCAGAACCGGTACAGCGGGCCGAGCTGGATCCACCGGTCGAAGGCGTGCCCGACGGCTCCGGCGAACCCGGCGAGCGGGCCCACCGTCTCGAAGACCCGGCGCAGCCCGGCGAAGTTGAGCGAGACCTCCCGCGCACCGTGCCCGCGCGCGTACTCGACGACCTCCACCACCAGCCGCTCCACGACGCCGTTGGGCGCGCCGAGCCGGCGCGGCGCCACGTCGAGGGTGAGGATGGCGCCGTCGCCGCAGACCGCGAAGCGGGCGAACGCCTCGGGTCGCCCGGCCGGGCCGTACGCGACGGCGAACAGGCAGTCCGGTCGCGGGGCCAGGATGTGGTCGAGGTTCATCGCGAAGCCGCGCTCGGTGTGCCCGTCCAGCCAGTCGTCGAGCACCGGCCGCAGCGCGCCGGCCAGCTCGTCGGACAGCGGCCCGAGGCGCACCGTGACGCCCGCGTTCTGGGTGCGGCTCACCGCCTGCCGCACGTTGCGCATCCGGCGGGAGGACAGGTTGAACCCCGCCACGTCCAGCACGGCCTCGTCCCCGATGGTCAGGCCGCGCAGGCCGTGCCGCTCCCAGACGGGCAGCGTGTCCACGCCCGCGCCCAGCACGGCGGGTCGCCAGCCGCGTTCGGCGCACTCCCGCAGGAACGCCGCGATCGCCGCCTCGGCCGAGCCCGCCTCGCCGACCAGATCCCCGCCGGCCAGGGCGACCCCGAAGAGCACCCGGTATCCGACCGCGGCCCGGTGGTCGGGGCTGAACGCGTAGACCTTGTCCGACCGGGTGGCGAACGGGGCGAGCGAGCCGGAGTCGGCGTGCGCCGCGAGGACGGCCACGGCACGGCGCTGGGCCGGGCTGGCCGGGCCGGGCGGTGCCGCCGGCGCGAACGCGAGCAGCAGCACGGTCACCGTGCCGGTGGTCACCAGGAAGGCCAGCAGGCTGCTCTGCGCCGAGTGGGACACCGGGTCGGCGAGCAGGCCCGCCAGTACCGTCTCCCCGACGGCGCGCGGCCGTTCCCGGTTGACGGCGAGGTCCCAACCGCCGCTGACCAGCACGAGCGCGACGACGGCGAGCCCCACCTCGGCCGCCAGCCGCAGCCGGCGGTGGTCGGGCGGGGTGCCGAACTGGTCCCGCAGTGCCACCAGCGCCACCATCAGCGCACCCATCGCGGCGACCCGCACCGGCGCCCCCGGCACCGTGGCGAACATGCTCAGCGCCAGCCCGGCCAGCGCCGCGTGCAGCGCCAGCCGGCGGCGGCCGGCCACGCCGTGCGCCACGGTGAGCAGGAGCAGGCCGAGGATCAGCGCCTGCGGGCGGGTGAGCGGCTGGCCGATCAGGAAGACCGCCGCGGCCCGGCAGACGCGGCCGGCATGCTGCGGGGTGGCGGCGACCAGATCCACCAGGCCGGCAACGGCCGCGAATGCCGAGAGCACCCGGATGCCGACGACACGCATAGACATACGGTACCCATTCTCAGCGGGCTCCCAGCAAACGCTTATCCTGCGTCGAACCTCACAGTGCCGAGTTGATTCAGCGTCGAGTTGGTTCAGCGTCGAGTTGGTTCAGCGCTGCACGTCGGTGCCGGTGGCCTGGGCGGACATCATGGCCAGCTCGGCGCGGTCCGGCAGGCCCTCCCAGTCGCCCGACACGCTGACCGCGAACGCTCCGGCCAGCGCCGCGGTGGACAGCCGGCCCTCCGCCGGCGCGCCGTCGAGCAGGCCGCACAGGTACCCGGCCGCGAACGCGTCGCCCGCGCCGACCGGGTCGACCTCGGTGACCCGGTACGGCGGCACCTGCAGCACCCGCCCGTCGACCAGCGCCACCGCGCCCAGCGCGCCGCGCTTGAGCAGGACCTGGCGCGGGCCGAGCTTGGCCAGGCCGCGGGCCAGGTCCGGCGCGTCCGCCCCGTCGACGAGCAGCCGCGCCTCCGGCTCGGTCGCGAACACCACGCCGGCGGTGCGCACCAGCGCGCCGAGTTCCTCGGCGGCGTGCTCCGCGGACCACAGCGCCTGCCGGTAGTTCAGGTCCAGCGAGATCGTCACGCCGGCGGCCTGCGCCACCTCCGCCGCGTACCGCACGGCGGCCCGCGCCGAGGCGGACAGTGCCGGGGTGATGCCGGTCAGGTGCAGCACCTGCGCGGAGCGCACCAGGGCGGCGTCCACGTCGTCGGGGCACAGCCGCGAGCCGGCACTGCCGCTGCGGTAGTAGCTCACCCGGGTCAGCGCGTTGGTGCGCCGCGACTTGACCATCAGACCGGTCGCCGCGACCGGATCCACCACCACCGCGCGGGCGTCCACACCCTCGGCCACCAGGGTGCGCCGCACCAGGAGGCCGAACTCGTCGTCGCCCACCCGGCCGATCCAGCCGGCGCGGTGTCCGAGCCGGGACAGGCCGATGGCCATGTTGCTCTCCGCGCCGCCGCAGGACAGTTCCAGGCTGTACGCGTGCCGCAGCGGCCCCACCCGCGGGTTGCACAGCAACGCCATGGTCTCGCCCAGGGTGACCACCACCGGCTCACTCATGCGGTGGCACCTCCGCCACGGCGGCCATCAGGCGCTCGGCGCGCTCGCGCAGCCCTCGCAGGTCCCCGGTCTCCAGCGCGTCGCCCAGCAGCGGGCCGCCCAGCCCCACCGCGGCGGCGCCGGCCGCGAACCAGTCGCCGACCGACTCGGCGGTCACCCCGCCGGTCGGTACGAACACCACGTCGTCCAGCGGCTCGCGCAGGTCGCGCAGGTACTGCGGGCCGCCGAGCCGGGCGGGGAACAGCTTGACCGCGCGGGCGCCCAGGGACCAGGCGGTGGCCACCTCGGTCGCGGTGAACGCGCCGGGCAGGAAGTCCACCTCCGCCTGCCGGGCCCGGGCCGCGATCGCCGGATCGGTGTGCGGGCTGACCAGGAACGTGGCGCCGGCGGCGACCGCTTCGTCCACATCGGACACCCGCCGCACGGTACCCGCGCCGAGCCGCACCCCGGCCGGCATCCGGCCACCCGCGCGGCGCAGGCAGTCCAGCGCGCCGGGCGTGTTCAGCGTGACCTCCAGGGTCGTCACGCCCGCGTCGACGAGCGTGTCGAGCACCCGGTCCAGGTGCTCCGCCCGGCGGCCGCGCAGGATCGCGACCACCGGACCCGCGAGGGGAGACGGCACGGGTACCTCCATCGGGGTTGGCGTCACGGCCGCAGTGCGCGGCCCGGGGTCGCGCCGGTGAGCGCCCCGTTCTCGAATACCACGACGCCGCCCACGACGACGTGCGAGACGCCGCCGGCCGGAGTCCGGGGCGCCTCGTACGTGGCCCGTTCGGCGACCGCGGCCGGATCGAGCACCGAGAGGTCGGCCGCGAAACCGGTGCGGAGCAGGCCACGACCGGCGACACTCGCGGAGCCGGTCACCGGTGACGCTCGATTGCCGGCCAGCCCGAACCGGCGCGCCGGGTGGCCGGCGAGGTGCACCGCCGCCTGCTCCCAGCTCCAGTCGCCCAGCTCGCGCACGTACCGGGAGAGCATCCGCGCGAACGTCCCGTACCCGCGCGGGTGCGGGTGCCCGCCCTGGTAGATGCCGTCCGAGCCGGTCATGTGCGCCGGGTGGCGCAGCAGTGCCCGTACCGACTCCTCGCTGTTGGTCGGCGGCTGGTCGAACACGCAGCCGACCTCCAGCCGGGTCGCGGTGAGCAGGTCCAGCGCCACGTCCTGCGGTGCCCGCCCGACCCGCCGCGCCGCCTCCGCCACGCGCAGCCCCTCGGTCCACCGCCAGTCCGGGTGCGGCACGTGCGAGAGGGTGACGCCGGACCACAGCTCGTCCGGCCAGCCGGCGCGCAGCCGCCGCCGCACGTCCTCGTCGCGCAGCGCGGCGCAGGTCGCCTCCGCGTCCGCCGTGGGCAGCCAGTCGGGCAGCGTGACGAGCGCGAGGATGGACGAGCCGCGCAGGTACGGGTAGCTGTCGAAGGTGACGTCCAGCCCCTCGTCGCGGGCCCGGTCGACCAGCGGTACGAGCTGGCCGGCCGGACCGTGGTAGTGCGACACGTGTGCGGCCACCCCGGCGGTACGGGCGATCGTGGTCACCTCGGCCATCGCGCCCGCCGCCCGGTCCTCGTACCCGCGCATGTGCGTCACGTACGGCAGCGCACCCAGCGGCTGGCACAGGTACGCCAGCTCGGCCGCGTCCGCGTAGCGCCCCGGCGCGTACTCGAGGCCGGTGGACAGCCCGACCGCGCCGTCGCCGAGCGCCTGCTCGACCAGGCCGAGCATGCGGGACAGCTCCTCGCCGTCCGGCCGGCGCGCCGCCGCGCCCAGCACCTCGTACCGGATGGTGCCGTGCGGCACCAGGTACGCGGTGTTCAGCGCGGTGCCGCCGGTGTAGCCGGCGAGCAGGTCCGATACCCGCAACGGCCGGTCCGCTCCGGCCGCGAACGCCGGGCGGGGCCCGTTGACCGCCGCGAAGTACCGCTCCACGAACTCCACGGTGGACGGTGAGGCGGGCGCGTAGGACAGCCCGTCCTGGCCGAGCACGAGCGTGGTCACGCCCTGGCTGAGCGCGGCGAGCTGGGTCGCCGGGTCGAGCACGGCCGAGTCGCCGTGCGCGTGGGTGTCGATGAAGCCGGGCAGCACGTACCGTCCGGCCGCCTCGATGACCCGTGCCGCCTGCGCGGCCGCGAGCCGGCCCAGGGCGCCGATCCGCCCGTCGCGCACGCCGATGTCGGCGCGCAGGGCCGGTGCGCCGGTGCCGTCCAGCACCCAGGCATCGCGGACGAGCAGGTCGAACACGTCGTGAGATTAGCCCACGCCGGCGCCGGCAGGCATCCTCGGGTCAACCGGCGGACAGACGTCTCGGTGGACGAGGTCTACCTGCTCATCCGCGCGCTTTCCCAGGCATCCGGGACGAAGGCGACGCGGCGCAAGGCGCTGGCCGTCGTGCTGGACGGCCTGGCCACGCCGGCCGCCGGCCGCTGAACCGGGCGCACGGGCGGTGCGGGGCGGCGCACGAGCGGTGCGGGGCGGCGCACGGGCGGTGCGGGGTGGCGCACGGGCGGTGCGGGGC
>JBBWZQ010000175.1:0-3176 GCA_039649115.1 Micromonosporaceae bacterium | reverse complement strand
CCCCGGCTGGCCGAGCCGCTGCGCCGGCTGCGCCTGGGCACCGTCATCATGCTCGTGCTGTTCCTTGTCGTCGCCGGCCGCCTGGTCACGCTGCAGCTGACCGACGCCCGGGCGTACGCGCGGCAGGGCCTCGCCGACCGGCTCGCCCACGAGGTGCTCTTCGCACCGCGCGGTGCCATCTACGACCGGGACCACAACGTGCTCGCGCAGAGCGTGCAGGCGCGGTACGTGTTCGCCGACCCCACGAAGATCAAGGCCAAGGACGTCCAGCCGACCGCGAACGCGCTGCGCGAGCTGCTCGGCGTCCCCACCTCCGAGCTGGTGCCGAAGCTGAGCCGCAAACTGCGCGCGAACGGCAGCCAGGACATGTTCGAGTACCTGGCCCGCGGCGTGGACATCGCGACCGGGGACGCGGTGGTGGCGCGCAACCTGCCCGGCATCGGGGTGGGCCGCGACGAGGTGCGCACCGAACCCGGCAACGACCTGGCCGCCAACCTGATCGGCTTCACCGGGTACGACGGCAGCGGCCGGGCCGGGCTGGAGGCCGGGTACGACAAGCTGCTCGCCGGGCAGGACGGATCGCACACGTTCGAGGTGGGCAACAGCGCCGGCGACCTGGTGCAGATCCCGGGCGGATACGACGAGGCGAAGGCGGCCCGGCCGGGCAGCTCGCTGGAGCTGACCATCAACCGCGACCTCCAGTACGAGGTGCAGTACATCCTCGCGCAGAAGATGTCCAAGGCCAACGCCACGTTCGCCGCGGCCGTGGCGATCGACGTGCACACCGGTGAAGTCCTCGCGCAGGCCAGCTACCCCACCTACAACGCGGCCAACGCCCGGGACTCCACGCCGGCCCAGCGGGTCGACGCGGCCAGCCAGGCGGTGGTGGAGCCGGGCTCGATCCACAAGGTCATCACGCTCGGCACGGCGTTGCAGACCGGGCTGCTCGGCGCCAACTCGACGGTCCAGGTCTGCCCGTCGGTCCGCATCGCCGGCCAGAACTTCCCCGACACGCACCCGCAGCGGTGCGGTACCCGCATGACGCTGCCGGGGATCCTGGCCTACTCGTCGGACGTGGCCACCATCACCGTGGCCAAGCACCTGCCCCCGCAGACCCTCTACGACTACCAGCGCGCGTTCGGGCTGGGTTCGCCGACCGGCGAAGGCGTACCGGGGGAGGCGGCCGGCCTGGTGCAGCCGCCGAGGAACTGGAGCGGCACCAGCCCCGGGTCCATCCCGATCGGCCTGGGCGTCTCGGTCACGCCGGTGCAGATGGCGGCCGTGTACGCCGCGATCGCCAACGACGGGGTGTACGTCCCGCCCCGCCTGGTCAAGGCGACCATCAGCCCGGACGGCACGGAGCACCCGGCCGTCGCCGTCCCGTCCCGGCGCGTGCTGTCCAGCCAGAACGCGGCCATCCTGCGCCAGGACCTGGAGGCCGTGGTGACCGTGCCGAACGCGACCGGCCCGGCCGCCGCGATCCCCGGGTACCGGGTGGCCGGCAAGACCGGTACCGGCCTGTACGTGAAGAACGGCAGGTACGCGCCGGGCGAGGTGGCCTCGTTCATCGGCATGGCGCCGGCCGACGCGCCGCGGTTCGTCATCGCGGTCGTCGCGTACACGCCCGCGGGCAGCGGCGGCAAGGTGGCCGCCCCGGCGTTCCAGCAGATGATGCAGTTCGCGCTGCGCCTCTACCACGTGCCACCGACCGGCACCAAACCGCCGACGTTCGCCATCACCCGATGACCGGTCGCGGCTCCCCGTGCTCGGCGATCGGCGTCAGGTTGGGTAGGGTCTAGCGGCGTGCCCGCCTATCCGCGTCCAAGGACGGTGCCCGCGCGCTCCCTCGCGGAGCTCGCCGAGCTCGTGGGCGGCGCGTTCGCGGATCCGGGACCCGTCGACGTCACCGGCATCACCCACGCGAGCGACGCGGTACGCCCGGGTGACCTGTTCGCCGCGCTGCCCGGCTCGCGTACCCACGGCGCCCGGTTCATCCCCGACGCCGCGCGGGCGGGTGCCGTCGCTGTGCTGACCGACGGCGCGGGTGCCGGTGCCGCCGCGCAGGCCGGGCTGCCCGCGCTGGTCGTCGCGGATCCGCGCGCCGCGCTCGGCCCGATCGCGGCGCTCGTGTACGACCAGCCGACCGAGAAGCTGATCGTGATCGGCATCACCGGTACCGCCGGCAAGACCTCCACCGCCTACCTGGTGGAGTCCGGGCTGCGCGCCGCCGGCCGGATCAGTGGCCTGATCGGCACGGTGGAGACGCGGCTGGGCGACCTGGTGCTGGACAGCGTGCGTACCACCCCGGAGGCCAGCGACCTGCAGGGCCTGTTCGCCGCGGCGGTGGAGCACGGGGTGAGCGCGGTGGCCATGGAGGTGTCCAGCCACGCCCTGTCGCTCGGCCGGGTCGGGGGCACCGCCTTCGAGGTCGGCGGGTACACCAACTTCGGCACCGACCACCTCGACTTCCACGGCTCCGCCGAGGAGTACTTCGCGGCCAAGGCGCTGCTGTTCGACGGCCGCTGCCGGTACGAGGTGCTCAACCTCGACGATCCGGCGCTCCGGCCGCTGCGCAAGCCCGCAACGGTGACCTACTCGGCGGCCGGGGACCCGGCGGCCACCTGGCGAGCGAGCGACATCGAGCCCAGCGCGTACGGCCAGCGGTTCATCGCGCACGGGCCGGACGGCACCAAGGTCGAGGCGGCGGTCGCCCTGCCTGGCCGGCACAACGTGGCCAACGCCCTGCTCGCCGTCGCCTGCCTGGTGGCGGCCGGGGTCGACCCGGGGGTGGCAGCGATCGGCGTGGCCGCCTGTCCCGGGGTACCGGGCCGGCTGGAGCGCGTCGCGGCGCCCGGCCCGGTGGTGGGCGTGGTCGACTACGCGCACAAGCCGGACGCGATCGTGGCCGCGCTCGCCGCGCTGCGCGAAGCCGTCCAGCGCCAGCCGGGGCCGGCCGCGCCCGATCTGGCCGCGGCCGGCGGCGAGACCCGACCCGGCCCGACCCCTGCCCGGCCCGGCCCGACCCCTGCTGGGGCTGGCGGCGAGGGCCGGCATGGTCCGGCTCTTGGGGCTGGCGGCGAGACCCGGCCCGGCCCGACCCCCGCCCTGCCCGGCCCGACCCCTGCTGGGGCAGGCGGCGAGGGCCGGCCAGGTCCGGCGCGTGGGGCGGGCGGCGC
>JBBWZQ010000125.1:0-25156 GCA_039649115.1 Micromonosporaceae bacterium | reverse complement strand
AGGAAGCAGAGAGCTGCGGCGCTGCTCGGCGAGGCGACCGTGCGCGAGGTCGACGGCAACACGCTGGTGCTCGTGTTCAAGCACGGTTTCCACGCCAACTCGGTGGCCAGCGAGCCGCAGTACCTGCGCGACGCGGTGCACGAGGTGCTGGGTGATACCTGGCAGGTGCGGTGCGAGGTCGGCGGCCAGGCGGCTACCCCCGCCCATCCCGCGAGCGCCCAATCTGCCCCCGCCCATCCCGCGAGCGCCCATCCCGCGAGCGCCCAGTCCGCGAGCGCCCAGTCCGCGAGCGGTCAGGAGGCCGGCCCCGGACAGCCCGCACCCGGTAGGACCCCAGGCCAGAGCGACACCCGCCAGAACGAGACGACCGGCCGGAATGAACCAGGTAAGAGCGGGTCCGGGCGGAGTGGCACCGGCCAGACTCAGGCCACCAGGAATCAGCCCTCCCAGGCCCCGCCGGCCGTCAACCCGATCGACGACGACGGCGGATGGCCCACGCCCGCCCGGCTGGGTGGCGACGCCGAGGACACGGGGCTGGCCGCCGCCTCAGGTAGCGGCGGCCCGGAAGCCCGTCCAACCACCACCACCCCCCGACCGCGCGGCACCCAGACCCGCCCAAGAACCCCAACACCCCCCGCAGCCCAGGTCCGTGAAGGGGCCCAGGTCCGTGAAGGGGCCCAGGTAAGGAAAGGAGCCCCGGCACGGGAAGGGGCACAGGCCCGCGAAGAGGCGCACCCGGGGACCCGGCCGCGCGGCGGTGGCCGGGCAGCCGCCCGGGCCGCCGCGGCCGGCGGCAGGTCCGGCACCGGCCGAGGGCAGGGCAACCGAGCGACGCCCCGGCAGGGCACTGCCGAGTCAGCGGCGCCGCCGGCGGACGAGCCGCCGTACGACCCCGATTACGACGCTCCGGTACGGGATCCGCGGGCGTACGAGGGCTTCGACCCGGGTGACGAGCCGCTGGACGACGCGGATGAGCAGGCCACCCGGCAGACCAGCGAGCAGCAGGCGCTCCAGTTGCTGCAACAGGCCCTGGGAGCCGAGAAGATAGGCGAAGTGGACCGTCGCCAGCCATAGCTGGAACAGATGAGGAGAAGTGTCGTGCGTCCTGGTGGACAGCCCAACCTGCAACAGCTGATGAAGCAGGCGCAGAAGATGCAGCAGCAGATGGCCACCGCGCAGGCCGAGCTGGCCGAGGCGGAGCTGACCGGCACGGCCGGCGGCGGGCTGGTCACCGTGACGATGACCGGCGCCGGCGAGGTCACCTCGATCAAGATTGATCCGAAGGCGGTCGACCCGGACGACGTCGAGACTCTTGAAGATCTTGTACTGGCCGCGTTCCACAACGCGGCCGAGGCGGTTCGCCAGCTGACCGAGGAGAAGATGGGCCCGCTCACCTCCGGCCTCGGTGGGCTCGGCGGCGGCCTCGGACTGGGCTTCTAGATCCGCGGGCTTCGATGTATGAGGGCGCGATCCAGGACCTGATCGACGAGCTCGGCCGGTTGCCGGGCATTGGCCCGAAGAGCGCGCAGCGCATCGCGTTCCACGTCCTGTCCGCCGACCCGACCGACGTGAAGCGGCTCGCGGCCGCGCTCCAGCGGGTCAAGGACCAGGTGCGGTTCTGCGCGGTCTGCTTCAACGTGGCCGAGGCGGAGCAGTGCCGGATCTGCCGCGATCCCCGCCGCGCGGAGGACCTGCTCTGCGTTGTGGAGGAGCCGAAAGACGTTGCCGCCATCGAGAAAACGGGTGAATTTCGAGGCCGTTATCACGTGCTGGGTGGGGCAATCAATCCACTTGAAGGGGTCGGACCGGACAATTTGCGAATCCGGGAACTACTCATCCGGCTCGCGGACGGTACGGTCAAGGAACTCATCCTGGCGACGGACCCCAACACCGAGGGCGAGGCGACGGCCACCTACCTCGCCCTGATGATCAAGCCGATGGGCATCACCGTCACGCGCCTGGCCAGCGGTCTTCCGGTTGGTGGCGATTTGGAGTACGCGGACGAGATCACCCTTGGGCGGGCGTTTGAGGGCCGGCGCGCCGTTTGACAACGCGGTCGCCGAGGGCGCAAATGGTACGTGTGTACCGTTACCATACGTGACCACCAAGCTCAGGTCACGCCGGTATCACGGTGTGGCTTGAAGTTGATTACGAGTCCATCCGAGCCTTGACCGTGATAGTCATGTCAAGCGAGGGTTCCCTACCGACGGAGACAAGAATCCCCGTCGTACCTACGTGTCGCCGAAGGGCTAACCTCCAAGGCGGCGACGGGGAGTCCACACGCACGAGACGGCTAACCGCTGCCGACTGCCACGGGCCCCGGTTCGGCGGGACAACGGCGTACCTCTCGCCACTCCTGCCGCGGCTGCTGGATCTGTGCGGTGCGGCGGCAGGCGAGAGGGGCAGAGGCATCCATGGTCATGGGGCCCGAACCGACGGTATCCACCCGCACGGCGGATAGCGTCGACGAATCGGCGGCGCTGCCAGTCGATCTTGCCGATGGTGTGAAGAGGATTGAGGGCCGCTCGCTCGGCCGGATCGCCTGGACCCGTCTCAAGCGCGACAAGATCGCCATCACCGGTGCTGTCGTCATCGTCGTGCTCATCGCGATCGCCGCGCTGGCGCCGATACTCGTGAAGCTCCTCGGACATCCGCCCAACGACTACCACGCGGACGTCATCAACCCTGACCTCGGCGGCCTTCCCCTGCACGCCTGGGGCGGCATCAACAGGCACTACCTCCTCGGCATACAGCCCGGCACCGGCCGGGACGTGTTCAGCCAGGTCGTGTACGGCGCCCGCATCTCGCTGGTCGTCGCGTTCCTGGCCACCCTGCTCGCGGTCGTCGTCGGCGTGGTGGCCGGCGTGGTCGCCGGCTACTTCGGTGGCTGGGTCGACTCGCTGATCAGCCGGGTGATGGACCTGTTCCTCGCGTTCCCGCTGCTGCTGTTCGCGATCGCGCTGATCTCGGTGCTGCCCAACGGCAACACCGTCCGCATCGTTGTGTTGATCTTTATCATCGGCGGGTTCAGCTGGCCCTACATCGGCCGCATCATCCGCGGGCAGACGCTGTCGCTGCGCGAGCGCGAGTTCGTCGAGGCCGCGCGCAGCGTCGGTGCGCGCAGCCCGCGCATCCTCTTCCGCGAGCTGCTGCCCAACCTCGCCGCGCCGATCCTGGTCTACGCCACGCTGATCATCCCGACGAACATCCTCTTCGAGGCGGCGCTGTCCTTCCTCGGCGTGGGTGTGCAGGCGCCCACGCCCTCGTGGGGGTCGCTGCTGTCGGACGCCGTCAGCTACTACTACTACGACCCGACGTACATGATCGTTCCTGGTATGGCGATCTTCATCACCGTGCTGGCCTTCAACCTGTTCGGTGACGGCCTGCGTGACGCCCTCGACCCCAAGGGCACGCATTGACCTGCGTCCACAGTCGCCTGTCGTTCACATCCACCCCCTAATGCCGCCCGACCCACGGGCTGCGCCATCCAAGGAGGAACCGCAGTGAAACTCAGAACCGGGGCGATGGTGGCCGGTACGGTCGCCTTTGCCCTCGTGCTCGCCGCGTGTAGTTCGAAGAGCGCGACACCCGGCACCAACGCTTCGAGCGGGACGTCCGGTGTTTCGGGCTTCAACGCGGCGAGCAAGGGCATCGTGAACCCGTCGACGCACAAGGGCGGCGTACTCAAGCTGGCGCAGAGCGCGGACTTCGACTCGCTCGACCCGGCGCGCACATACTACGCATATGGCTGGAACTTCACGCGGTTCTACAACCGGACCCTCGTGAGCAGCACCCCGGCGCCGGGCAAGGACTCCCTGAAGCTGACCAACGACCTGGCCGCCAGTCAGGACATCAGCTCCGACGGGCTGACCTACACCTACAAGCTCAAGTCGGGCGTCAAGTTCGAGGACGGCACCGCCATCACGTCCAAGGACATCAAGTACGGCATCGAGCGGATCTTCGCCACGGACGTGATCTCCGGTGGTCCGACCTACCTGCTCGACTTCCTGGACGAGGGCCAGAAGTACAAGGGCCCCTACAAGGACACCGATCCGAACAAGCTGGGTCTGAAGTCGATCACCACGCCGGACGACACGACGATCGTCTTCAAGCTGGCTCAGCCGTTCGGTGACTTCCCGTACCTGCTGGCGATGCCCGGCGCCGGACCGGTGCCGAGGCTGAAGGACACCGGCGCCAAGTACGGCAGCCACCCGGTCGCCTCCGGCCCGTACAAGTTCGAGTCCTACCAGCCTGGCAAGAGCCTGACGCTGGTGCGCAACGAGAACTGGGACCCGGCGACGGACACGGTGCGCAAGGCGTACCCGGACAAGATCCAGGTGACCTCCGGTCTGGACCCGGACGAGCTGGACAGCGAGCTGATGGATGGCACGCAGTTCGTCGACATCGCGCAGGTCGGCGTGCAGGCCACGGCGCAGGCCAAGATCCTGCTCAACCCCGACCTGAAGAAGAATGCGGATGAGCCGCTGACCGGCTTCACCCGGTACTTCTCGATCAGCACCGTGGTACCGCCGCTGAACAACATCGACTGCCGCAAGGCCGTGCAGTACGCGACCGACAAGGTGGCGCTGCAGACCGCCCGCGGCGGCAAGGACGCCGGTGGTGACGTCGCACCCTCGATGATCCCGCCGTCCGTCGCCGGCTACGACGCCAACCTGACGCCGTTCACCGGCACCGCCGGCACGCCGGACATCACGAAGGCCAAGGCGGCACTGGCCGCGTGTGGCCAGCCGAACGGCTTCAAGACGGTGATCGCGGGGACCAACAAGGGCAAGGGCCCGAAGGTCTCCGAGGCGCTGCAGCAGGCACTGGCCAAGGTCGGTATCCAGGCGACGATCGACTCGACCGACGCATCGCTGTACTACTCGACGACGATCGGCTCGCCGGCCAACGTGCACAAGAAGGGCTACGGCCTGATGCAGGCGGGCTGGGGTGCCGACTTCCCGACCGGGTACGGCTACCTCGACGTGCTGGTGGACGGTCGCAAGATCCAGGCGGCCGGTAACAGCAACTACGGCGAGGTCAACCTCCCGGAGATCAACGACGCCATCGACAAGGCGAAGGTCGAAACCGACCCGACCAAGGCGGCGGCGGACTGGGCGGCCATCGACAAGTTGGCCATGGACACGGCGTCGTTCCTGCCGTTCGTGTTCGACAAGGCGCTCAACTACCGCAACCCGAAGGCGACCAACGTTTACGTCGACTCGTACTACGGCATGGTCGACTTCCAGGCGCTGGGTGTCGCAGGGTAGGTACCCCGCAAGGCCAAACCACCGGCACTAGGTAAAAGGCAGGTGAAGGCCGAAGCGTCAGGCGGTGGGCCGGTACCAGCCGGCCCACCGTCCGACGCGGGGCCATCGACGTGATCCGATATATTATCCGGCGCCTCATCGTCTCGGTGCTCCTCCTCATCGTGGTCAGCGCGGTGACCTTCGGGGTCTTCTTCCTGATTCCCAAGTTGCGCGGCGCCGATCCGGCGCAGCTGTACGCCGGCAAGATCTCCGACCCGGACGCGGTGAAGTCGATCGGCATCAAGCTGGGCTTCAACAGGCCGATCTGGGAGCAGTACGGCCTGTTCATGAAGGGGCTAGTGGTCGGCCGGGACTACAACAACGGTCCCGATGTCAACCACTGCCCTGCCCCGTGCTTCGGCTACTCGTTCAAGACCGACCAGGAGGTGTGGCCGCTCCTGCTCGACCGCCTGCCCGTGACCATGTCGCTGGCCGTCGGCGCCGCCGTCTTCTGGCTCATCGGCGGTACCTTCGCCGGAATCATCTCCGCCCTCCGACGGCGGTCCTTGACGGACCGAACGGTGATGGTGGTCGCGCTGGCCGGGGTGTCGCTGCCGGTCTACTTCACCGGCCTCATAGCCCAGCTGGTGTTCGTGCACCAGCTGCACTGGCTCCCCGGCGGCACGTACGTTCCCCTGTTCCAGGATCCCGGCGGATGGGCGGGCAAGTTGCTGCCCGCATGGATCACGCTGGCGTTGCTGTATGCGGCGACGTACGCACGGCTCACGAGGGCGACCATGCTGGAGACCCTGGGCGAGGACTACATCCGAACGGCCCGGGCCAAGGGGCTCAAGGAGCGCGTCGTCATCAGCAAGCACGCCATGCGCGCCGTATTCACGCCGATCGTGACCATCTTCGGTCTCGACCTCGGCAGCGTGCTCGGCGGCGCCATCCTCACCGAGTCGGTGTTCAGCCTGCCCGGGCTCGGCAAGCTGTCGATCGACGCGGTGTTCCAGCAGGACCTGCCGATCGTGCTGGGCTGCACGCTGTTCGCGGCGTTCTTCATCGTCATCGCGAACTTCCTCGTGGACCTGCTCTACGCCGTGATCGACCCCCGGGTACGGCTGTCGTGAACAGCCGGCGAACGGTGGATTATCGTCGGTACAGCGGTCAGGAAGGATAGGGACATGTCCACGGATCTGATCACCACCGCGGACGCTTACCAGGGGGGCTCGACCCCGGGGGTACCCCAGCCGTTCCTGGACGTCCGCGACCTGCGCATCTCGTTCCAGACCGACGACGGCCTAGTCAAGGCCGTCGACGGCCTGACGTTCGGCCTGGAGCGCGGCAAGACGCTCGGCATCGTGGGCGAGTCGGGGTCCGGCAAGAGCGTGACCAGCCTCGGCATCCTCGGACTGCACCGGGGCATCGGCCGGACGAGCGTCGCCGGCGAGGTGTGGCTGGACGGCGAGAACCTCGTCTCCGCGGCGGCCGACTACGTCCGGCAGTTGCGCGGCAAGAAGATGTCGATGATCTTCCAGGACCCGCTGACCGCGATGCACCCCTACTTCACCATCGGTGCGCAGATCATCGAGGGGTACCGCATCCACCACCAGGTGAGCAAGGCGGTGGCCCGGGACCGGGCGGTCGAGATGCTCGACCGGGTCGGCATCCCGCAGGCCCGCAAGCGGCTGGACGACTACCCGCACCAGTTCTCCGGCGGCATGCGCCAGCGCGCGATGATCGCGATGGCCCTGGTGAACAACCCGGAACTGCTGATCGCCGACGAGCCCACCACCGCGCTGGACGTGACGGTGCAGGCGCAGATCCTCGACCTCATCCGGGACCTGCAGGTCGAGTTCGGCTCGGCGGTCATCATCATCACGCACGACCTCGGCGTGGTGGCCGAGCTGGCCGACGACATCCTGGTGATGTACGGCGGCAAGAGCGTCGAGTACGGCACGGCGGAGGAGATCTTCCGCCGCCCCGAGCACCCGTACGCGTGGGGCCTGCTGGGTTCGATGCCGCGCCTGGACCAGGAGGTGCGGGAGCGGCTGATTCCGATCAAGGGCACCCCACCCAGCCTGATCCACCTGCCCTCCGGGTGTGCCTTCCATCCACGCTGCCCGCAGATGGGGCGCGACGGCATCCCCTGCAAGACCGAGATCCCGACGCTCGCCGAGGGCGACCGGCACGGCGTGGCCTGCCACATCCCGCCGGCCGACCGGCGCCGGATCTTCGCCGAAGAGATTGCGCCCAATCTATGAGTACTGCCGCGCAGCCCCGAGGAGCCAGCGTGCCGACGACCACGGAGAACCTGCTCGAGGTCACCGGGCTGGAGAAGCATTTCCCGATCACCCGCGGCATCTTCATCAAGCGGAAGGTCGGTGCGGTACGGGCGGTCGACGGCATCAACTTCAGCGTGCGTGCCGGGGAGACGCTGGGCCTGGTCGGCGAGTCCGGCTGCGGCAAGTCGACCACCGGGCGCCTGGTCACCCGCATCCTGGAGCCGACCGGCGGTCGGGTCGTCTTCGAGGGGCGGGACATCAGCCACCTGTCCGTCGGCGCCATGCGTCCGCTGCGGCGCGACGTACAGATGATCTTCCAGGATCCGTACTCCTCGCTGAACCCGAGGCACACGGTCGGCTCGATCGTCGGCTCGCCGCTGACGGTGCAGGGGATCCCGACGCCGCAGGGGCGCAAGCGCGCGGTGCAGGAGTTGCTGGAGCTGGTCGGGCTCAACCCCGAGCACTACAACCGCTACCCGCACGAGTTCTCCGGCGGCCAGCGGCAGCGCATCGGCATCGCGCGGGCACTGGCCCTGCGGCCGAAGCTGATCGTGGCCGACGAGCCGGTCTCCGCGCTCGACGTGTCGATCCAGGCCCAGGTCGTGAACCTGCTCGACGACCTGCAGCGCGAGCTGAACCTGACGTACCTGTTCATCGCGCACGATCTGTCCGTGGTGCGGCACATCTCGGACCGGGTCGCGGTCATGTACCTCGGCAAGATCGTGGAGATCGCGGACCGGGTCAACATCTACGCCGAGCCGCTGCACCCCTACACGGTCGCGCTCATGTCGGCGGTACCGGTGCCCGACCCGGCCCGCCGCGACAAGGCGCAGCGGGAGCGGATCCTGCTGTTCGGCGACGTGCCGAGCCCGATCGATCCGCCGTCCGGCTGCCGGTTCCGCACCCGGTGCTGGAAGGCGCAGGAGATCTGTGCCGAGGTGGAGCCGCCGCTCGCGGCCGTCATCGACAACCACCAGGTCGCCTGCCACTTCCCGATCCAGCCGGAGGAGCGCACCGCGCGCGGCGCGAAGCTCGCCCAGGAGGTCGTCGCGGAGAAGGCGGCGGCCGCGGCCATCGAGCCGGTCGAGGGTACGGCCTATTAACTAACCAGAGGGCCGGTTGAGCAGGCCGACGGCGAGGGCGTGCACCGCCGCCAGATCCTCGGCGCTGGCGAGCTGGCAGTGCCCACCCGTCACCGTGTACCACTCGTCCGCGTCCTTGTACTGCACGTGGAGCGTCGCCACCTTCGAGGCGTCCAGCTCCGTGCGCAGCGTGAGCGTGCCGGTGACGACGCCCACCTCGTCCGTCATCACGCCACCGGGTCCCGCGGTGATGTCGGCCGTCAGCTGTGCACTGTTTCCGGTCATGAGCAGGTCCCCAACATGTCCGCCAGCGCCGCTTTCTCCGGCGCTGTCACCGTGAGCCGCCAGTACACCTTCACTGTTACCCAGTTCTGGGCGTACCGGCACCAGAATCCCCGGTTCGGCGGCTTCCACTGTGCGGGGTCCTGATCGCCCTTGGCTCGGTTGTCCGTGGCGTCGACCGCGAGCAGTTGTGGCCTGGTCAAGTCGTTGGCGAACTGCTCGCGCTGCGTGTCCGTCCAGTTCTTCGCGCCGGAGCGCCACGCGTTGGCCAGCGGCACCACGTGGTCGATGTCCAACTGTTGCGGATCGGTGTATGTCCTCCCGTTGTACGGGCTGGCCCACCTGCCGTGCGTGATTTTGCAGGTGGCCGTGGCCGTCACGCCCTGCCCGTCCCGCTTGAGCACCACGTCGCGGGTGTTGCAGCCGGCACCCTGCTCCGCCCAGATGCGGAACCTGGCGCGGCTGTACCCGGCCATCGACAGTACTGAGCCGACGGTCAGCTGGTCGAGTTGCCCGGCGACCGTGCCCGACGGGGCGCCGCTGGGCGCGACGCCGACCGGGGTCAGGGAACAGCCGGCCGCGGCCAGCACCGTGGTGGCGGCCAGAACGAGAATGAGTTTTCCTCCCACGCCCCGCATCCTCTCAAGTGGACGCGGGGCGCGGCAGACGGGTCAGGTCCGGTTGACGGCGCTGGCCACCGCGCGGAGCGAGGCGGTGACGATGTTGCGGTCCCGGCCGACGCCCCAGAAGATGTTGCCGTTCACCTCGGCCTCGACATAGGCGACCGCTTCCGCGTCGCCTCCCGACGAGAGCGCGTGCTCGGCGTAGTCGAGTATCCGTACCGAAATGTCCACATCGGACAGCGCGTGGACGAACGCGTCGATCGGTCCGTTGCCGATGCCGACCAGGTCACGGGGTTCGCCACCGACCGAACCGGCGAAGGTCAGCTCCACCTTGCCGTCCACAGTGGACGTCGCGTACCGGCTGACGTCCACGCGCGGCGCGGCCGGCTGCAGGTACGTGGCGGAGAAGATGTCCCACATCTGCTGCGGAGTCACCTCGCCGCCCTCGTCGTCGGTGAACCGCTGCACCACGCCGGAGAACTCGATCTGCAGCCGGCGCGGCAGTTCGAGGTGGTGCTCCGTCTTCATGACGTACGCGACGCCGCCCTTGCCGGACTGCGAGTTGACCCGGATCACGGCCTCGTACGTGCGGCCCAGGTCCTTCGGGTCGATCGGCAGGTACGGCACGCCCCAGGTGAACTCGTCCACCGGTACCCCGGCCGCGGCGGCGTCCCGGGCCAGCCAGTCGAACCCCTTGTTGATGGCGTCCTGGTGGGACCCGGAGAACGCGGTGTACACCAGGTCACCCGCGTACGGGTGCCGCTCGTGCACGGGCAGCTGGTTGCAGTACTCCACGGTGCGCCGGATCTCGTCGATATGCCGGAAGTCGATCTGCGGGTCGACGCCCTGGCTGAACAGGTTCAGGCCGAGCGTCACCAGGTCCACATTGCCGGTGCGCTCGCCGTTGCCGAACAGGCAACCCTCGACCCGGTCGGCGCCGGCCAGCACGCCGAGTTCGGCGGCGGCGACGGCGGTACCCCGGTCGTTGTGCGGGTGCAGGCTCAGCACGACACTGGAGCGGCGTGGCAGGTTGCGGGACATCCACTCGATCGAGTCCGCGTACACGTTGGGTGTGGCCATCTCGACGGTCGCCGGCAGGTTGATGATGAGCGGCCGGGTCGGCGTCGGGTCGACCACGTCGATGACCGCGGAGCAGATCTCCAGCGCGTAGTCCAGCTCGGTGCCGGTGTACGACTCCGGCGAGTACTCGTAGAAGATGTCCGTGTCCGGCGTCCAGATCGAGGCGTACTTCTGGCAGATCCGGGCGGCGCTGGTGGCGATGTCGGTGATGCCGTCGCGGTCCAGCCCGAAGACGACCCGCCGCTGCAGCACGGACGTCGAGTTGTACATGTGGACGATCGCCCGCCGCGCTCCGCGCAGCGACTCGAAGGTCCGCTCGATCAGGTGTTCCCGGCACTGGGTGAGCACCTGGATGGTCACGTCGTCGGGGATCAGGCCCTGCTCGATCAGTTGCCGGATGAAGTCGAAGTCGGTCTGGCTGGCGGCCGGGAAGCCCACCTCGATCTCCTTGTACCCCATCTGCACCAGCAGCATGAACATGCGGCGCTTGCGCTCAGGGGACATCGGGTCGATCAGGGCCTGGTTTCCGTCGCGCAGGTCGACCGCGCACCAGCGCGGCGCTGCCTCGATCCGCCGGCCGGGCCACTGCCGGTCCGGCAGCTCGATGCCGAACTGCTGGTGGTAGGGCTGGTAGCGCCGGTAGGGCATGGCGCTGGCACGCTGTCGGGCGATCACGTTGTCGGTCATGGCGTTGTCGGTCATGGCGTTGTCGGTCATGGCGTCGTCAGTCATGGCGGAGAACTCTCCAAGAAGTTGTCATGGCGCGGGTCAGAGGATGTCGGATCACGGCTGACCGGCGGCGCACAGCAACACCGCGACGGGGTGCCGGCCTAGGAGGCCCCGCCGCGGCGGCGAAGAAGGAGCGCCTGCAACATGACAGAAAACACGCTAGCACGGCTTCAGTGCGAGGGCACGGCCGATGGGGAGGCCGGCGGCGTGCCCGCCACCGGCAGGGGATCCCGCGGCACGACCGGCCCGGGCAGCGCCGCCGTGGGCGGCGGTGCGGTGGGGGTACCGGCGAGCACGAGCGTCCCCAGCCCCAGCGCGGCGGCGGTCAGCGTGCCGTCCGCGTCGTAGCAGTAGATCCCCGCGTCGACCGGTGCGGCCAGCGACGCCGAGCTGGGTTCGATGGAGAAGCACTGCCCGTGGGAACCGGGCAGCGCCGCGGCAACGTCCACCGAGATCGCCACCTGCCGGTCGGTCAGCACCCCGAGCCAGTCGGTGAACAGGTGTTGCACGCGTGGATCCAGCCGGGCGGGCAGCCGGCCGTCGGTCCCGGCCACGCGTACGCAACCGGGGCTCGCCCCACTGACCGCGCACTGGAACAGGCCGGCCGTCGAGTCCGCCACGGCGACGTCGATCGTGCCGCCCAGCGCGCCACCCGGGATGCTGACCAGCCAGGAGCCGTCCAGGGCGACGGTCACCGTCACGAGGCGCGGGGCCCGTCCCGTGGTCGTGAGCGTGTACCCGGCGACGTAGCGCTTGTCCTGTGCCGCGGCGACACGCGCGGCCAGCCGTCCCCAGGCATCGGCGGGCGCGGTCGGTACCGGGCTCCCGCTGGCCGCCTCGCCGGGCCGGGCCGGCGGCTGTCCCGTACAGGCCGTACCGGCAGCCAGCAGCGCCAGCGCGAGGGCCAGGCATCGGATGGGTACCGGCGCGCGCACGGGCTCCATTGTCAGCCCGCGAGGGGCCGGATCGTGGGATCGACTCTCCCGGGCGTCAGGACGCGCCGGTACCCTCGGCAACGGATCGGGGAGCGCGGGGTGAGAGGGGTTGCGCGGGGTGGGACTCGTGGTGCAGAAGTACGGGGGCTCCTCCGTCGCCGACGCCGAACGGATCAAGCGGGTGGCCGAGCGGATCGTGGCCACCCGCAAGGCCGGCAACGACGTGTGCGTGATCGTCTCCGCGATGGGCGACACCACGGACGAACTGCTCGAC
The DNA here is from genome assembly GCA_039649115.1 of Micromonosporaceae bacterium. Classification (GTDB taxonomy): domain Bacteria; phylum Actinomycetota; class Actinomycetes; order Mycobacteriales; family Micromonosporaceae; genus DATEJJ01. Next base: position 12,614 of record JBBWZQ010000125.1, on the reverse strand, counting down.
CTGGCCCACCAGGTCAGCCCGCTGCCGGCCGGCCGCGAACTCGACATGCTGCTGACCGCCGGGGAGCGGATCTCGATGGCGCTGCTCGCGATGGCGATCCACAACCTCGGCTACGAGGCCCGCTCGTACACCGGGTCGCAGGCCGGTGTGATCACCACCTCGTCGCACGGGCGGGCCCGGATCATCGACGTCACTCCCGGCCGGCTGCGCAGCGCGCTGGACGAGGGTGCCATCACGATCGTCGCCGGATTCCAGGGCGTGGCGCAGGACACCAAGGACATCACCACGCTGGGGCGGGGTGGCTCGGACACCACGGCGGTGGCGGTCGCGGCCGCGCTGCACGCCGACGTGTGCGAGATCTACACGGATGTGGACGGGGTGTTCACGGCGGATCCGCGGATCGTGCCCAACGCGCGCCGGATCTCGAAGATCACCTACGAGGAGATGCTCGAACTCGCCGCGTGTGGGGCGAAGGTACTGATGTTGCGCTGCGTGGAGTATGCCCGCCGGTACGGGATGCCGATCCACGTGCGGTCGTCATACTCGAACAAGCCCGGAACCGTCGTCTCCGGCTCGATGGAGGAACTACCCGTGGAGCAGGTACTGATCACCGGCGTCGCCCACGACCGGAGCGAGGCCAAGATCACCATCGTGGGGGTACCCGACGAACCGGGTGAGGCCGCGCGCATCTTCGAGACGGTGGCTCTTGCCGAGACCAACATCGACATGATCGTGCAGAACGTGTCGACCGAGGGTACGGGCCGCACGGACATCTCCTTCACGCTGCCCAAGAGCGACGGGGTGACGGCCATGGCCGCGCTGCAGAAAGTGCAGGAGAAGGTCGGCTTCAAGGGCTTGCTCTTCGATGACCATGTCGGCAAGGTGTCCCTTATCGGCGCGGGGATGCGCTCGCACCCCGGCGTCGCGGCGAGGTTCTTCGCCGCGCTGGCGGAGGCGGGGGTCAACATCGAGATGATCTCCACATCCGAGATCCGGGTGTCAGTGGTGTGCCGGGATACGGATCTGGACGCCGCCGTACGCGCCGTACACGACGCGTTCGACCTCGGCGGCAACGAGGAAGCCGTGGTCTACGCGGGGACTGGGAGGTAGGAACCATGTCGGAATTGCCCACCCTGGCCGTGGTCGGTGCGACGGGTGCCGTCGGCGGTGTCATGTGCGAGCTGCTGTCGGCGCGCAAGAACGTGTGGGGTGAGATCCGCCTGGTCGCGTCCAAGCGCTCCGCGGGCAAGACGATCGTGGTGCGCGGCGAGGAGCTGGCGGTACGGGCACTTGAGCCGGACGTCTTCGACGGCGTGGACGTGGCGATGTTCGACGTACCCGACGAGGTGTCCGCGCAGTGGGCGCCGGTCGCGGCGTCCCGGGGCGCCGTGGCCGTGGACAACTCCGGCGCCTTCCGGATGGACCCGGACGTGCCGCTGGTCGTACCCGAGATCAACCCTGAGCAGGTACGCAACCGTGCCAAGGGGATCATCGCCAACGCGAACTGCACCACGCTCGCGATGATCGTGGCGGTGGCCCCGCTGCACCGCGAGTACGGCCTGCGCGAGCTGGTACTCGCCTCATACCAGGCGGTCTCCGGTGCCGGCAAGATCGGCATCGACACGCTGCTCGGTCAGATCGACAGGGTGGCCGGCGATCCGGTGCTCGGCTCCCGCTCCGGCAACGTCCGCCAGGCGGTCGGCGACGACCTCGGGCCGTTCCCGGCACCGCTCGCGCTCAACGTGGTCCCGTGGGCCGGGTCGCTCAAGGACGGCGGCTGGTCGTCCGAGGAGCTCAAGCTGCGCAACGAGTCGCGCAAGATCCTCGGCCTGCCCGACCTGAAGGTGTCCGCCACCTGCGTCCGGGTACCGGTGGTGACCGGGCACTCGGTCGCGGTCCACGCGGTCTTCGGCACCGAGGTCGACGCCGACGGCGCTCGCGAGGCGCTGCGGCACGCTCCCGGCGTGATCCTGGTGGACGACCCGGCGGCGGGGGAGTTCCCGATGCCGATCGACGCGGTCGGCACCGACCCGTCCTGGGTCGGCCGGATCCGCCGCTCGCTCGACGACCCGCGCGCGCTCGACCTGTTCGTGACCGGCGACAACCTGCGCAAGGGCGCCGCGCTCAACACGGCACAGATCGCCGAGCTGCTCGCCGCGGAGCTGGCGCCATTGCGATAGTCACTGTCACTTGACAGTAACCACCTTCTGGGAGCTACCCTCACTTCGGAGGAACTCTCGAAAGGTGGTGGCTGTCATGGCGCGCCGTTGGTGGGCCCTGGCCGCGATCATGCTGGCCGTACTGACCATTGGTTTCGACGCTACGATCCTCAACGTCGCCCTGCCGACGCTGGCCGCGGACATCCACGCCACCAACAGCCAGCTGCAGTGGATGGTGGACGCCTACGTGCTGGTCTTCGCCGGCCTGCTGCTGCCGGCCGGCGCGCTGGCCGACCGGTACGGGCGCAAGCGCCTGATGCTGATCGGGCTCATACTCTTCGGGCTCGCCTCCGGGGCCGCCGCGCTGACCACCGGCGCGAGCCAGCTGATCGCGATCCGCGCGCTGATGGGCGTCGGGGCCGCGGTCCTCACCCCGGTCGCGCTCGCGGTGATCCCGGTGATCTTTTCGGCGGAGGAGCGGGCCAAGGCGATCGCGTTCGCGATGATGGGCATGGGCGTCGGGGTGCCGCTCGGGCCGCTGGTCGGCGGGTACCTGCTGCGGCACTTCTGGTGGGGCTCGATCTTCCTGGTCAACGTGCCGGTGGTGGTGCTGGCCCTGGTCGGCGTCGCGACGCTCGTACCCGAGTCCCGGGACCCGGTCGCCCGGCCCGTCGACCTGCTCGGCGGCCTGCTGTCCACGGTCGGGCTGGTGCTCTCCGTGTACGGCATCATCGAGGCGCCCGACCGGGGCTGGCGCGACCCGCTCGTCGCGGTCGCGCTCGCGCTCGGCGCCGCGTTCCTGGTCGCCTTCGTGTACTGGCAGCGCCGCGCCCGGTACCCGATGATCGAATTGGGTCTGTTCCGCAGTGCCCGCTTCCTCTTCGGCTCGGTCACCGCGACGCTGGCCAGCTTCGCCCTCTTCGGCCTGCTCTTCGTCTTCCCCCAGTACCTGCAGGTGGTGCGCGGCAACGACGCCCTGGGCACCGGCGTGCGCCTCATCCCCATGATGGCCGGCCTGATCGTCGCGGCCCGGTTGGCGGAGCGGCTGGTGGCCAGGTTCGGCAACAAGGTGCCGGTCGCGCTGGGCATGGCGGTCATCGCCACCGGCCTCGCCTGGGGCGCGACGACCGGCGCGGGCACCGGCTACGGCGAGGTGGCCGGCTGGCTGGTCACGATCGGGTTGGGCGTCGGCCTGGCCATGACGCCGGCCATGGACGCCGTGCTCAGCGCGCTGCCGGTGGACCAGGCGGGCTCCGGTACCGGGGTGACCATGACGATGCGGCAGGTCGGCGGCGCGCTCGGCGTGGCCATCCTGGGCAGCGTGCTCGCCAACGCATACAGCGACCGGCTGCCGGCCTCGGCGCCGCCCGTCGCGCACGACTCGGTCGCCGCGGCGGCCGGGGCCGCGGCCCGGCTGCACGACCCGGCGCTGCTGCTCGCCGGCCAGGCGGCCTACCTGCACGCGATGGACATCGTGCTGGTGGTCTGCGCGGTGGTGGCGCTGGCCGGCGCGGTCCTCGGCGCCGCGCTGCTGCCCGCGCGAGCGCCGGCGGCCCCGGTGGAGGAACAATCGCATCATGAGCGAGTGGCAGCGAGCGAATCAGCCGGCACCGTGCGTCCGGTGCCTCATCACCGTGCCGGAGCGTAGCGGAGGCCGGGCATGAGCTCGCCCAGCTTGCGTGAACGGAAGAAGCAGAAGACCCGGTGGTTGATCCAGGAGCAGGCGTTGCGGCTGTTCAAGGAGCAGGGGTACGAGCAGACCACGGTCGACCAGATCGCGGCGGCGGCGGAGATCTCACCGAGCACGTTCTTCCGGTACTTCAAGACGAAGGAAGACGTCGTGCTGGAGGACGACTACGACCCCATCCTGCTGGACCTGCTCGCCAAGGCGCCGAAGGACCTGGGTCCGATCGCGGCGCTGCGGCACGCGCTGCGGCAGGCGTTCGGCGCGATCGACGCGGCGGAGCGGGCGAGGATCTTCGAGCGGACCAAGCTGACGCTGTCGGTACCGGCGCTGCGCATGCGCACTCTGGACAGCCTGACCGGCCAGTTCGACATGATCGGCGGGGCACTGGCCGCCCGGCTGGGGCTCACGACCGACGACTTCCGGCTGCGCGTACTGGCCGGGGCGTTCTTCGGCGCCGCCCTCGCCTCGGTTCTCACCTGGGTCGAGGGTGGCGGCAAGGAAGACTTCGCCGATCTGCTGGACCGGGCTCTCGCCGAGCTGGAACGGATCTCATAGCGAAGCGCCCCGCCGCGACGATGCGGCGGGGCGCCACGAGGGCGCTGATGTGCCGGTCGCCTCGCGGCGAAAGGCGCAACGCGGCTCCAGCCCGACCTTGTGGGTCTGCGGTATTCCGCGGAGGCAATTAATAGGTGAGGCCCGGGGACACGGAGCACACCAGCGATATGCACAACGCCACGGCGGCCCGCGGAGATTTCCACGAGATCGTGTGGCTTATGCCACATCGGCGGCGGGGCGCGCCGCGGCCACCCGTACCCCATCCCGCCCTGTCTGTTTGACCTCGTAGAGCGCTATGTCGGCGCGGCGCAGGGCCTGCTTCGGGGTCTCGCCCTTCACCTGCAGCGCCACGCCGACGCTGATCGGGTAGCCGATCCGCCGTGCGGCCGCGAGCAGTCGCTGCGCCACCCCGGTCGCCTCCTCCAGCCGCTGCACCTCGACCACGGCCGCGAACTCGTCCCCGCCGATGCGGTAGAGCTCGTCCTGTGCCCGCAGCGCGTTCTGCAGGGTCGCGGCGAGATCCACCAGCGCCCGGTCGCCGGCCTGGTGCCCGTACGTGTCGTTGATGTGCTTGAAGCGATCGACGTCGATGGCGAGCAGGGCCGTCCGGCCCGGTTCCGCCGCCGCCAGCCGCTCGTCGAATGGCCCCACGTGGCGCAGCCCGGTGAGCGGGTCGCAGATCGCCCGCTCGCGCAGCCGCCACAGCGTGCGCAGCCGGTCCAGGCTGGTCCAGGCCTGTGCGGCGAGCAGCTCCAGCAGGTTGACCGTGGCCGCGGTCGGCCGGCTGACCGCGTCGTCGACCACGAACAGCACGCCGCTGTCCGGCTCGCCGGCCGGGCCCACCGGAACCGTGATCATCGACCGGACGCCCACCGCGGTCAGCGCCTCGAAGCCCTGCGTGTCCAGCTCGCTCGGGTCGCCGAGCGTGTACGACGCGCCGTGCCGGCGGGCGCGCAGCGCGATCCGGGCCAGCACCACCGGCGCCAACGCGGCGAGGCGCCCGCCCAGCTCGGTGGGCGCCGCCGGGTCGAGGCAGGCCCGGGTGCCCAGCTGGTTGGTGAGCACCAGCAGCGGAGTGGCCAGGCCGGACACCGCGCGCGCCGCGGTCAGCGAGCGCCGCAGCAGCTCCTGCTCGTCACCGGCGCTGGTCATCAACAGCGCATGACGCAGCAACTGCTCGCCAGCCGCCTCCGCGGGCGGGCCGCCCAGCTCGACGATGCGCTGGCTGAGCCGCCTCGCGATCTCCACCACCGCGGCGCGCCAGCCCTGGAGGTCGAGCGCCGTGCTGCCCAGGCCGTGCTCGCCTCCGCCAGAACCCGGCTCCGGCTGCGCTCGGCCGGTGTTGCCCAGGCCGTGGTCGCCTCCGCCAGAACCCGGCTCCGGCTGCGCGGGCTTGGTCCATTCCAGGTTCAGCGCCCCGATCGGTCGCCCGTCGCCGCCGAGCAGCGGCGCGCAGATCTCCGTCGAGGCCACGGCCGCGAGCGAGACGTAGTCGCCGTCCTGCGTCGCGTCGGACAGGGTGACGGTCTGGCCGGTCCGGTAGACCCGGCCGACGACGCCGGCGTCGGTGGGCACCGAGGAGAACACGGACCAGGCGCCGGCCGCCGCGACACAACGAAGATGATCGTGTACGTGCAGCAGTGCGGCGATCATCGCGCCGGTGTGCCGGCCGACGGCGTCCACCGCACGCCGGCAGGCGTCGTCCACCGTTGCCGCGTCGCGCAGTGCCGTCGTGACGTCGTCAACAACCCCGCCCAGAGACACCTGGTCCAGGCTACCCGCGCGGATCCCGGTGCTCAGTCGGGCAGCATCGGGACGGCCGGGCCGAGATCGCGGCCCAGCAGCACGCCGCGGGTGACGGCCCGCGAGCCGAACCGGTCGCGGATGGCGTCCAGTGCCTCGTCCAAGGCGACCGCGTCATGGCGGTCGAACGGCAGCTCCAGCTGCACGGTGTCGTCGTCGAGCCCGCTGACCGCCACTCCCACGAGCGTCACCCCGCGCTGCTCGATCATGGGAGTGGCCGCGACCAGCAGCTCGCGCGCTGTCCCGAGGATCGTCTGGGTCTGCGCCGTTGCCCGGAACAGGGTGCGCGACCGGGTGGCCCGCGTGAAGTCCCCGAAGCGCAGCCGGAGCACCACGGTGCGCCCGTACCGGCCCGCTTTGCGCATCCGGCCGGTGACCCGGTCGACCAGGCCGGCGAGTATCGCGTCCAGGTCCTCGACCGACCGCGGGCCCCGGCCCAGCGCGCGCTGCGAACCGATGGAGCGCCGCCGCCGGCCCACGTGCACCCGCCGCGGGTCCCGGTTGTGCGCGAGCGCGTACAGGTGCCGCCCGGCGGCCTGGCCGAGCATGCTGATCAGGCGCTCCTCGGCTACCCGGGCGACCTGGCCGACCGTGTGGATGCCCCGGTCGCGCAGCTTGCCGGCGGTGATCGGGCCCACGCCCCAGAGCAGCTCGACCGCCAACGGATGGAGGAACTCGAGCTCCCGCCCGGCCGGCACCACGAGCAGCCCGTCCGGTTTGGCCACCCGGCTGGCCACCTTGGCCAGGAACTTGGTCGTCGCCACGCCCACCGTGATGGGCAGCCCGACCCGCTCGCGCACGTCGTCGCGCAGCCGCACCGCGATCTCGGTGGGCGTACCGGAGACCCGCCGCAAGCCGCCGACGTCGAGGAACGCCTCGTCGATCGAGATCCCCTCGACCAGCGGCGTGGTGTGCCGGAACACCTCGAAGACCGCCCTGCTCGCCGCCGAGTACGCGCCCATCCGGGGCGGGACGACGATCGCCTGGGGGCACAGCCGGCGGGCCTGGCTGCCACCCATGCCGCCCTGCACGCCGAACGCCTTCGCCTCGTAGCTCGCGGCGAGCACCACGCCACCGCCGACGATCACCGGCCGCCGGCGCAGGGACGGGTCGTCCCGCTGCTCGACCGACGCGTAGAACGAGTCGAGGTCGGCGTGCAGGATGCTCGCGTCCCATGTCATCGAACATATGTTCGCATGGCTTGCGTTAGCTCAGGAAGCCCTCGACGGTCCGTACGAATGCCGCGGGATGGGTGATCCACGGATAGTGCGCGGCGTCCGGCTCGACGGCCAGCCGGCCGCCGGGGAACAACTCCGCCAGCTCGGCGGCTGTCTCGGGCGCCGGCGCCAGATCGAGTCCGCCGGCCATGACCAGCACGGGAGCCGTCACCTCGGCAAGACCGGCCCGGGCGCGCTCCGGATCGAAGACGTCCTGCCCGTAGTAGCCCGCTGCCGCGGCCGGTGCGCGCTCCTCGAAGTCGGCGCCCGCGTGCGCGATCGTGGCCCGGTCCCAGTGCCCGTAGAAGAACGGCGCGGCCCGGGTGCGGTTCTCCTGCGTGTCCTCGCCGGCGTCCCACGCCATGATCGCCTTGTACGCGTCCGGGTACCACGGCTGTGCCGACTGCTTCGCCATCGCCGCGTGCCACTGCTCGTCGGTCACCTCGATCCCGGCCGCGCGGCAGCCGGGCGTGACGAGCACCAGGCGGCGCAGCCGGTACGGGAAGCGGGCGGCGTACAGGATCGCGAGGTTGCCCGCGGCAGAGTGCGCGAGCAGGTCCAGCCGCACCGAGCCGAGGTGCTCGCGCAGCGCCTCGACGTCATCCACCAGCCGGTCGCACCGGTACGTGGCGGGATCGTCCGGTACCGCCGACTGGCCACTGCCCCGCAGGTCGAGCCGGACGAGTCTGCGGTGGGCTGAGAGACCACCGAGGTCGCCGAGATAGCGCGACGCTCGCGCGGGGCCGCCGGGGAGGCAGACGAGCACCTCACCGGAGCCGGACTGGTGGTAGGCGAGGCTCGTCCCGTCGTACGAGGCGAAGTGCGGCATGCCGGTAGCCGACCACAGGCGCGGCCGCAGCCGCCAGCGCGTTTCGCCCGCGGCAGACGCCGGTCATGAGAAGTATTCGCCTGCACGCCTGCCCGATCGGCGATCGGTCCCGCCAGCTCAGCTGTGGCGGTACCCTTGAGCTGCTCTTTTGTGTTTCCACCGTGATCTTCAGGATGGTGCCGGCACTGTGGATACCCAGCCTGGTTGGTCAACGGTTGCAGCGGATCCGGTCTCGACCCCGGACCCGGACGGCGCGCCGGTGGAGGCGATCTCCGCGGGGCTGCTGGAGGCCGCGCCGGATGCCATCATCGGGGTCACCCCGCAGGGGATCATCGCGCTGGTCAACGCCCAGGCCGAGCGGCTGTTCGGGTACGCGCGGACAGAGCTGATCGGCCGGTCCGTGGAGATCCTGGTGCCCGAGGACGTGCGTGACACCCATCCGGGGCACCGGTCGCGGTACCTCGCCGATCCGCATGCGCGCGCGATGGGCGCCGGTACGCGGCTGGCCGGGCGGCGCAAGGACGGCAGCCGGTTCCCGGCGGAGATCTCGCTGTCCCCGATCGAGACCGGGCAGGGGATGCTGGTGGCCGCCGCGGTCCGGGACGTCACCGCGTGGGTACGCGCGGAGGCGAAGTTCCAGGGGCTGCTGGAGGCGGCACCCGACCCGATCGTCGGGGTCAGCGCCGACGGCCGGATCGTGCTGGTCAACACCCAGGCGGAGCGGTTGTTCAGGTACCGCCGGCGGGACCTGCTCGGCCAGCCGATCGAGATCCTCATACCGGAGTCGGCCCGCCCGCTGCACCCCGGACACCGCACCCGGTACTTCGCGGACCCGGCACCCCGCCCGATGGGCGCCGGCAAGCAGCTCGTCGGCAGGCGCAGCGACGGCACCGAGTTCCCGGCCGACATCAGCCTGTCCGCCCTGCAGACCGAGGACGGCCTGGTGGTCTCCGCGGCGATCCGGGACGTCACCGAGCGGCTGGAGGCCCAGGCCGAACGGGAACGCCTCAAGGCGCATGCCGAACGCGAACAGATGGAGGCTCAGCTGCACCAGTCCCAGCGCCTGGAGAGCCTCGGCCAGCTGGCTGGGGGAGTCGCGCACGACTTCAACAACCTGCTGGCCGTGATGCTCAACTACAGCGCGTTCGTCGCCGAGGAGGTCGCCGTGCTGGCGCCCGCCGGGCAGGATCCGCGCTGGCAGGCTGTCCGCGACGACATCGCGCAGATCCAGCGCGCCGGTGAACGGGCCATCCAGCTGACCCACCAACTCCTCGCCTTCGGCCGGCGGGAGGTGGTGCGCCCGCAGGTGCTCGACCTCAACCACGTGGTGGCGGAGGTCGAGCAGTTGCTGCACCGTACCCTCGGCGAGCACATCGAACTGGTCACCGTGCTGGCCGCCGACCTGTGGCCCGCGGTGGCCGACCCGGGCCAGATCGAGCAGGTGCTGGTCAACCTCGCCGTCAACGCGCGGGACGCGATGCCTGGCGGCGGTACCCTCCGGATCGACACCGGCAACCAGGTCCTGGACATCCGGGCGGCGTCCGCGCACGTCGGCCTCGTCCCCGGCCGCCACGTCCGGCTCTCCGTGTCGGACACGGGCGGCGGCATCCCGCCCGAGATCGCCGACCGCGTCTTCGAGCCGTTCTTCACCACGAAGCCCAAGGGGCAGGGGACCGGCCTGGGTCTTGCCACCGTGTACGGCATCATCACCCAGGCCGGCGGCGCCGCGGAGATCCGGTCCGTGCCGGGGGCCGGCACCACTCTCACCGCCCTGCTGCCCGCGACCGACCAGGCCGTGGGGAGTGTGTCGCCCGCGGCGGAGCCCAGCACCGTCCACCGGCTCGGCGGCGGCGAGACGGTGCTGGTCGTCGAGGATGAACAGGCCATGCGCGAGGTCACCCGCCGCATCCTGACCCGCAACGGGTACCAGGTCATCACGGCCGCCTCGGGTCCGGAGGCGGTCAAGATCGTCGAGCACAGCGCGGTCGACATCGCCCTCGTGCTCACCGACGTGATCATGCCGCAGATGCTCGGCAAGGAGGTGGCCGCGCGCGTCGCCGAGATGCGGCCGGCCGTCCGCGTGCTGTACATGTCCGGCTACGCCCATCCCGTGCTGACCACCCAGGACACGCTGGATGACGGCGTCACCCTGGTGGAGAAGCCGTTCTCCGAGTCCGTCCTGCTGCGCAAGGTGCGCACCGTGCTCGACGAGCCGCGGCCGTAGGTCCCGCGTTTCACCGCACGCTGAACTGCACGAAGTACGGATGTGCCACGCCGCCGACGGTGCTGAACTGGCCGCCGGCCGCGAGCTTGCGCAGCAGCCGGTCCGCGCTCATCGTCGTGACCCCGTACACGCCGTGGGCCCGCGGGTTCCAGGGCATCAGCCGGCCGGTGGCCGCGTCGAGTGCGGCCAGCTTCCCCCGGGACTGGACGCTGGCCAGGCACCAGGAGGTGACGGCCACGACCGGCCGGGAGCAGGCGCGGTCGAAGTGGCCGCCGACGTAGACGACGCGGTCGAGGTAGGCGAGCGCCTGCACGTCGCCGTCGGTGGTGGCCGTCCACAGTGGCCTGCCATCCATCCGGTACGCGATGGTCCGGCCGCCCGGCCCGCCCAGTCCCGCGTACACCATGCCCGGGCCGAGCGCGATGGACGAGGCCCAGTACGGGACGGACGCGTGGAAGGTGGTGTCCAGCCGGCCGTCGCTCGCCCGTACCGCCCCCAGGTGGGCGGCACGGGCGGCACCGTCGAGGGACTGGAACCGGCCCGCCACGTACAGCCGGCTGCCGCCGGTCGCCAGGGCCTCGACCTTGCCGTCGGTCGTGGCCCGGAACCTCGTGTCGATCGCGCCGCTGGCGAGGCTGAAGGCGGCCAGGTTGCGTACCGGCCGACCGTCGACGCGGGTCAGCCGGCCGCCCAGGTACAGCCGGCCGGCCCCGTTGGCCAGTGCGTACCCGATACCCAGGAGGGTGTGGTGCAGCGGGCCGACCACGCCGGTACGCAGATCCACATTGGACAGACCGGGACGGGCCTGCCCGCCCACCGTCTTGAAGCCACCGGCGATGTACAGCCAGGATCCGGCCGCGGTCATCGCGCGCACGGTGGTGTTGACGCTGGGCGCCCACGGCAGCAGCGCGCCGGTACGCGCGTCGACCGCGGCGAGGTGGCTGCGGGGCACCTTCCTGCCTGCCACGATCGCGTTCTGGAACTCCCCGCCCAGGTACACGGTCGAACCGACGTATGTGCTCGCGAGCACCATGCCGTCGAAGCCCACGGTATGGTCCGGCGTCGGGGCGACGATCGCCGCGGCGGCCCCTGTCGCGGGGGTCAGCGTGGCCGCGACCGTGGCGGCGGCGAGCACGCCGATCCGCCACCCTGGCCGGACAATACCCATGAGATTACTTGTAAGGCGCATCTCAGCATGCTAAGTATCACAAACGTTCTGAACCAGGTGCCTAACGGATGAACCATGGCGTGGAGCCCCGTGACCATCGGACTGGTCACGGGGCCCCGTCGATCACGCGGCAGGTATCTCCACCGCGGCCATGGTCCACCTGTCCTTGACCGGTCCCGTGGCGCGGACCGTGACCGGCGTCGTCAGTACGCCGGTGGGGGTGTTGACCCGCTGCGTCCAGAAGGAGTCGCACACCCTCCGGTCGATGAAGCTGTGCACGATCGATTGACCGGCGACCGGCACCGGCTTCTTCGCCGACGTCCAGTCATGACCCGCGGCCCAGATCAGCGAGTCGCACCGGGTCGGTTTCACCGTCGCGGTCGGGGCTGCCTTGAGTCCGGCAGCCGCGGCCGTCGCACCGACCTTGGCGGCCGCACCCGTGAACGCCGCCACCGTGATCGAGCCGTCGTAGCCGGGGTTGGCCAGCTTCGCCGTGATCACGGCACCGGTCAACCGCGATGTGGCGTACGCCTGCCAGACCTCGGTCGTCCCCCACGTCGTGTTGGAGCGCCTCGCGAGGGTCCAGGTCAGTCCGCCACCCCAGACGCTGACGGCTCGCTGGGTGGCGTGCCGTGGACCATCGGCCGCCACGAAGGCGAGGATGAGTGCGCCGCCCTGAGACGTGCTGAGCTTCGGCGAGACCAACCGTCGCTGCGGATGGCCGTAGTCGGCCCACACGACCTTGTCGACCTGGGGAGCCGGGGACGCACACTGCGAGGGGGGCGTCACCGGTGTGACGGTGATGGTGACGGTGGCGGGTGGTGAGGTGGCTTTGCCGTCGTTGGTGGTGAAGGTGAAGCTGTCGGGTCCGCTGTACCCGGTGTCGGGGGTGTAGGTGAGGTTGGGTGCGGTGCCGGACAGCGTGCCGTGTGTGGGGTTGGTCGCGGTGTAGCTGATGGTGTCGCCGTCGGG
>JBBWZQ010000172.1:0-3400 GCA_039649115.1 Micromonosporaceae bacterium | reverse complement strand
TGGTGAAGGTGAAGCTGTCGGGTCCGCTGTACCCGGTGTCGGGGGTGTAGGTGAGGTTGGGTGCGGTGCCGGACAGCGTGCCGTGTGTGGGGTTGGTCGCGGTGTAGCTGATGGTGTCGCCGTCGGGGTCGCTGCCGGTGAGGGTGATCGCCTTGGCGGTGTCCTGTGTGGTGGTCACCGTCTGGCTGTCAGCGGCCGGTGGCTGGTTGCAGTCCGGATCGGCCTTGTCGATGAGGCCGTCCCCGTCGTCGTCGAGGCCGTTGTTGCAGATCTCGGTCGTTACCGTCGCCATGGCGGTGATGGAGACGACCGCGAGGAACAGGTTGTCATCACCGGACGGGTTGGCGGTCTGCAGGACCAACGAGGAATCGCCATTGTGGACGAACGGAGTGAGGTTGTACAACTCGTCGTCGGTGCCACCTTGGGTGGTGGGATCAGCCGGATTGTCGAGGCTGTCGCCGACGCCACCCACAGTGATGAGGGCGCCGTCCTCGCCGAGACCGTCGTCGTAGTTTCCGGCGCAACTGGTGAGGCGGCTGCCATTGACGTCCACAGTGGAGAACTGGCCGCCACCGCAGTCATGACCGGCGATACCCTGGTAACTGAAGCCGCTACCGAGGGAGAGCACCGCGGCGAAGCCCGGGGTGGACGTGTTCAGCGGAGCGGCGAAGTTCAACGTCACCGTGTCGCCCGCCTGCTTCGAACCACCGTCCAGCACCGCGACGGTCACCAACGGGGAGGCCGGGTTGGCGTAGATGACGACCAGGGCGACACCGTCGAGGGACGGCGGGTCGCTGTTGACGGCGAAATCGGTGGTCCCTCCGCCGGTGCCGACCTTCGCCGAGACCTGCGCGGTGATTTCGGCCCGGGCCGTGATGAGGCCCGAGTTACCGACCTCGGAGTTGGCCAGGGTACCCAGTACCACGGTCGTACCGTCGAAGTCGAGGGTGCGCTGCTCCACCGCGAGGTTGAGATCGCTGCCGTTGTAGGTGCCGTACAGGTACGCCTTGACCACCGTCGAGCCGGCTGGCACCTGCGCCTGTACCGTGCCGCCGACCTGGTTCTGGCCGAGGCCGTCGGCGGAGTACCCACCGTGACCCACAAAGGTGGCCGGCGTCGTGGGGTCCGGGGTGAGAACGTTCAATGTTGCGCTGGCGGTCGCCTGCAGCCCGAGCACGAGCAGGGCGGCGACCGCGCAGACTGCGATGGACCTGTGTATGAATGCGCGCACGCGCGGCGGTCGTGCGGTGCGTCGGTTCAATATCATGTATTCTCCTGTGATCGGTCGATCTGGTTGGATGAATCAGCTGCGGAAAGATACGACCCCCATTCCATGGGGGATCGGGCGCGACCGAAATACGGAACACATTGGCCTGCGCATGGCGCAAGCCATCGGTGACTCCGCAATTGTTGCCGCGCGCCTATGAATGTTCCGCGACCTCGGCAGCTTCGCTCCACCCGGCGAGTCTTTCCGGGGGTCCTGCAATCACGGCCGGTGCGGCGGCGCAGGTGGCGCAGGCTCTCGCAATCCGGCTGACCGGGCGGCCTGCCGCGCGATTTCCGTGCGCGCCGCATGACATCACCGGCATCACGAAACACTAGGCTCTCATGGTCCTCCCGAGTTCATTCGACCATTCCCCGCTAAGATTCGGCCTCCGCAGGGGGATACTTGCCTGGGTCCAGCGGAGCGCACAAGCCCTCGCCCCATACTTGGCGTGAACAGCGACTGTGGTCCGTCCGAATGGCTGGACTCGCTACCATCTATTACGGATTGCGGAGGTCGGCAAATCTGACGAGCGCTGGCGTTATGACCGCCATTTGGTCCGGAACTGCGGCAAGTCCGAATAGCACCGAACACGACCTGATCCGGCTGGCGTCCCCGAGGGGGTGCTTGGTGTGAGCCGTCGGCCGTCGCCCTCGAAGCGGCCGGGTCCGGGGTCGTAGGCCTACCCGGTGGAGGCTGGGGCGAGAGCCGCTGCCCTACCAGCACAGCTTGCGTCGTATCGGCCGTTCGGTCGTCTGCGGACGACGATCGGCTATTTCCATGTGCGGGCGACCATTCACGACGGTTACGAAGTACGGGTGACCAACGAGGTAACCGTTCCCCTGCTGCCCTGCGCGTCTATCGACGACATCGTCGCCTTTTACAAGGTGCTCGGTTTCCACACCACGTACAAGCAGCGCAAGCCCAACCCGTACGTGGCGCTGCAACGTGAAGACTTGCATCTGCACTTCTTCGAGATCGCGGGGTTTGACCCGGAGCAGTCCTACGGCTCGTGTCTCGTGCTGACCTCGGACACGGGGCAGCTGTACCAAGCTTTCGCGGCGGGCATGCGCGTCGCGTACGGCAAGGTGCTGGTCTCCGGGACGCCGCGGATGACCAGGCCCCGGGCGCGGAAGAACTACGACGGGCTGAGCGGGTTCAGCGTCATCGACCCAGGCGGCAACTGGATCCGCGTCACCCAGAATGCGGCGGCCGGCCCCACGTCGGCGCCGGCTGGGCGGCTGGCCAAGGCGATGGCGAACGCCGTCGTGCAGGCCGACTCCAGAGGTGACGCCCGGCAGGCGGCTCGGATTCTTGACAGTGCGTTGGCCCATCCCGAGGCAGGCGACGACCCGGTCGCGTTGGTGGAGGTTCTCGTCTACCGCGCTGAGATTGCGATGGTGCTGCACGAACCGGCCACGGCGGCCGAGATGCTGGCCCGCGTCGACCGTGTCGCGCTGAGCACGGGCGAAGCCCAACGGGCGGCTGCCGCGTTTGAGGCCGCTACCGACCTTGCGGCAGCGCTGTCCTAGGTGCCACCTTCGCGTGGACAGTGCCAACCCGGTGCTCGTCAGGCCCTGCCGCTAAGGCCCGGCGAATGTGCGTCTGGCGCCGCGATCAGCTCCCAGCAAGCTGCTCAGGCGTCAGTGCCCGGAGCACGTCGAACTCGTTGCCGTCCGGGTCGGCCATCACCACCCACCCCACGTCGGCGCCTTGTCCCACGTCGGCACGCCGCGCCCCGAGCTCTTCGAGCCTGGCAACCTCGGTCGCTTGGTCTGCCGGCCGCAGGTCCAGATGAAGGCGGTTCTTGCCCGCCTTTTCCTCAGGAACGCGTACGAACAGCAAGTCGGGCACGACTCCGTCCTCGCGGCTGCCGGCGGGCGGCTCCAGCGCGACCTCCTCGTCGCTGTCATGTGTACGCCGCCACCCCAGCGCAGCCTGCCAGAAATCCGCCAGCCGGGCAGGATCGGTCGTATCGATACACACGCATTGGATGCGAAGGTCCATGCCTGCACCCTTTCGCCCCTCGATCGGCGATGGCAAACGATTTGCGATCGGGGTCCGCGATGACGACTCGCAGGGCGGTTCTGGCACTCGCAAGATCACTCGCAATCAGACGGGCCACACGCACAACGT
>JBBWZQ010000109.1:0-13445 GCA_039649115.1 Micromonosporaceae bacterium | reverse complement strand
CGCTCGGCCAGATGCGCATCCCGGATGACGAAACGTGCGTGGTGGTCAGCCGTTCAGCCATTGCGGCGCTCATCGGAGGGTAAGTGGAGAGCATCAGCTACGAGCAGCTCGACCGATTGTTCACGTCGTTCGAGCGCGAGGCGCTCCACTTGGAGATGCGCGACGCCTACGGCACGGCGGTTGAGTTGCCGCACCTGCGCAAGTGGCTGAACGGCGAGCCGGACGACCTCGACTGGCTGCAAGACTGGTTCAACACGGTGCGCGCCGGCACTGCCGCTGGCAAGACCTTCCGGCGTGCCCGTATCGTCTCTGAGCCGGTGTCCGAGTATCAGCATTGGGTGCTCAAGGACACACACCTCTACGTTGATGCCGGCGAAGACATCCGCTGGGTGCCCCGGCGCCTGGTGTCCACGGTGGCCCTACCTGGTAATGACTTCTGGCTGTTTGACCGCGAGCTGGTTGTCTTCCTCATTTTCGCGGGCAACGGCCTGGTTATGGAATACCTCTCAACCACCGAGTCAAGCGCCATCGAGCTTTGCGTTACCGCCTTCGAGCGCGTATGGGAGTTGTCGATACCCGACAGTGGCTACCAACCCAGCTAGCCCGGCACAGCAAGCCCGTGAGGCCCTGGGCATCCGGTTGCGGGAAATCCGCAAGGATGCTGGCCTCACGGGTCGTGCGTTGGCGACTGCCATTGGCTGCCACTACACGCGGGTGAGCCGAATCGAACACGGCAACCAACTGGCGTCCGAGGAATACGTCAAGAGGCTCTGCCGCGTGTGCCGGGCCGAGGTTGAAATCCCCGACTTGATCGCCTCGGTACGGGCCATCGACTCGATTTACCTGGAGTGGCGACGCCAGACCCGTGCCGGGATGAAGCGGCTCATGCTGTCATCGGTGCCGCTGTACGAGCGCACCCGGATATTCCGAATATACGAGCACAACATTATTCCGGGGCTGTTCCAAACCGCCGATTACTCGGCTGCCATGTTGTCGTACTTCATCGACTTTCTGGACACGCCGAACGACCTTGAATCCGCGATTGAGGCCCGTATGGAGCGGCAGCGCGTGCTGTATACCGGCGACCGCCGGTTTCTGGTCGTCCTTGAAGAACGCGCTATACGAGCGCAGGTTGGTACTGTCGATACCATGCTTGGCCAGCTTGACCGGGTGCTGGCCGTAATGTCCCTACAGCGCGTCAGCCTCGGCATTATTCCGGCAGGAGCACCGCGTACTGTCTTTGCGTCGGTCGGCTTCTGGATGTACGACGAGGCGATGGTGGCTGTCGAGACACCCACGGCGAGCGTTGAAGTTACGCAGCCTCGCGAATTGCGCCTGTACGGCCGGATGTTCGAGCAGTTGCAGGGCGTGGCGGTCTATGGGACTGGGGCGCGAGGGATTGTGCGGGATGTGATGGAAGAATTGACGAGTAGTCAAGCCCATCCATAGCCGGTATGGCTCAAGTGATGGGCTTGCGAACCGGCGGCCCGCGCCGGCCGTCGTACGTCTCGTGAGAGGTATTCCATCAGGCGTTTCGATTAGGCGGCTACAAGCTCCACCGGTTAGCTGAGAGCACGTGTCGGCAGGCGGCCATTCCACGGAATCGACCCCTCACCGTCCACTGTGGATCTGCTTGGGGGGCGGCGAGAACTGGCGCTGCCGGGCGGCCGACCGCGCTGACCGGGCGTACCCCGAGCCGGATGCGCTGTCCCCGCACCTGGCCTGGCTGGCGCGTGGCCCGCGACGACCTCGCCCATCCGCTCGGGACCCCGTGCTCGGCAATCAGTTGACCGCGTCCGGCGCCCAAGTGTCGAACTGGCGGGTGGGCATGGTCGAATCTACCGTCGAAGTCTCTGATCGTCTTGACATCGGTCGATATTGGTGTCGAGCATGGGAGGGCTCCCACGATCTGAATCAGGAGTCCACCATGAGCCTCGGGACGTCCACCCGGCGCCGGATACGCGCACTCGCTCTGATCGCCGCGGCGACCCTCGGCGTGGTCACGGCGACCGCCATCGTCACCACACCCGCGTCCGCCGCGGTATCGGCGACCGTCTCGGTCAACGCCGGCCAGGCGCTGGCCACCATCCCGGCCGCCGCCTTCGGCATGAACGTGGCCGTGTACGACGGCCTGATGAACGACGCACCCATCGCGGGCCTGCTGCGCAACGCGGGCATCGGCGCGGTGCGCTACCCGGGTGGCTCCTTCGCCGACATCTACCACTGGCAGACCAACACCGCCGACGGCGGGTTCGTCGCGCCGAACACGAACTTCGACGCCTACATGACGACGGTACGGTCGGCCGGAGCGCAGCCGGTCATCATCGCCAACTACGGGTCCGGTACCCCGCAGGAGGCGGCGGACTGGGTCCGGTACGCCAACGTGACGAAGGGCTACGGCGCGAAGTACTGGGAGATCGGCAACGAGGTGTACGGCAACGGGTACTACGGCGCCCAGTGGGAGAACGACACGCACGCCAGCAAGAGCGCGACCACGTACGCCAACAACCTCGTGCAGTTCGTCTCCGCGATGAAGGCGGTCGACTCCAGCATCAAGATAGGCGCGGTGCTGACCACGCCGGGCAGTTGGCCGGACGGGATCACCGGCCCGGGTGACAGCGCGGACTGGAACCACACGGTCATGTCGATCGCCGGCAGCCGGATCGACTTCGTGGTGGTGCACTGGTACCCGGGCGGGAGCAGCCCCGCCGACCTGCTCACCAAGCCGGCACAGATCAGCGGCATCACGAGCACGCTGCGCTCGCTGATCAACCAGTTCTCGGGCAGCAACGCGGCCAACGTGGGCATCGCCGTCACGGAGACCAACTCCACCATCGACAAGGACACCCACCCGGCCGCCATGTTCGCGCCGGACAACTACCTGACCTGGCTGGAGAACGGCGCCTTCAACGTCGACTGGTGGAACCTCCACAATGGATCCAACGGGACCACCACGGTCAACGGCGCGACCGACTACAACGACGAGGGCGTGCTGTCCAACGCGTCGGGCAGCGAGCCGCCGGCGGAGACGCCGTTCGCGCCGTACTACGGGATCCAGATGCTGACGAAGCTCGGGGTGCCGGGCGACGCTCTGGTCCGGGCGACGAGCAGCCAGTCGTTGCTGACCGTGCACGCGGTCAGGCGGACCAACGGGGACGTGGACGTGCTGTTCGTCAACAAGGATCCCGGCAACGCGTACACGGTCAACCTGTCGTACAGCGGCTTCACGCCGTCGTCCGCGACACCCACGGTCTACTCGTACCTGCAGAACGCCTCGGCCATCACGTCCGCCAGCACGGGCAGCGCGACCAGCCAGACCATCCCCGCCTACTCGGTGGTGACGGTCCAGCTGCACCCGGGCAGCGGCGGCGGCCCGAGCCCGACGCCATCGGCCTCGCGAAGCGTCTCGCCCAGCCCGTCCCCGACCGGCGGCACCGGCGGCGCCTGCCGGGTGAGCTACACGAAGAACGAGTGGCAGGGCGGCCTGACCGGAAACGTGACCATCACGAACACCGGTACCGCGGCGGTCAACGGCTGGACGCTCGCCTTCACCTTCCCGGGTGACACCAAGGTGACGAGCGCCTGGAACGCCACGGTGACCCAGAGCGGTGCGGCGGTGACGGCCGGGAACGTGTCCTACAACGGCACGATCGCCCCGGGCGGCAACGCGTCGTTCGGCTTCCAGGGCACCTGGACGAGCAACGACACCAACCCGACCGGCTTCTCGCTCAACAACTCTCCCTGCACCACTGGCTGAGCGCTCAGGCAGGGCGGAGCAGTCCGCCCTGCGCCAGCTCGGTCAGCGCGGTGTTGAGGCGGTCCACCTGCCCGTCGTCGTGGGCCGCGGTCAACTGCACCCGGAATCCCACGTCGCGCCGCGGCACCAGCGGGTACGCGGCCAGGGTCACGTAGACGCCGTGCCGGCGCAGCACCGCGGCCGCGGCGGCCAGGTCGGCGCCGCCGCGCACGGGCAGCTCCACGATCGGGGTACCGTGCCGGTTCAGCGTCGTCACGCCGAGGTCGCGCACGTGCGCGAGGACCCGGGCGGTGAGCCGGTACAGCTTGCCCCGCAGCGCGTCGCCCCTGGCCTCGTTGACGGCGAAGCCGCCCAGCACGCTCGCGAGCGAGGCGATCGGCGACGGTCCACTGTAGAGATACGGGGGTGCCGCCGTCTTCAGCTCGTCCTTGAGTGCGGTGGGCAGCGCGACGAACGCGAGCAGCGACGAGTACGCCTTCGAGAACCCGCCCACCAGCACGATGTTGTCGTAGCTCTCCCCCTGGTGGCGGACCACCGAATTGCCGCGCGACCCGTACGGCGACGTCTCGTCCACGGTCCGCTCGCCGATGACGCCGAAGCCGTGCGCGTCGTCCACGTACAGCAGGGCGTCGTACTCCCGGCAGATCCGCGCGAACGTGGCCAGGTCCGGGATGTCGCCGGACATGCTGTTGACGCCGTCGATGCAGACCAGCCGGGATCGGCCGGCCGGCGCGCCGCCCAGCAGCCGCTCCAGATCCTCGGCGTCGCCGGTCCGGAAGCGCCGCACGGTGGCGCCCATGGCCCGCGCGTACCGGCAGCCGTCGTAGATCGTCTTGTGCGCCCGGCTGTCCAGGAACACCCCGCCCCGGCGCGCCAGCACCGGGAGCACCGACATGTGGATGTGCGTGATGGTCGGCAGCAGCAGCGTGTCGGGAGCACCGAGCAGCGCGGTCAGCCGCTCCTCGATGTCGGGGTAGAGCCGGGGGCTGCCGAGCAGGCGCGACCAGCCCGGGTGCGTACCCCAGCGGCGGACCTGCTCCTCGATCGCAGCGATGATCTCCGGTTCCAGGTCGAAGCCGAGGTAGTTGCAGGACGCGAAATCCACTGACCATTCGTGGCCGATCCGCAGCAGCCGGCCGCGCACCTCGTCGATGACCGCGTCGTAGCCAAGGCCGTTGTCCTGCAGCAGGCGCAGATCGGATATGTGTGGATCAGTGATCGACGTGCTACTCCCTAAGCGGCGACCTGCTCGGCGAGCAGCCAGCGAACCGCATCAGAGTAGCTCAACGGCTTGGCGAACAGGAATCCCTGACCGTACTGGCAACCCATCTCGTACAGCGCCACGCGCTCGGCCTCCAGCTCGATTCCCTCTGCCGTGGTCACCAGTCCGAGCGTGTGGGCCAGGCCGACGATGCCGTCGACGAGTGCCCGCTGCTGGGTGGAGGACGTGATCGTGCTCACGAAGGACATGTCGAGCTTGAGGACGTCGATGGGCAACTGGCGCAGGTAGCTCAGCGAGGAGTACCCGGTGCCGAAGTCGTCGATGGCGATGCGGATGCCGCTGTCCCGCAGGACGGCCAGATCCCGCCAGACCTGTTCGTCCTCGCGCAGCAGCAGGCTCTCGGTTATCTCCAGCATCAGGGACTGCGCCGGCAGCCCCGACTCGCGCAGCCGGTCGAGCACCTTGTCCGCGAAGCCGGCGGTGCGGAACTGCCGCGCCGAGACGTTGACGCTGATGTACGGCTGCCGCCCGCCCGGTACCGCCGCCCAGCGCAGCGCCGTGGACAGCGACTCCTCCAGCACCCAGTCGCCGATCGGGATGATGAGCCCGCTCTCCTCGGCGATGTCGATGAACCCGCCCGGCGGCACCAGGCCCCGGTCCGGGTCCTGCCACCGCACCAGCGCCTCGAAGCCGACCGTGGCACCGGTGGCCAGCTCCACGATCGGTTGGTAGTGCAGGATGAACGCGCCGTCGGCGATCGCCTGCTCCAGCGCGGCCCGGGTGGCCATCCGCTCCACGAGCGCGGCGTGCAGCGAGGACTGGTACCGGCGCCACTGGCTCTTGCCGGCGCCCTTGGCCACGTACAGGGCCAGGTCCGCCTGGCGCATCAGGTCCTTCACGTCATCCGCCTCGACGCTGGTGGCCACGCCGACGCTGGCCGTACCGGCGACCAGCGCGCCGTGCACGGAGAACGGCGCCGCGAGCGCGGCCACCACGCGCTCGGCCAGCTCCTCCACCTCGGACGGATCGCGCGCGTCCTCGATGAGGATGCCGAACTCGTCGCCGCCGACCCGGGCGGCCGTGTCGTGCGGCCGCAGCACGGCCAGCATCCGCTCCGCCACCGCGATCAGCAGCTCGTCCCCGGCCTGGTGTCCCATGGTGTCGTTGACCACGTTGAAGTCATCGACGTCTATGAACAGCACGCCCACCGTCTCGCTACTCCGGGCCGCCCGCACCATCGCCTGCTCCGCCCGCTCCTGCAGCAGCAGCCGGTTGGCCAGCCCGGTCAGCGAGTCGTGCAGGGCCCGGTGGGTCAGCTCCTGCTCCAGCCGCCGCCGCTCGGTCACGTCGCGCAGGGTCAGCACCAGCCCGGCCACGGTCGGGTCGCGGCGCAGGTCCCGGCACGAGGCCTCCACCTGCACCGTGGAACCGTCGGCGCGCACCACCCGCCAGTCCCCGCCGCCGACCGGCTGGTCCACCCCGGCGCGCACCAGTTCCAGGATCTGGCCGGCCAGCGCCCGGTCGTCGCGGTGCAGGAGCTCCTCCAGGACCATGTCCTCCAGGTCGTCCAGGCCGAACACGATGGCCGCGGACGGGCTGGCGTACCGGATGCGGTTCTCGTCGAGGATGAGCACCACGTCCGAGCTGTTGTGCACCAGCGTCCGGAAGTACTCCTCGCTGCGCCGGCGGTTGATCTCGGCGGTCAGCCCGATGCGCTGCAGGGCCAGGGCCGCCTGCGAGGCCAGTACCTCCAGCGGGCCCTGCAGCGCGACGAGCACCCCCTCGTCCGCGGCGACCAGCAGGAGGCCCACCCGCCGGTCGGCGGCCCGGCCGTCCTCGGGCAGGAGCGGGCAGCGCACGGCCACCTCGAAGTCCGCCAGCCCGGCCGCCAGCTCGCCGTCCAGCGTGCCGGTGTAGACGATCTGCGCGAGACCGCGGTGCGCCGACCAGACCCGCTGGTACCCGCCGTCGCCGGTGCCCGCCGGTGCCAGTACCACCTGGTGCGGCGTGTCCGGCGGCAGCAACTCGGCCACGGCCGTGCGCACGGCGGTGGCCACCTCGCCCACCTCGGTCGCCGACACCAGCGCGGCGCCGGCCTGGCGCAGCCCGCGCTCCCGGGCCAGCGCCTGGCGGTGCACGCCGACCACGCCCGAAAGGCGGGTCAGCACGAGCGTGAACACCACCGTCGAGCACAGCGCGATGACCGCGCCGTCGCGCACCGAGCCGCGCGCCGCCTCGATGAACAGGACGGCGGGGGCGATCAGCGACGACATCGTCATCAGGGCCAGCCGGCGCCGGCCGATCCCGCCGCGCCGCACCAGCCTCGGCTCGGTGAACCGCACCATCGACGGGTGCAGGGCGGCCGCTCCCCAGCACGCGTAGTAGAGGATCCAGAGCAGGTCGACCAGGGAGGCGGTGCGGTAGGTGCCCTGCAGTTGCATCAGGCCGTACAGCACGTCCGCGGCCAGCAGGCCGGCTCCGCCGAGGCCGAGCAGGGCCAGCGCCGGCGACCAGCGCGTCGCGGCGACCAGCCGGGCCAGTATGGCCAGCAGCAGCACGTCGTACAGCGGGTAGGCCACCGAGATCGACTTCTCGACGATGGAGAGCTGGGGGTCCTGCACGTACGGGTTGATCAGGAAGATCCAGGACAGCAGCCCGAGCCCGACGGTCAGGGTCAGCGCGTCGACCAGGCTGGCCCGGTCCTGGCTGGTCCGCGAGCGCGCCAGGGCCAGCACGCCGGCCGCGGCCAGCGGGAAGAAGCCCAACAGGTAGAAGGCGTCGGCGGCGGACGGGAACGGGTCGGACCAACCCAACCAGTCGGTCAGGATGTTGTACGTCGTGTCGCCCGCGGCGAAGCACAGCAGCGCGCCGGCCAGCAGCAGCCACGGCGCCGGCCGGCGGGGCCGGTTGCGCATCACGCCGGCGGCCACCGCGGCCGCGGCGCTCACCCCGATGGTCGCCCAGAGCTCAAGGCGCAGGGGCGGGAACGCGTAGTAAACCATGGTGAGGACGGCCATCCACAGCCCGTAACAGGCCATCGCCGCCCTCGTCGACACGCGCGCTCCCTTCCGCACCGCCACCGCCGACCCGGGCGCGCGGCGACGGATGCGCCGCCGCGACCGCGCCCGGAATCACCCGTAAGTCAACCCCCCATCGGCAGCCGACGCGATGAGTCAAGCATTCAATGGCATCGGACCTCGTGGGCGCCGGCGCGTGTCCATCCGGACACCGGGCATACCGTGGACGGGCAGTCAACCCGGAGGACCACAGTGGACCTGTTAGTCGCCAACCTCGCCGAGCGGCCGGACCTGGCCCCCCTTCTCGACGGGTTCCCCGGCGTGTGGCCCGAGTTCCTGTCTCACGATCCGGTAACGGCCTCACTGTACGACACGATTGTTGCGGCACATCCGCAGTTCTCCCTCGTCGCCGTACATCCCGGCGCGCCCGACATCGCCGTGGCCAAGGCCTGTGGCCTGCCGCTGCACCGGCCGGACGGCGTCGCCGGCCGGCTGCCCGACGGGGGCTACGACGCGGTCCTGCTGGCCGCCGCGGCGGATCTGCTGGCCGGCCGCCCGGGCACCGTCGCGGCCGCGGTGGAAGTGGTGGTACGCCCGGAGATGCGTGGGACCGGTGTGTCCACAGTGGTACTCGGGGCGGTACGGCGCAACGCCGCGCGCCTGGGCTACCGCGACCTGGTCGTACCGGTGCGCCCGAACCGCAAGCACGAGGACCCTGACTCGCCGCTGCACGAGTACGTGTCCCGCACCCGTCCGGACGGGCTGCCGCGGGACCCGTGGCTGCGGGTGCACGTGCGTGCGGGCGGCCGGATGCTGGGCGTGGCGCCGTCCTCGATGACGGTCAGCGGCACGCTCGACGAGTGGCGCGCCTGGACCGGGCTGCCGTTCGACGCGGACGGTCCGGTCCGGGTACCGGACGCGTTGACGCCGGTACTCTGCGACGTCGCCCGGGACCGGGCGGTGTACGTCGAGCCGAACGTCTGGGTGCACCACCGCCTGTAACCTCCGTCACTCCGTACCGGGCAGACAGTGAAAGGACCGGGGACCACAATCGGTCCTGTCACCTCGACGGTTTGGAGGTACCGGATGTCGCGGCGTGGCTGGGTGCTGTTCCTCGCGATGGGCGTGATCTGGGGCGTCCCGTACCTGATGATCAAGGTTGCTGTCGGCGCCATGACCCCGGCCTCGCTGGTGTTCTGGCGCACCGCCATCGCGACGCTGCTGCTCCTCCCCATTGCCGCGGCGCGCGGCCAGCTGCGGCCGCTGCTCCCCCGGTGGCGCCCGCTGCTGGTGTACACCGTCGCCGAGCTGGCCGTCCCGTGGCTGCTGCTGTCCAGCGCGGAGCAGCGCCTGTCCAGTTCGCTGACCGGGCTGCTGATGGCGGCCATCCCGCTGGTCGGCGCGACGCTGGCCTGGGTCACCGGGGGTGACCGGCTCGGCCCGCGCCGGCTCCTCGGTCTGGTCATCGGCCTCGCCGGGGTGGCCTCCCTGGTCGGCCTCGACCTCGGCGGGGGCGACGTACCGGCGCTGATCGCACTCGGCGTCGTCACCATCGGGTACGCGGTCGGGCCGTACGTGCTGGCCCGGCACCTGTCCGGCGCGCCCCGCCTCGGCGTGGTGGCCGCCTCGCTCGCGCTGACCAGCCTCGGCTACCTGCCGGCGGGCCTGGTCCAGCTGCCCGGCCACTGGCCGGCGGCCCGGGTGCTGGGCGCCGTGCTGGTGCTCGCGGTGCTGTGCACCTCGGTCGCGTTCCTGCTGTTCTTCGCGCTGATCGACGAGGTGGGCCCGGTGCGTGCGACGGTCATCACGTACATCAATCCGGCGGTCGCCGTGGCGCTGGGTGTGCTGCTGCTGGACGAGCCGTTCACGGCCGGCATCGGGATCGGCTTCGCGCTGGTGCTCGCCGGTTCGGTGCTGGCCACCCGCCGGTCGCCGGCCCGCCGCGCCACCGCCGTCACGCCCGAGGTCGAAGTAGGAGTCGGCTAGTTAGTCAGTTAGTTTGGTCGGGCAACTATTGACGGCGGGTTGCCGCAGGTGTGCAATCTGACGCATGTCAGGACCACACATCTCCCGGCGGGGACTCCTGACCGCCGGCGCGGCAGCACTCGCCACACCCGCGCTCGCGTCCCCCGCCATGGCCGGGGGCCAGGCGTCCCGCTACGGCTGGCGCAACGCCGAGATCATGGGCGGCGGCTTCGTGCCCGGCATCGTCTTCAACCAGTCCGAGGCGGGCCTGGTGTACGCCCGCACCGACATCGGCGGTGCGTACCGCTGGGACGCCCGGCCGGGCCGCTGGCTGCCGTTGCTCGACTGGGTCGGCTGGGACCAGTGGGGATACACCGGCGTGCTCAGCCTGGCCACCGACGCCGTCGACCCGGACCGGGTCTACCTGGCCGTGGGCACCTACACGATCCCGAGCTGGGACCCCAACAACGGCGCCATCCTGCGCTCCCGCGACCGCGGCCGCAGCTGGCAGGTCAGCCCGCTGCCGTTCCGGCTGGGCGGGAACATGCCGGGGCGCGGCATCGGCGAGCGGCTGGCCATCGACCCCAACCGCAACAACATCCTGTACTTCGGGGTGCGCGGCGGTAACGGCCTGTGGCGCAGTACCGACCACGGTGCCACCTGGGCACGGGTGGAAACTTTCGGCAACCCGGGCAACTTCGTCCCCGACCCCAACGACACCAGCGGGTACAACAGCGACAACCTCGGCGTGCTCTGGACGGTCTTCGACAAGCGCACCGGCTCCCGCCGGCGCCCGACCGGCACGATCTACGTGGGCGTCGCCGACCAGGACAACATGCTGTACCGGTCCACCGACGCCGGCGCCACCTGGACCCGGGTACCCGGGCAGCCCACCGGGTACCTCCCGCACAAGGCCGTCTTCGACGACACCAGCGGGTACCTCTACCTCGCCACCAGCGACGCCTCCGGCCCCTACGACGGGGGCAGGGGCGACGTGTGGCGGCTGGACACCGCGACCGACACGTGGCTGCGCATCAGCCCGGTACCGTCGACCGACGGCGGCGACTACTTCGGCTACAGCGGCCTGACCATCGACCGCCGCAACCCCGGCACGCTGATGGTCGCCACGCAGATCTCCTGGTGGCCCGACGGCATCTTCTTCCGCACCACGGACGCGGGTGCGACGTGGACCCGGGCGTGGACCATCGGCGCCTACCCCGAGCGGATCAACCGGTACGACATCGACATCTCCGCCGCACCGTGGCTGACCTGGAACAGCACCCCGCCGCTGCCGGAGCAGGCGCCGAAGCTCGGCTGGATGACCGAGTCGGTGGAGATCGACCCGTTCGATTCCGACCATTTCCTGTACGGCACCGGCGCCACCATCTACGGCTCCGGCAACCTGACCGACTGGGACACCGGCGGCACGGTGCACATCGCGGTGAGTGTCAAGGGACTCGAGGAGTGCGCCGTCCTCGACCTGATCAGCCCGCCGTCCGGCGCGCACCTGCTGTCGGCCGTGGGCGACGTGGGCGGCTTCGTGCACACCGACTTCGACACCGGCGGCAAGATGTACGCCGACCCGACCATGTCGACGACCACCAGCCTCGACTACGCGGAGCTGGCGCCGTCGGTCATCGTGCGGGTGGGCCTCAACGGCCCGGGCAGCCCGCACTTCGGCATCTCCGGCGACGGCGGTACCAGCTGGCGGCCGGCCGGCACCGAGCCGTCCGGCGGGTCCGGCGGCGGTACCGTGGCGCTCGGCGCCGACGGCACCCGGATCGTGTGGGCACCGGAAGGCACGGCGATCAGCCACTCCACCGACTCGGGCGCCACCTGGACCGCGTCGACCGGCGTGCCGCCCGGCGCGACCGTCGAGTCCGACCGGGTCGACCCGACGCTGTTCTACGCGTTCGTCGCGGGCACCTTCTACGTGAGCACGGACGGCGGGGCGAGTTTCGCCGCTGCCGGCACTGTCACGAGTGGCCTGCCGGCCGACGGGAACGCGCGCTTCAAGGCGGTACCGGGGCACCGCGGCGATGTGTGGCTGGCCGGTGGCAAGACCGGCCTGACGTACGGGCTCTGGCACTCCACCGACGCCGGCGCGTCGTTCACCCGGCTGTCCACGGTGGAGGAAGCCGACGCGGTCGGGTTCGGCAAGGCGGCACCGGGGCACGGCTACCCGGCCCTGTTCACCACGGCCAGGATCGGCGGGGTGCGGGGCATCTTCCGCTCGGACACCGGCGGGCACACCTGGGTGCGCGTGAACGACGACCGGCACCAGTACGCCTGGACCGGCCAGGCCATCACCGGGGACCCGCGCGTCTTCGGCCGCGTGTACCTCGCCACCAACGGCCGGGGCGTCATCGTGGGCGAGCCCGGCCACTAATCCAGGTGCCCGGGGCCCGGGCGGCCGGCATCATCGAGGCATGAACGCACCACCGGCGGTCGGCCGCAACAGGCTCCTCTGGACGCAGCTTCCGGAGCACCTGCGCGAGGCGGTCGCGGCCGCCGCCGGTGCCGAGGTGGTCGCGGCGGCCAGCCAGCCCGGCGGCTTCTCCCCCGGCCTCGCCTCCGTGCTGCGCCTGGCCGGCGGCGGATCGGTCTTCGTCAAGGCGGTCAGCCGCGCGCGCAACGCGGACAGCGTGCGCATGCACCGCCAGGAGACGCGGGTGCTGGCCGCGCTGCCGGCGACCGTACCCGCGCCCCGCCTGCTGTGGTCCTACGACGACGGCGAGTGGGTGGCGTTGATGACGGAGGCGCTGGACGGCGCCAACCCCGCGCAGCCGTGGCGCGCGCACGAGCTGGACGCGTTCCTCACGACCGCCGGCCGCCTGGTCGACGTGCTGACCCCGAGCCCGATCCCGGCGCGTCCCATCGAGGAGTACTGCCGCGACGACCTCAACGGCTGGCGCAGCCTGGCCGCCGACCCGGACCTCGCGGGCCGGCTGGATCCGTGGGCGTGGCGGCACCTCGAGCGGCTGGCCGTGGTCGAGGCGCGGTGGCCGGCGGCCGCCGCGGGGACCAGCCTGCTGCACGGCGACCTGCGCGCGGACAACGTGATCCTCACCGGCGCCGGCGCGGTCGTCGTGGACTGGCCGTCGGTGTGCGTCGGCGCCGGCTGGGTGGACCTGCTGCTCGCCGTACCCAGCCTGGTGATGCAGGGCGCCGGTGACCCGGGGCGGCTGTGGCGGGACTACCCGCCAGCCCGGGTGGCCGACCCGGACGCGGTGACGACCATGCTGGTCGCCGCCGCCGGGTACTTCACGCACCGCTCGCTGCTGCCGGCCGGGCCTGAATTCCCGACCCTGCGCGCCTTCCAGCGGGCACAGGGCGAGGCGGCACTGGCCTGGCTGCGGCAGCGCGGCTGGTGAGCGGGCCGCCGCAGAGCCGCTGGCGCTTCGCGATCCGCGGCCACCCGGGGCGGGCGCTCGATCCGGGTCCACAAGCGCGTGTGAGCCGCCCGGGCCGGGGAAATGTGCGG
>JBBWZQ010000169.1:0-5870 GCA_039649115.1 Micromonosporaceae bacterium | reverse complement strand
CGCGTACGCGGCGCTACCCGAGGAAGGTGGCGTACAGCAGGTAACCGTTGAGCACGATGATCGTGGCGACGATGCCGCCGGCGAGCGCGGTGGTGGTCCGGCGGTTGACGAAGGTACCCATCACGTCCGCGCGGCGGGTCAGCAGGACCAGCGGCACGAGTGCGAACGGGATGCCGAAGGAGAGCACCACCTGGGAGACGACCAGGCTTTCGGTGGCGGGCAGCCCGATCCCCAGTACCAGCAGCGCGGGCAGCATGGTGATGCCGCGCCGGACGAGGACCGGGATGTGCCGCCGGATGAAGCCCTGCATGACGACCTGGCCGGCGTACGTGCCGACGCTGGACGAGGCCAGCCCGGACGCGAGCAGGGCCACCGCGAAGGCCAGCGCGGCGGCGCCGCCGACGAGTCGGCCGAGCCCGGCGTGCGCCGCCTCGATCGAGTCGACGCCCGCCCGGCCGGCGCGGTTGAACAGCGAGGCGGCGACGAACAGCATCGCGAGGTTGATGACGCCGGCCGCGCCGAGCCCGATGATCACGTCGAGACGCTGGAAGCGCAGCAGTTCGCGGCGCTCCGCGTCGTCGCGGCAGGACACCCGGGACTTGGTCAGCGCGGAGTGCAGGTAGACCACGTGCGGCATCACGGTCGCGCCGATGATGCCGGCCGCGAGCATGACGCTGCCCGGCCCGGCCAGGCCCGGTACCAGCCCGGCGGCGGCGCCGCGCGGGCTGGCGCCGACCGCGAGCAGGTCGTAGATGAAGCCGAGGAAGACGATGCCGAGCAGGGCGCCGATGGCCAGTTCGAAGCGGCGGTACCCACGCTGTTCGAGGGCGAGGATGGCGAACGCGACGACCGCCGTGATCAGACCGGCCGGGAACAGCGGCACGTGGAACAGCAGGTTCAGGCCGACCGCCGCGCCGACGAACTCGGCCAGGTCGGTCGCCATGGCGATCAGCTCCGCCTGGATCCACAGTCCACCGACGACCGGGCGCGGCAGCCGCTCGCGGCACAGCTCCGGCAGGTCGCGGCCGGTGGCCATGCCCGCCTTCGCGGACAGGTACTGCACGAGCATGGCCGTCAGGTTGGCCGCCACGATCACCCAGGCCAGCGTGTACCCGAACTTCGCGCCCGCGGAGAAGTTCGTGGCGAAGTTGCCCGGATCGATGTACGCGACCGCCGCGACGAACGCCGGGCCGAGCAGGGCCACCGCACCGCGCAGGCGGCCCCGGGCCCGCAGGATGTGCAGGCCGCTCGGTTCGGGGACTGCGGTGCCGACCGCCGCCGGCAACCGGAGCCCGGGTTCCCCGGCGATCGTCTCCATGCCCACCCACCTCACCCGCGCCTCGATCGTCGCGACTTCATTGAAGTTGCGGTGTTGGGCGCTCCGGACACCGCGACTTCGATGAAGTCGCGGTGTTGGCCGCCCGGGGGGATACGTCAGCCCACGGAGGGGCCCAGGCCGAGGGACTGCGGGGTGCTGGAGTCGGGGGACGGTTGGTGCAGGCCCTCGTCCAGCGGCCCGAACTCGGTCATCAGGGCGCGGCTGCCGCCCCAGGGCGTCTGCTCCTCGGCGATCAGGGTGTTCGTGGTGAGCAGCAGCCCGGCCACGGACGCCCCGTTCTGCAACGCCGAGCGGACCACCCGCAGCGGGTCCACGATGCCCATCTCGATCATGTTGCCGTAGCAGCCGCGCAGCGCGTCGAAGCCCTCGTCCCGGCCCATCTGCGCCAGCTTCGCCACCACCTCCTGGCCGGAGTGGCCGGCGTTGGTCGCGATGAGGTAGGCCGGCTCGGTCAGCGCGCGGCGCACGATGTCCACGCCGGTCCGGTAGTCGTCGGTGACGTCGAGGTCGTCCAGTGCCCCCTCGGCGTGCAGCAGCGCGGCGCCACCGCCGGCGACGATCCCCTCGGCCATCGCGGCCCGGGTGGCGGACAGCGCGTCCTCGACCCGGTGCTGCAACTCCTGGAGTTCGGCGTTCGTCGGCGCCCCGACCTTGATGACGGCCACCTTGCCGGACAGCGCCCCGATCCGCTCGGTGAGCACGTCCTCGTCCACCCCGAAGGTGGCCCGCTCCAGCTCGGCCCGCAGCTGGGCGAGCCGGAACTCGATGTCGTCGAGCGAGCCGCCGCCACCGATGATCGCGGTGCGGTCGGCGGTGACCCGTACCTGCGCGGCGCGGCCGAGCTGGCGCAGTGTCATCGTCTCCAGCGTGAAGCCGGAGTGTCTACTGTAGACGGCGCCGCCGGTGATCGCGGCGAGGTCCTCCAGCTTGTGCAGGCGGCGGTCGCCGAACCCGGGAGCCCTGACGGCGACGCACTGGAAGACCCGGTTGACGTGGTTGTGCACCAGCATGCTCAGCGCCGTACCTTCGACGTTCTCGGCGATGATGACCAGCGGTCGCGGCTCCCGCATGATCTTGTCGAGCAGCGGCATCAGCTGCTGCACCTTCGTGATCTTCTCGCTGCACAGCAGGAGGTACGGGTCGTCGACGACCGCCTCCAGGCTGGCCGGGTTGGTCACCAGGTACGGCGACACGTACCCGTTGTCGAACTCGAAGCCCTCCACGAAGTCCACGCTCATCCCGTGGTCGGCCGACTCCGCCACGGTGACGATGCCGCCGTCGCCCACGGTGTGCAGTGCCTGGGCGATCACCGTGCCGACGGTCTCGTCGTCGTTGGCCGAGATGGCGGCCACCCGCGCGTAGTCCTGCTCGGTCACCACCGGGTAGGTCACGCTCTGCAGGTGCCGCACCAGCCGGCCGACCGCCGTGTCGATGCCGCGCTTGACCAGTACCGGATTGGCGCCGCCGTCGATCGCCCCCATCCCCTCCCGGATGATCGCCTGGGCGAGCACCGTCGCGGTGGTCGTACCGTCGCCGACGATGTCGTTGGTCTTGATGGCCGCTTCCTTGACCAGTTGCGCGCCCATGTTCTCGAACTGGTTCTTCAGGTGGATCTCGCGGGCGATGGTCACGCCGTCGTTGGTGACCACCGGCGAACCGGTGATCTTCTCCAGGATGACGTTGCGGCCCTTGGGTCCGAGCGTCGACTTGACCGCCTCGGCCAGCTGGTCGACGCCGGTCAGCAGCAGGTTGCGGGCGTCCGCGCCGAAGCGGAGGTCTTTGGCCATGTGTTCCTCCTGGAGGATCGGGGTACCGGGTGGTGTTCCGGGTCAGGGGACGAGGATGGCCCGACCCCGGACCCGGCCGGCGTCGAGATCGGCGATCGCGTCGGCGGCCGCGTCGAGCGGGTAGGTCCGGGTGTGCAGGGTGACCTTCCCGGCCTGGGCGAGGACCATCAGCTCGGCCAGTTCGTTGTAGGTCCCGACGATGTTGCCGACGATGTTCCGCTCGGTCGAGATGATGTCCAGGGTCGGCACGTGCAGCGCGCCGCCGTACCCGATGACGTAGTACGAGCCGGCCCGGCCGGTCATCGCGAACCCCTCGCCCTCGGCGCCCTGCTCCGCCACGAAGTCCAGCACGACGTCGGCGCCGACGCCGCCGGTGAGGTCCCGTACCGCGGCCACCTGGCCGCCGTCCGCGAGCACGGTGTGCGCCGCGCCCAACTGCTCGGCCAGCTTGAGGGCCTCCGGGTTGCGGTCGACCACGATGATCGTGGTCGCGGTGAGCGCGGCCAGGCACTGGATGCCGATGTGCCCGAGGCCGCCGGCGCCGATCAGCACGCACGTGGTGCCGGGATAGAGGGACGGGATCGCCTTGCGCACCGCGTGGTACGCGGTGATGCCGGCGTCGGCGAGGGCGGCGACGTCCTTCGGCTGGGTCCGCGGGTCCAGCTTCACGCACGCCCGCGCCGACGTGAGCAGGTACTCCGCCATCCCGCCGTCGTGCGACAGGCCCGGGAAGGAACTGTCGGTGCAGTGCATGTCCTGCCCGGCCCGGCAGGCCCGGCACAGGCCACAGGTCGGCGTCGGGTGCAGGATCACCGTGTCGCCGGGCGCCACGTTGGTCACCGCCGAGCCGACCGCACGCACCCAGCCGGCATTCTCGTGCCCGAGGGTGTACGGCAGGCCGGGGTTCATCGCCTGCGCCCACTGGCCCTCGATGATGTGCAGGTCGGTACGGCACACGCCGGCCCCGCCGATCTTCACGACCACGTCCAGCGGCCCCTGCACGGTCGGCTCCGGTACCTCTCCGACCACGGGCTGCTGGTGGTACCCGTGCAATCTGACCGCCCTCACGATGACTCCCCTTCCCCTCGGGACTGGTACCGGTGCCAGAGCATGCCCCGGCAGATGCTGGTGTTGGCGTCCAGGCTGACCCGGGTGGTGCGGGCCCGCCGCAGGTGCAGCGGGAGCGCGCCGGCACCGACCGTCGCCCCGGTCGCCGGATCGATGAGCAGCGCCGCGTCGTCCCCGGCCGGCAGGCCGAGCTCGGCCCGGCGTCGCCGCAGCCGGTCCAGGTCCCGGGACGGCGGCACGTCCCCGAGGGTGAGGCGGGCCAGCTCCGCGGGTTCCGTTCCGGCGGCGAGCAGCGGCCGGCACACCTGGTCGGTGCCGGCCATGACCGCCTTGCGGAGGAAGTCGGCGCGCAACCCGTCCAGCTCGTCGACGGCCTCGCCGGCGAAGGACCGGGCGAACCCGGCCCGCGCCGCCACCCCGTCGTTGATCGCCTCGGCGGCGAAGTGGTCGTCCAGCACCACCACGGTGCTGCGCACGCCGTCCACTGTGGAGACCGCGTCGTACGCGTCGGCGACCATGAGGAACGCGAAGTTGGGCGCGCAGAAGTACGTCGGCAGCCGCAGGTGCACCTCGGCGTCGCCGTCGGCGGAGACGGCGCAGGACGCGACGAAGCCCAGCGTCGTGATCGGCTGGTCCAGTTCCGGGTCGCGCACCGCCTCCAGCCCGGCGAGCACCCGCGACGCGGTGCGGGTCATGCCCGGTCGACCAGCTGGGCGTCGTCGCGCGCGGCCGGCGTGCCGTCACCGGGGTCGAGCCGGCACTCGGCCGGTACCTCGATGTCGTAGAGCCGGGCCGCGTTCAGGCCGAGGATCTTCTTCTTCGTCGCGGTGTTCACGCGCGGGTAGTCGGAGAACTCCTCGGCTTGCGGGTAGTCCCAGTCGACGAAGCCCTCGACCTGCCACCTGGGTTCCCAGATCCCGTAGTCGCTGCCGAAGGTCATCTTGTCCTCGCCGACCCAGAACAGCAACTCCCCCATGACTTTCGCGAAGAACCTCGGCCGGGCGTGCATCAGCCCGCCGATGACGACGGAGAGCCCCGCGTACACGTTCGGCTCCTGGGTCGCCATGAAGCAGAAGTCCTCGATGCGCGGCAGGCCCACGTGCTCGACGATGAAGTTCAGCTCCGGGAAGTCGGTCGCCGCGTGATCCACGTCGGACACGTCGAACGCGTCCTTGTCCAGCGGCCAGATCGTCGGGCCCTTGTGCACGTGGATGTTCTTGATGCCGAGTTCCTGCGCCTTCGCCAGGAATCGATACGCACCGGGATCCTTGAGCGTCCAGCCGCGCGAGCCGTTGTTCCACTCGGCCGTGTACAGCTTGACGCCGATCGACCCCCAGCGCTCGACGTTCCGCTCGAGCTCGTCGAGCCCGGGGTCGCCGTCGCGCGGGTCGAAGCGGGTGTTGACCACGAACCTGCCGGGGTGCTTCTCGGCGAGGGCGCCGTTGCGCTCGGTCGTGTTGAAACCGTCCTTGTACCACTCCTTCAGGTACGTGGGTTGGAAGATCGCGACGTCGACGTAGCCCGCCTCGAAGACGTCCTTCATGAGGTCGTCCTCCGAGTACTTCTGGAACTTCGCGATCGGCCAGTGCGTGTCGGCCGGCCCCAGGCCCTGGTAGGCGTGGAAGCAGTTGATCCATCCGTCGGCGAACTGCTCCTGCCCCTTCACCCAGTTGGCC
>JBBWZQ010000045.1:0-9632 GCA_039649115.1 Micromonosporaceae bacterium | reverse complement strand
TCGCGTGTGCCTGGCACGACCTGGCCATGGCCTACTCCTACGTCGGGCTGCACGGGTACGCGCTGTCCGCGATCGAGCGGGCGCGCCGGATGGCCGCCGGTGCCGGCCTGCCCGAGGCCGACTTCGTGGTACCCGCGATCCGGGTGCGGCTGGCGCTGTGGCACGACCACCACGGCGACACCGACGCGTGCGTGCGGGTGCTGCGGGACGTGGTCGGCGATCTCGGCTGGCACGGGCGGGCCCACCCCGACGGGCTGGACGGCATCCGGCCCGGCAGCCTGGGCGCCTACGGCTACGCCGCCGCCCGGCTGGCCGCGCTCGGGTCTGACGGCGGCGAGCGCACCCCTGGCCTGCCCGGCGTCCGCGAGTTGCTGGACCGGGCCGGCAGCGGCCAGGGTGGCCGGGACATCCGCTCGCTCGGCGAGGTCTGCCTGGACATCGCGGTCCGCGCGGCGGACCGGGCGATCGCACTCCTGGACGGTGCCGAGGTGGCGCCCATGACGCTGGGCGGCGCGGAGCCGCAGCGGCTGCGCGCGCTGGCCCACCTCGCGGCCGGGCGGCCGGCCGCCGCGCACACCGCCGACCGGCGCGCCTTCCGCATCGCCAGCGCCCAGGTCGAACGGCTCCGGGAGCTGCACGTGGAGTCGGTGGCCGCGCGGATCGACCAGCAGGACATGCAGCGCAGCGCCGCGCTGCCCGGCGCCACCCCGCTCACCGACCCGCTGACCGGCCTGTCCACCCGCCCACACCTGGACAGGCAGGTGGCCACCGCACTGGCCGGCGGCGAGCCGGCGGTGCTGGCCATCTGCCGGCTCGGCGGGCTCGCCGCGGTCAACGAGGCGCACGGGCGGCTGTCCGGCGATCTGGTGCTCCAGCGCATGGCCGCGCTGCTGGCCCGCGTCATGCGCCGCGGCGACATGGTCGCCCGGTACGGGGGTTCCCGCTTCGCGGTGCTGCTGCACGGCGCCGGACCCGACGAGGCGGGCGAGGTCGCCGGGCGCATCGAGGCCACGGTGGCCACCGAGGACTGGGCCGACCTGGTACCCGGTACCCCGGTCACGATCAGGGTGGAGTGGTCCGAGGTGGGTGCGGCGGTACCCCGCTCACCGTGTGAGACCTACTCGTAGCGCAGAGCCTCCACCGGGTCCAGCCGGGCGGCCTGCCGGGCCGGCCAGTACCCGGCGACCGCGCCGACCACGAGCGCGGCGCCGCAGCCGATCACGATGCCCAGCAGCGACGGGCGCGCGGAAACGTTCACCGCCCGGCCCACGAAAGCGGCCGCGCCCGAGCCGACCGCCGCGCCGATCAGGCCGCCGACGAGCGTCACGAGGATCGCCTCGACCAGGAACTGGCGGCCGATGTCGCGCCGGCGGGCGCCGATGGCTTTACGGGTACCGATCTCCTTGGTGCGCTCCCGTACCGTCACCATCATCGTGTTCGCCACGCCGATGCCACCCACCAGCAGCGCGATCGCGGCGATGCCGATGAGGAAGTTGCGCAGCGTCGCGGCCTGGTCGTTGGCCACCTGCAGCAACTGGTTCTGGCTGGCCAGGCGGAAGTCGTCGGCGGCGGCCAGGCCGAGGTGGTGCCGCTGGCGCAGCAGCAGCTCGATGTTGGTCATGACCGTGGTGACCTGGCTCGGGTCCTTGACGGAGACGCCGATCGAGCGCAGCGAACCGCCGGGCGAGATCGGCGCGAGCCGGCCGGCCGCCGCGGTCACCGGGACGAAGATGACGTCGTCGGGGTCGCCGATGCCCGCCGCGCCCTTCGGCTGGCAGACGCCGACGACGGTGAAGCCCAACCCGTTGAGCAGGATCTGGCTGCCGAGCGCCGAGGTGCCGGACAGGCCCAGGTCACTGGCGGTGGTCGCGCCGAGCACGGCGACCCGCAGGCCGGTGTCCACGTCGTACTGGCTGAGGAAGGCGCCGTAGGCGATCGTGTACGCCCGCACCCGCGCCTCGTCGCCGTTGGTACCCGTGACACTGGTGGTCGTGTTCAGCCGGCCGGCGACCACCACCGTGTTGGTCACCGTGAGCTCGGGCGCCACCGCGAGCACCCCGGGCTCACCGGCGATCGCGGTCGCGTCGTCGGTGGTGAGCGTGCTGGCGGTACCGGCGCCGCTGCGCAGCCCGTTGGTCACCGTCGCACCGGCCTGTACCGAGACCAGGTTGGTACCCAGGCTCGCGATCCGGGAGGTGAGCCGCTGCTGCGCGCCCTGCCCGACGGCGAGCAGGGAGACCACGGCTGCCACGCCGATCACCACGCCCAGGGTCGTCAGCAGGGTACGCATCTGGTTGGTCCGCAGCCGCCGCACCGCGATCCGCACGGCTTCCCAGGGGCTCATTCCGGAACCTCGCTTCGCTGCGGTCCGGCATGAGGCACCAGGGCACCGGGCTCATGGCTCGCTCGCTGCCACTCGCTCACGAGACCTCCGCCGCGTGGTCGTCCGGGGTGACGATCTGGCCGTCGACCACGTGCAGCACGCGCTGGGCGTGCTCGGCCACCCGGCGCTCGTGGGTGACGATGACCATGGTCAGCCCTTCCGCGTGCAACTCGTCGAGCAGGCCCAGCACGTCGGTGCCGGAGTGGCTGTCCAGGTTGCCGGTCGGCTCGTCGGCGAGCAACAGGGCCGGATCGGTGACCAGCGCCCGGGCGATGGCGACGCGCTGGCGCTGCCCGCCGGACAGCTGGGTCGGCAGGTGCCGCTGGCGGTGGGCCAGCCCGACCCGGTCCAGCGCGGCGGCCGCCCGCGCCAGCCGCTCGGCGCGCTTGACGCCGGCGTACGTCAGGGGTGCGGCCACGTTCTCCAGTGCCGACTCGCCGGGGATCAGGTTGAAGCTCTGGAAGACGAAGCCGATGGACCGGTTGCGCAGCCGGGCCCGGTCGTCGTCGGTGAGCGTGCCGGTCTCCACGCCGTCCAGCCGGTACACGCCGCCGGTCTGGCGCTCCAGCAGGCCGAGCACGTGCAGCAGGGTGGACTTGCCGGAGCCGGACGGGCCGGTGATGGCCACCGAGTCGCCGCGCGGCACCGCGAGGTCGATCCCGCGCAGGGCGTGGACCGTCTCGGTGCCCATCCGGTACTCGCGGGTCAGGCCGGCGATGTCGATGACCGGCTCCGGCTCGACCGGTACCAGGACGAGCGTGTCATCGCTGGCCCAGGGCAGGTCAGCCACCGCCGCCACCGCCGTTGCCCGCGTTCCCTCCGTTGCCCGCGTTCCCACCGTTGCCCGCGTTGCCCCCGTTGCCCGCGTTGCCGCCACCCCCGGTGCCGCGGTTGCCGCCGCCGTTGCCGAGGCCACCGCCGCCGAACCCGCCACCGCCGAAGCCGCCACCGCCGAAGCCCCCGCCTCCGCCGCGCGTGCTCGGGCTCGCCTGCCCGCCGCCGCTGCTGACCGTGCCGACCACCACCTCCTCACCCTCGGTGATCCCGCTGGTGATCTCGGTGTACGTCGACGTGGTCAGGCCCACCTGCACCGCGCGGCTGACCGGCTTGCCGTTCTGGATGACCTGCACCGTGTACTGGCCGCGCCGCCCCTGTATCGCGCTGGACCGCACCGCGA
Organism: Micromonosporaceae bacterium; assembly: GCA_039649115.1. Classification (GTDB taxonomy): domain Bacteria; phylum Actinomycetota; class Actinomycetes; order Mycobacteriales; family Micromonosporaceae; genus DATEJJ01. The sequence continues at coordinate 6,072 of JBBWZQ010000045.1, read as the reverse complement.
GCACGTTGTCCTTGCTCTGCACCGTGATGACGAGCTGCGCCGACATCCCCGGCAGCAGCCCGGTCACGGCCTGGTCGAGGGTCAGCGAGACGGGGAAGGTGACCACGCTGTTGCTGCCGCTGCTCGTGTTCGCGGCGGTGGGCGGGGAGGCCACCTTGGCCGTGGTCGCGCTGCCCAGCGCGGTGAAGACCACCCGCGCCGCCTGGCCGGCCTGCACGTGCACGACGTCGGCTTCGGTGATGGATGCCGTGAGCACCATCGCCCCGGACCGCATGGAGATGGCCGCGCCGGAGGGGGCGGGCAGCCCGCCGGTGATGTTCACGGCCGTGATCACGCCGTCCACCGGCGCGGTGAGCGTGGTCGCGGCGAGGCTGGCCCTCGCGGTGACGACCGCCTGCTCGGCGTCCTGCAGCGCGGCCAGGTCCGACTGGTGCTGGGCGGCCTGGGCCAGCGTGCTCTGCGGGCTCGGGGTCGGCTGGCCGGGGCGCACGGACGGCGTGGCGGGCTGCGTCGGTACCGATGCCTCGGCCTTGTTCTGCGCGGCCGTCACCCGCTGCTGCGCCGAGGACAGCGCGGCCCGCTGGGCGCTGTCGTCTATCTTCGCGAGCACCCGCCCGGCCTTGACCTGGTCGCCGACCGCGATGGACACGGACTTGACGACCGTGGCGCCCGCGGTGACCGTGGTGGAGCTCGACGTCTGGCTGCTGTTCGAGCTGCCCGTCCCACCCGACGAGCCGCTCGCGCCCGAGGAGCCGGTACCGGCGAAGGTCAGGTCGAGGGTCCGCTGCGGCGCGACGGTACCGGTGGCGCTGATCGTGTCGGCGACCGTCCGCCGGCCCGCCTTCTGGGTGATGTACGTGGTGGTCGCCGCGTCGCCGCTGCCGCGCAGCACGAGCAGCGTGCCTCCCGCCGCCACCACCACGAGCGCCCCGGCACCCACGAACCACAGTCGTCGTCGCATGGGACGGGTTTGTAGCCCGGACAAATGAAGAGAAGCTGAAGCCCCTCAGCGCGCGAGCGCCGTGCGCGGGGCGGCCGGCAGCCAGAGCAGGGCCCGGGTGCCGCCGCCCTCGGCCGGCTCCAGCCTGGCCCAGCCGCCGTGGCTGCGCGCCACCTGGCCGACGATCGCCAGGCCCAGCCCGGCGCCGGGTACCCGCCGGGCGTCCGGCGCGCGGTAGAAGCGGTCGAACACCCGATCGAGGTCGGCGCCGGTCACGCCCGGGCCGTGGTCGCGCACGGCCAGCAGCGCGCCGTCGCCGGTGCCCCGCAGCGACACCTGCACCCCACCCTCGTCCGGCGAGAACTTGGCCGCGTTGTCCAGCAGGTTGGCGGCGGCGCGCGCCACCCGGTCGGCGACGCCCCGGATGAGCACCCCGTCGAGGTCGGCGTGGAAGGCGACCGCCGGCCAGTGCTCACCGGCCCGCCGCACCGCCTCGCGCACCAGCGCGTCGAGGTTCAGGTAGGTCACCAGGTCGGCGGCCTCCTCGCCACGGGCGAGATCGACGATGTCGTTGACCAGGCCGCCCAGCTCCGCGAGGCCGGCGTCGATGCGGGCCACCAGCCGGCCGCGGTCGGCGGCGGGCATGCGCTCCGCGCGCGAGAGCAGCTCCACGTTGGTGCGCAGGGAGGTCAGCGGGGTACGCAGCTCGTGCGACGCGTCCGCGACCAGTTGCCGTTGCGCGTCGACGGCTTCGCCCACCGCGTCGAGCATCGCGTTGAAGCTGTGTGCCAGCCGGCGCAGCTCATCGGGCCCGGCCGCCTCCATCCGCTGCGTCAGGTCCATTGTGGAGGATACGCGCTCGGAGACGAGGGTGATCCGGCTGACCGGACCCAGCACGGCGCGCCCGACCAGCCAGCTGAGCCCCGCGGCGACCACCAGTCCGGCCAGCCCGACCCAGACCAGCATCGCCTCCAGCCGGTTCAGCTCGCCGTCGACCGACGTCATCGGCAGGGCCAGCTGGATCGCGCCACCCGCGGCGGCCGGCGCGGTGAACAACCGCAAGTGCACCCCGGCGACGTCCACATCGGACAGAAAGGCGTCGGCGCCACCGGCGGCCACCGCCCGCGTGCGGGTACCGACCGGGAGGGTGGCGCCCTCCACCGGCGGGTTGGTCACGGTGCCGTCTGCGTCCACGAACTGCACGAGCAGGCCGCCGCGCGCCAGCATCCCGGGCCCCGCACCGCCTTCGCCGCCCCGGCGCAGCGCGAACCGCTGGCTCGCCCCGTACCCGGCGCGCAGCTGCTTGTCCACATCGGACACGAGGTCCCGGCGCACCGCGACGTACCCGAGCGCCGCCACCACGGCGACCACCACGGCCACCGCGGCGGTACCGGCGAGCCCCAGCCGCCAGCGCAGTCCGAGCCTGCCGAACCACGTCACGGGTCGACCCGCAGCGCGTACCCGAAGCCCCGCACGGTCTGCAGCAGCCGCCGCTCGCCACCCGCCTCGGTCTTGCGGCGCAGCACCTTGATGAACACCTCCAGCGAGTTGGAGGCGGGACTCAGCTCGTATCCCCAGATGCGGTCGGAGATGACCTCGCGGGACAGCACCTGGCCCGAGTTGCGCAGGAACAGCTCCAGCAACGCGAACTCGGTGCGGGTCAGGTCGATGACGCGCGCGCCCCGGTATGCCCGCCGCGCGTCCTGCTGCAGCCGGAGGTCGACATAGGCCAGCTCGTCCCCTGTGGACTCCGGCCGCGCCCGGCGCAGCAGCGCCCGCAGCCGGGCCAGCAACTCGTCCAGGGCGAACGGCTTGACCAGGTAGTCGTCGGCGCCGGCATCCAGCCCGGCGACCCGGTCGCCCACGGCGTCCCGCGCGGTCAGCACCAGGATGGGCACCCGGTCGCCCTCGGCGCGCAGCCGCTGGCACACCTGCAGACCACCCAGCCTGGGCATCATCAGGTCGAGGATGAGCGCGTCCATCGGCGCGGCGCGCAGGGCCGCGATCGCGGCGGCGCCGTCGTTGGCCACCACCACGTCGTACCCGGAGAACCGCAGCGCATCGCCCAGCGCCTGCCGTACCGACGGCTCGTCGTCGACGACGAGTACCCGCTCGCTCATGGCCCTGAGGGTAGTCCCGGGCGGAGATCAGCGGCGGCTCAGTTCCGCTTCCCCAGCCAGGCGGGAGCGGCGGTCGGCCTCGGTCAGCGCGTCCAGCACGGGGTCGAGCTCACCCGCCAGGACGAGATCGAGGTTGTAAGCCGTGTAGCCGATGCGGTGGTCGCTGATCCGGTTCTGCGGGTAGTTGTACGTGCGGATGCGCTCGGAGCGGTCCACCGTGCGCACCTGCGCGCGCCGCGCGTCCGACGCCGCCGCGGCGGCCGTGTCGAGCGCCAGTTGGGCCAGCTTGGCGCGCAGCATCCGCATCGCCCGGTCCTTGTTCTGCAGTTGCGAGCGCTCGTTCTGGCAGGAGACCACGATCCCGGTGGGCAGGTGCGTGATGCGTACCGCGGAGTCGGTGGTGTTCACGCTCTGCCCGCCCGGGCCGCTGGAGCGGAAGACGTCGACGCGAAGGTCCTTCTCCTCGACCGTGACCTCCGCCTCCTCCGCCTCCGGCGTCACCAGTACCCCGGCCGCGCTGGTGTGGATGCGCCCCTGCGACTCGGTCGTCGGTACCCGCTGCACGCGGTGCACCCCGCCCTCCCACTTCAGCCGCGACCACACCCCGTACCCGGCGTCCGGCGCTCCGCGGGTCTTCACGGCGACCGCGACGTCCTTGAAGCCGCCCAGGTCCGACTCCTGCGCGTCGAGCACCTCGGTCCCCCAGCCGTGCCGCTCGGCGTACCGCAGGTACATCCGCAGCAGGTCGCCCGCGAACAGCGCCGACTCCTCGCCGCCCTCACCGGCCTTGATCTCCAGGATCACGTCCTTGGCGTCGTGCGGGTCGCGCGGGATGAGCAGCTCGGCGAGGCGCTCCTCCAGGGCGGGCAGGGACGCCTCCAGTGCCGATACCTCATCGGCGAAGCCCGGGTCCTCGGCCGCCAGCTCCCGCGCGGCGACGATGTCCACGCGCAGCTGGCCCAGCTCGGTCGCGGCCTTGTGGATCGGGGTCAGCTCGGCGAAGCGGCGGCCCACCCGGCGCGCCGCGTTCTGGTCGGCATGGATCGCGGGGTCGGCCAGGCGCCGCTCGAGCTCGGCGTACTCGTCGAGCAGGGCGGTCAAGCGGTCCGTCGTCATCGCCATGTCCTCACATGCCAACGGCGCCCGCCCCCGCGGACGCGGGAAACGGGCGCCGTGAAGATCGCTAAGCCTTCTTGGCAGCCTTCTTGGCCGCCGCCTTCGCGTACTTCTGCTGGAACTTCGCCACCCGGCCGGCGGTGTCGAGCACGCGCTGCTTGCCGGTGTAGAACGGGTGGCAGGCGCTGCAGGTCTCGACGTGGATCACGCCGTTCTTGGCGGTGCTGTGGGTGGTGAACGTGTTGCCGCAGGCGCAGCTGACCTCGGTCTGCACGTACTGCGGGTGGATGTCGGGCTTCATGCCTCGCGGGTCCTCTCTTCGGCGGTCGCCGGGTCGCCGGGCCTTCGGCCCTGTCTGGCGTGAACCGGAACCAGAGTTGCTTGACTAGTGTGCCATGCGTGGAACGCTGGCTTAACGCGAGCCCCCGGGCGGCTATTCCCCGGGCGGGCCCGCTGACGATCAGGACCGACCCGGATCCCGTGTGATGTCCACGCTCACGATCGTCCGGGGCCTGCCCGGCTCCGGCAAGACCACGTGGGCCCGGGCGCAGCCGGGGCACGTCCGGGTCAGCCGCGACGATCTGCGGGCCATGCTGCACGGCGGGATGCTCGGCCTGGGCTGGGCCGAGCGGCAGGTGAGCATCGCCGAGCACACGCTGGTCGACGCGCTGCTCAGGGCCGGGCTGAACGTGATATCGGACAACACCAACCTGAACGGTACGCACGTCCGCGTGCTGACCGCGGTGGCCCGCGCGGCGGGCGCCGAGGTCGTGGTGCGGGACTTCACGGACGTCGACGTGGCGGAGTGCGTGGCACGGGACGCGGCCCGGCCGGTACCGGTCGGCGAGGAGGTCATCCGGGCCATGTGGCGCCGCTACCTGCGGCCACGCTGAGCTGGGGGCTCACGGTCAGCCCAGCACCAGCCGGCCGGTGCGCTCGAAGGTGGCCAGGTCGGCGAGGGTCCGCGGTACCGAGGGGGACAGCGGCTCGGGCAGCGCGTCCGGCGGGAAGTACCGCGCGTCGGTCGTCTCGTCGGTCTGCCGGCGCAGGTCGCCGCGGTACGCGTCCACCCGGAATCCGGTGACGTGCAGCTGGTACGTATGCCCGTACATGTCGGTGGCGGTGTGCGCGGCCCCGCTGTACAGCACGAACGGGGTGGCCTCGCGCACCACCAGCCCGGTCTCCTCGAACACCTCCCGGGCGGCGCACTCGGCGATCGACTCGCCCAGCTCCATCGCGCCGGCGGGCAGCGCCCAGTGGCCGTTGTCGGACCGGCAGATCAGCAGCACCCGGCCGGTACCGTCGCGCACGATCCCCCGCGCGCCGACGAACAGCAGCACATCGTTTCCGGCGGCCGCCCGCAACCGCCCCATGTAAGACTCCGCCCACGACGAGATCTTGGCGGGGCTGGCATCGGTGCCGTTCCCGCCAAGATCCACGTCGCGACCCCGGGTCACTCTCCGGGGGTGGTCTGGGCGATCTGCATGAGGAACTCGACGTTGGTGCGGGTCTTCTTGAGGCGGTCCAGGAGCAGGTTCAAGGCTTCCTGGGAGTCCAGCGCGTGCAGCACCTTGCGGAGCTTGATCACGATCCCCAGCTCGTCGGACGCGAGCAGGATCTCCTCCTTGCGCGTGCCGGACGGGTCGATGTCGATCGCCGGGAACACCCGCCGGTCGGCGATCTTCCGGTCCAGCTTGAGCTCGGCGTTGCCCGTACCCTTGAACTCCTCGAAGATCACCGTGTCACCGGTGGAACCGGTCTCCACCAGGGCGGTGGCGATGATGGTCAGGGAGCCGCCGTTTTCGATGTTGCGGGCCGCGCCGAGGAACCGCTTCGGCGGGTACAACGCGGTCGAGTCGATACCACCGGACAGGATGCGCCCCGAGGCCGGCGACG
>JBBWZQ010000400.1:0-4382 GCA_039649115.1 Micromonosporaceae bacterium | reverse complement strand
GGAGGCGCCGCTGGACCGGACGCGCTGGCTGGCGGGCGAGCTGCAACAGATCGCGCTGGGTCTGCTGGCCGGGGCCGCGACGGGGGCCGGCCCGGGCCAGCCGGGCACCGGACAGCCCGGCGGCCCGCAGCCGGACGGGGCGCCACCCGGCCCGGGTGGCGCCCGGGCGGGCGGCGAGGACGTGATCGACGCCGACTTCAGCCCGGGCTGAGGCCGCCATGGAGACGCAGCGCGCGCGGGAGCAGGGCGGGCCGGCCGGCCAGGCAGTGCCAGCCGGCCAGGCGGTGCCAGCCAGCCAGGCAGTGCCAGCCGAGCAGGAGGAGGCGGCGGCGCCCGGGTGGGAGGAGACCGGGACCGAGCAGGAAGGTTCCGTGGCGGAGCTGGAGAGCAGCGTCGCGGAGCTGGAGGACCGCTGGCGGCGCACCGTCGCCGAGCTCGACAACCTGCGCAAGCGGTTCGCCCGGCAACTGGCCGGGGAGCAGGCGGCCGAGCGGGCCCGGGTCACCGCCGCGTGGCTGCCGGTACTCGACAACCTCGAGCTGGCGCTGGCGCACGCCGGGTCCGACCCCGGCGCCATCCTCGAAGGCGTCCGGGCGGTCCGCGACCAGGCCGTCAACCTGCTCGCCACGCTCGGGTACCCGCGGCACGACGAGACCGGGGTGACCTTCGACCCGACCCGGCACGACGCGGTGAGCGTACGGCCCGCCGACGCGCCGGCCGGTACCGTCGTGCAGGTTCTGCGCCCCGGGTACGGCGACGTCGACCGGCCGCTGCGCCCCGCCACCGTGGTGGTGGCCGGCGACCGGGAGTGAGGCAGCGGCTGGATGGCGCGCGACTACTACGAGGTGCTCGGCGTCTCCCGCGACGCGTCTGCCGAGGAACTGCAGCGGGCGTACCGGCGGCTGGCCCGGCGGCTGCACCCCGACGTCAACCGCAGCCCCGGCGCGGAGGACCAGTTCAAGGAGGTCAACGAGGCCTACCACACGCTGGCCGACCCGCAGACCAGGGCGCGCTACGACCGCTTCGGCCCGGACTTCCGCCAGGTGCCGGAGGGGCAGGAGGCGCCGTGGCGCTCGGGCCGGGCGCGTGCCGGGCCGGGTGGACCCGGGCCCCGCGCCCGCCGCCCCGGCGGTCCCGGGCCGGCCGCCGATGAGTGGACCTTCCAAGGTTCGGGCATCGATCTCGAAGATCTGTTCGGCGGGGTGTTCGGCGGGCGCGGCGCGGGCGGCCCGGTACCCGGCGCGGACCAGGAAGCCGAGATCGTCCTGTCCGTCGAGGAGGCGTACCGGGGCGGGCGGCGGCGCATCTCCCTGGACGGGCGCTCGTTCCAGGTCACCATCCCGCCCGGGGTCACCGACGGGCAGCGCATCCGGCTGGCCGGCCAGGGCGGCCACGGCCGGGGCGGCGCCCCGCGCGGCGACCTGTACCTGGTGGTCCGCATCGCGCCACATCCCCGGTACCGGCTGTCCGGCCGGGACATCTACGTCACCCTGCAGGTCAGCCCCTGGGAGGCGGCGCTGGGTGCGACCGTCCCGCTGCCCACCCCGGACGGTACGGGGAAGGTCGACGTGCCGCCGGGCTCCTCGACCGGCCGGCGGCTGCGGCTGCGCGGGCAGGGCATGCCCGACCCGCGGGGCACCCCGGGCGACCTGTACGCCGAGATCGCGGTGATGGTGCCCACCGAGCCGGGCCCGCAGGAGCGGGAGCTGTTCGAGGAGTTGAGTCGAGTGTCCACATTCGACCCGAGGAGGTGACGTGCCTTATCCGCTCGCCCGGCCGTACCAGATGAGCCTTGACGCCTTCGCCCGCGCGGCCGGCATGCATCCGCAGCTGGTCTGCCGGTATGTGGCGCTGGGTCTGCTGGACGCGGACCGGGACCATACCGGTCGGCTGTGGTTCACCCGGGCCGCGCTGGCGCGGGCGGCGCGGGTGCAGCGGCTGCGCGCCGGGCTGCAGCTCAACTACGCCGCGATCGGCCTGGTCCTCGACCTGCTGGACCGCATCGACGAGCTGCAGGCACGACCTGCACCGGATACCCGACAAGGAGCGACCCGTGGCTGAGATGGACAAGCTGACCCAGAAATCGCAGGAGGCGCTGCGGGACGCGCAGTCCACGGCGGTGCGGCTCGGGCACACCGAGGTGGACGGGGAGCACCTGCTGCACGCGCTGCTGACCGACCCCGACGGGCTGGTACCGCGGCTGGTGCGCCAGGTCGGCGCCGACCCGGACGCGCTGCGCGCCGACGTGGAGGCGGAGCTGGCCCGCCGGCCGCGGACCACCGGGCCGGGTGCCGCCCCGGGTCAGGTCTTCCTCACGCAGCGGCTGGCCCGGCTGCTGGAGACGGCGACGCGCGAGGCCAACCGGCTCAAGGACGAGTACGTCTCCGTCGAGCACCTGCTGCTCGCGCTGGCCGAGGAGGGCTCCTCGACCGCCGCCGGCCGCCGGCTCGCCGAGCACCGGGTCACCCGGGAGTCCTTCCTCGCCGCGCTGGCCCAGGTGCGGGGCAACCAGCGGGTCACCTCGGCCAGCCCGGAGGGCACCTACGAGGCGCTGGAGCGCTACGGCCGCGACCTGGTCGCCGACGCGCGGGCCGGCCGGCTGGACCCGGTGATCGGCCGGGACGGCGAGATCCGCCGGGTGGTGCAGATCCTGTCCCGCAAGTCGAAGAACAACCCGGTGCTGATCGGGGATCCCGGGGTGGGCAAGACCGCGATCGTGGAAGGGCTCGCCGAGCGGATCGTGCGCGGCGACGTCCCCGAGGGCCTGCGCGACCGGACCATCTTCGCGCTGGACATGGGCTCGCTGGTGGCCGGCGCGAAGTACCGGGGCGAGTTCGAGGAGCGGCTCAAGGCGGTGCTGACCGAGGTGCGCGCCGGCGAGGGGCGGATCCTGCTGTTCGTCGACGAGTTGCACACGGTGGCGGGGGCCGGCGCGGCCGAGGGGGCGATGGACGCCGGCAACATGCTCAAGCCGATGCTGGCCCGCGGCGAGTTGCACATGATCGGCGCGACCACCGTCGAGGAGTACCGCAAGCAGATCGAGAAGGACGCCGCGCTGGCCCGGCGCTTCCAGCCGATACTGGTGGACGAGCCGACGGTGCCGGACACCATCTCGATCCTGCGCGGGCTGCGGGAGCGGCTGGAGGTTTTCCACGGCGTGAAGATCCAGGACGCCGCGCTGGTGGCCGCCGCCACGCTGAGCCACCGGTACATCACCGACCGGTTCCTGCCGGACAAGGCGATCGACCTGGTCGACGAGGCGTGCGCCCGGCTGCGTACCGAGATCGACTCGATGCCGGCCGAGCTGGACGAGCTGACCCGCCGGGTGACCCGCCTGGAGATCGAGGACGCGGCACTGTCCAAAGAGGACGATCCGGCCTCGGTGGCCCGCCTCGACCAGCTCCGCCGGGAACTGGCCGACCTGCGCGCCGAGGCGGACGCCAGGCGCGCGCAGTGGGAGGGCGAACGCCAGGCGATCCGCCGGGTCCAGCAGTTGCGCGGCGAACTGGAGCGGGTGCGCCGGGAGGCGGAGGAGGCGGAACGCAGCTACGACCTGAACCGCGCCGCCGAGCTGCGCTACGGGCGCCTCGCCGAGCTGCGGCGCAGGCTCGGGGCCGAGGAGGAGCAGCTGGCGGCCCGGCAGGGCGGCCGGCCGCTGCTGCGCGAGGTGGTCACCGAGGACGAGATATCCCAGATCGTGGCGGCCTGGACGGGCATCCCGGTCAGCCGGCTGCGCGAGGCGGAGCGGGAGAAGCTGCTGCGCCTGGACGAGATCCTGCACGAGCGGGTGATCGGGCAGGACGAGGCGGTGCGGCTGGTCGCCGACGCCGTCATCCGGGCCCGCTCCGGCATCAAGGACCCGCGCCGGCCGATCGGCTCGTTCATCTTCCTCGGCCCCACCGGGGTGGGGAAGACCGAGCTGGCCAGGGCGCTGGCCGCGGCGCTGTTCGACACCGAGGAGAACATGGTCCGGCTGGACATGAGCGAGTACCAGGAGCGGCACACCGTCAGCCGGCTGGTCGGCGCGCCGCCCGGATACGTCGGGTACGAGGAGGGCGGCCAGCTCACCGAGGCGGTGCGCCGCAAGCCGTACTCCGTCGTGCTTTTCGACGAGATCGAGAAGGCGCACGCCGACGTGTTCAACACGCTGCTGCAGGTACTCGACGACGGGCGCATCACCGACGCGCAGGGCCGCACCGTCGACTTCCGCAACACCATCATCATCATGACGTCCAACATCGGCGCCGAGTACCTGGTCGCCGCCGCAGACCTCGACCAGCACATCCAGGACCAGGTGATGGCCGAACTGCGCGGCAGGTTCCGGCCGGAGTTCCTCAACCGGGTCGACGACGTGGTCCTGTTCCGCCGGCTCACCCTGGAGC
>JBBWZQ010000397.1:0-46553 GCA_039649115.1 Micromonosporaceae bacterium | reverse complement strand
CCGCACCGGCTGACCGCCTGCGCGGCAGCCTCCGGCAGACTACCGGTGTGCGGATCGCGAGCTACAACGTGGAGAACCTGTTCGACCGGGCCCGCGCGCTCGATCAGCGGACCTGGTCTGCCGGGCGGCCGGCGTTGGAGGCGTTCGAACGCGTCAGCGTGCTGATCGAGGAGCCGGTCTACACGGATCGCATCAAGCACGAGATCGTACGCGAGCTGGACCGGCTCGGCCTGCGCGGCGGCGATACTGCGCACTTCGCCCGCCTGCGGCAGAACCGGGGTCGGCTGATCCGGCGGTCGCGCGACGGCCGGGTGGACATCGTGGCCGGCGGCCGGGCCGACTGGATCGGTTGGGTGGAGCTGACCACCGACCGGGTCGACGAGCTGGCCATGCTCAACACCGCCAGAGTGATCCACGATGTCGGCGCGGACATCGTCGGCATCGTCGAGGCGGAGAGCCGTCTGGCGGTCAAGCGGTTCGCGGATGGCGCGCTGCTGGTCGGCGACCGCCCCCGGTACCCGCACATCATGGTCATCGACGGCAACGACGAGCGCGGCATCGACGTGGGTGTGATGTCCACTGAGGACTATCGGATCGAGGTGCAACGCAGCCATGTCGACGACGTCGATGCCGTCGGTCGGGTGTTCAGCCGCGACTGCGCCGAGTACCACTTCCGCACGGCCGCCGGACAGTCCCTCGCGGTGCTGGTCAACCACTTCAAGAGCAAGGGGTACGGGGGCAAGGTGGCGTCCGACGCCATCCGCCGCCGCCAGGCACTCCGTGTCGCCGGGATCTACCGCGACCTTGTCACCAACGCGGTCCCGCTGGTGGCCGTGGTCGGCGACCTGAACGACACCCCCGACAGCGAGCCGCTCGCCCCGCTGCTCGGCGAGACCGACCTGCGCGACATCTCGACGCATCCCGGATTCGACGACGCCGGCCGACCCGGTACCTACGGCTACTGCACCGCCCGCAACAAGCTGGACTACGTCCTGCTCTCGCCGCGCCTGTTCGCCTGTGCCACCGGAGGCGGGGTGTTCCGCAAAGGGGTCTGGGGCGGTCGGCGCGGGACGCTGTGGCCCATCTACGACACGATGACGCGGTCCGTCCATGCCGGATCCGACCATGCCGCCATCTACGCCGACCTCGATCTGCCGCCGCCCGCACCCGGGTGACGGCCCGGTGACGGCAGGCCCCTGTGTCCGGGGGTTGCGGCCGAGCAGGGCGACAAGCCGGTCGCCCGGGCCGGCCAGTCCGGCGGTTGCGCAGGCCGCGAGGAGCTGGGCTGCGCCGTGTCGGCGAAGTACCCCTTTGGAAAGGAAGACCCGCCGAGGCCCGGAAAGGAATCGCGACCCCGGAAACCGACCCGCGGGCCTCAGTCGTACTGGCGGATGAGCCGCACGTTGAGGGTGATCATCAGTACGCCGAGCACCGCCGCGACGCCGAACCCGCGCGCCAGTGTCGCCCACGCGAAGTCCTGCAGGATGAGCGAGCGCAGGGCTTCCATCACGTAGGTGACCGGGTTGAAGGTCGCGGCGATCTCCATCGGCCGGGTCAGCAGGCCGCGGGGCACGAAGTTGGGGGTGAGGAACAGCAGCGGAAAGAACACCAGACCGCCGGAGTTGGTGGCCGCCGCGCTGCGCGTCTTGAGCGCGATGAGCTGCATGAAGCCGGCGTAGACGACGGCCCACAGCGAAGTCAGCACGAGCAGCAGCAGGAAGCCCAGCGGCCCGCTCGCGACCGAGACTCCGAACGGCAGGGCCAGGACCACCAGGACCGCCGTGATGACAAGGCTCTTCACCGCCTCCGCCTGCAGGCGCCCGATCACCAGAGCGCTGCGCGAGACCGGCGAAGCCCGCAGCTTGTCGAAGTAGCCTCCCTCGATGTCCTCGACCAGGTAGAGCGCCGCACTGCCGAACGACGCCGCGAGCAGCAGCGAGGCGGGCAGTTGGAAGGCGGCGTAGCTCTGTCCGTGCAGGAACGACGTCGAGCCGGACGGGAAGATCTTGCCGGCCTGCCCGAGGTTGACCACCAGGAAGAACATCGGGATGAACAGCATCGGAACCAGCGACTCCGGTGTCCGCAGCGCCTCCCGCAGCGCTCGGCCGCCCAGGACGTTCGCCTGCTGAAAGGTACTCATGCCGACACCTCCTGAACCTCGCCGGCCAGCCGCTCACGGGTGCGTCCGGTGGCATCGAGGAACACCTCGTCGAGGGTCGGGTCGGCGTCCAGACCGCGGCGCTGCCGCAGTTCGGACTTCAGCTGTCCGGGTGTCCCCTCGCGCACGATCAGCCCTCCGTCGATGATGGCGAGCCGGTCGCAGAGCTGATCGGCCTCTTCGAGATACTGGGTGGTGAGGAAGATGGTGGTCCCTCGTTCGTTGATGCGCCGCAGCTCGTCCCAGACGGTGACCCGGCTCGCCGGGTCGAGGCCGGTGGTCGGCTCGTCGAGGAACAGCACCTCGGGCTCGTGGACGAGCGCCGACGCGAGGTCCAGGCGGCGCTTCATCCCGCCGGAATAGCCCTTGATCCGCCGCTCGGCGGCCTCGACGAGGTCGACCAGCTCCAGCAGTTCCTGAGCCCGGCGCGCGGCCTGCGGCTTCGAACTGCCGAACAACCTCGCCTGCAGGACCAGCAACTCGCGGCCCGTCTGACGCGGATCCAGCCCGGCCTCCTGGAGAGCCACCCCGATGCGCCGGCGCGCCGCGTCGGGCTCGGCCGCCACGTCGATGCCCGCGACCCGCGCCGTGCCCGAGGTGAGGGACATCAGCGTGGTGAGCATCCGGATCGTCGTGGACTTGCCGGCGCCGTTGGGCCCCAGGAACCCGAAGACCTCGCCGGCTTCGACCCGCAGGTCCACGCCACGCACGGCCTCGACCGTCCCGCCGCGACCGCGATACTGTTTCACAAGGCTTTCCGCCTCCACTGCGAATTTCATACCCGGGACCGTAGCGCGGCCCTCCGACACTTCTGCTCGTCGGGTCGTCCCGTCGCGGCGTCGGTAGGATCGGCCGCTCATGGACGCGCGCGCGGGACCCGAGATGATCGCCATCCCGTCGGGGCAGGTGACGCTGTCGGACCGGCGAACGCGGCGCAGCTGGCCGGTCGAGATCGCGCCGCACCGGCTCGCGGCGTTCGCCGTCACCCAGGCGTGGTACGCGCAGGTCACCGGCGAGCGGCCGAGCACCGCGCGTGGCGACCGGTTGCCCGTTGAGGGCGTTTCGTGGTGGAACGCGGTACGGTTCTGCAACGCCCTGTCGCAACGCGAGGGAGTATCGCCCGCGTATCGCGTCTACGCCGGTGTCGAGGACGTCGAGTGGGACCAATCGGCTGACGGGTACCGGCTGCCGACCGAGGCCGAGTGGGAACACGCCTGCCGCGCCGGTACGGCCGGCGCGCGGTACGGGCAGCTCGACGAGATCGCCTGGTATCGCGGCAACTCGCAGGAGCGGATGCACGAGGTGGGCGGCAGGCGGCCGAACGCGTGGGGCCTGTACGACATGCTGGGCAACGTGTGGGAATGGTGTTGGGACGTCTACGATGCCGAGGTCTACGGCAGCTACCGGGTGCTGCGTGGCGGCGGCTGGTTCGATGAGCGCTGGAGCTGCCGGGCCTCGGTACGCCGCCGAAGCCACCCGACCTTCCAGATCGACGACGTAGGGTTCCGCGTCGCGCGTAACGCCGCTACGGCACGGCGGTGAAGAACTCGTAAGCGATGCCGTCGGGGTCGCGGATGTAGACGCCTCGGCCGCCGCCGAGGTGGTTGATCCGCCGGTCGACGAGCATGGGCGCCGAGCCCCGGTCCAGGTCGGTCCGCCGGGCGTGGTCGAGCGCCGCGTCGAAGGTGGCGTCGTTGAGCACGATCGTCATGAGTCCCCTCCTGGAATCGGCTGGGCGGCCAGGCGCACGAGATACGACGCGAACCGGCGCGCGTCCGCGGCCGGCCAGTCCGCGACCAATCGCGCGAACGTCCGCTGCTGCCAGGCGCGGGCACCCGCCAGCATCCGCCTGCCCGCCGGTGTGATGGCCAGTTCGGTGCGCCGGGCATCCTCCGTTGACACTGTCCTGGTCACCAGGCCGGCCGACACCGCCGAGGCGAGCATCCGGCTGGCGTTGGACCGGTCCAGCCCGAGTTCGACGGCGACGGCGCCGATCTGGGCCGGACCCTCGCCGCCCGCGGCGTCGATGGCTTCGAGCACGAGTACGTGGCCGATGGGGCCGGTGTCGCTCCCGCTGCCTCCGGCGATGCCGGCCGCCCACCGGCGCGACCAGAACCGGACCAGCCGGAAGAGCGCCGGTCCGCCACCGGCCAGCTCCCTGGCCTCCGCCTTATCTGTGCGCATCGCACAGATGATATGTGCGAATCGCATGCGACTGCAACCCGGGGCTCGCGCCTGCGCGATGGGGATGCGACCATGCGTACATGTCAACGACCGTCGATGTACAGCCGAAGCGGCGGCACTGGTTGTGGTGGCTGGTCGCCGGCCTGCCGCTCGCCGCGGTACTGGCGGTGGGCGGCCTGCACGTCTTCGGGCCGGACGGGACCGCGGCAGCCCGGGGCGCCGGGCAGGCCGACCTGGGGCTGCCCGCCGGGTCGCGGGCGCGACTGGCCGACCGCATGGTGACGCTGCTGGAGCAGTCGACCATGGCCTGGCGCCTCGCACACGAGCACGGCCTCGGCAGCGGCGCGACCGTCGTCTGCGCCGTCGACCCGTTCGGTGTGGACCCGCCGGGAGCCGCCACCGTCGCGGCGGTCCGCACGGTGTACGCGCTGCACCTGTGCGTGGTCGCCGAGCGGGGCAAGGGGTGGGACTATTCGACGAAGTCGTCGGGTCCGTTCGCCGCACGGTTGAGCGAGCCGGCGCAGTTGCAGTTCGCCGAGCCCGGACGCGGATACCCCGATCGGGTGCGCGCGCTCGTCCCGGCCCGGTACCAGGAGCGGGCGGTCGGCGTGTTCACGGATCGGCAGGCGCTGGTCCGGCTCCGGCAGCGGTTCGACGCGATCGCCGGACGGTGAAGCGGGCCGGTCGGGATGGCTGCCCGACCGGCCCGCTCCGCGTCACCCCTCGGATCAGGGGCTGGTACAGGTCACGGTCGGTGCCGCCGGGGCGGTTCCGCTGCCGACCATGCCGTAGGTGATCGACGTGCTCGCCGGCACCTGCCGGTCCCACGACGCGTTGCGTACCACCGCCAGCGTGCCGCTCTGCAGGTAGACACCGTTCCAGACCTGGATGATGGTGCTCCCGCTGCCCGGCGTGAAGCTGGTGGTCCAGCCGGACACGGCCGTGGTGCCGGCGCTGACCGTCACCTCACCCTGGAAGCCGCCGGGCCAGCTGTTGGTGGTGCGGTAGGTGGCGGTGCACAGGCCCAACTGTCCGGGCGGCGGTGGTCCGCTGCCGCCGGGCCCGACGCCGGTCACGTTGCCGTTGCCGCCGTCGAACACCACGTCCGAGCAGCTGAAGAAGTTCTCCTGGCTGTCCGAGCGTACCCAGCGCGTGTAGATGATGTGCCGGCCCGTCTTGCCGGTCGGCAGCGTGGCGTTCCACCAGTAGTGACCGTCGTTGGTGCCCGGTCCGCCCAGCGCGGGCGGGTCGGTCGCGGTCGAGAACGGCGTCGCCTCCAGGTCACTCCACGCCAGCGGCCGGGTCGGGCTCCAGGTGTCCTTCGTGATGTAGACGAAGAAGGTACCCGGGTGCTTGGCCCAGTTGCTGTAATCGACCTCGAATGTGCTGCCCGCGGTGACGTGGGTGACCGGCCAGTCGTCGCGGGCCAGATCGAACCCGGCGAAGGTCGGGTTGGCACCGCTGCACAGTTGCCCGTCGGGGATGAACCCCGTGGTGCGGCCGTTGGCGTCGGAGCGCAGGACACCGAACCAGTTGTACAGCGGCGTCGTGCCGCCCGCCGCCACCGCCGCGTTGCAGGCGGGGTTGTTGGGCTGGATGTCACCCTGGGCGGTCAGGCCGTCCAGGTAGCACAGCCAGGTCCGGCTGCCCGGCCGCTGTGGCGTGCCGTGCGCCGCCGCCGGGCCCTGGCTGGCCGTGAGGAGCGCCCCGGCCGCCAGCACCGTGACAGCCGACCAAACGCCCGCCTTACGAAGAAATCTCATCAAACGTCCCCTCTCTGGCCGCGGTCACGGCACGGAGCATCCAGGGGTGATGAGCGCGGCAAATGAGGCGGCGCAGCCACGGGAGGCGCCGCCACGTCGAGCGTGGGGCGGAAGCTCCCGGGCTTGCGGGCAGGCACGGACCAGGGACATGTGTCGAGGAACGACCTGCGTTCGCCCAGGGCCGGCATCCCGTGCGCTCGTCACGGCGCCCAGTTGGACGGACCGCGGCATTGACATACGACCATGTCTTGGCGGATCGGGCAAGTATCGACGACCACGATTTCCGTCATCTGCCGACGAGGTGGGGCAACGGCGCCCCCTCGGGGGAGCGCAGCCGGAGCCGGTCCTTGGCGGAGGCGAGCACCCCCAACGCGTCCTCGAAGCGCCGATGGCGCGCGCACGGTACTTACCGTATTCCGAGGTAGGTCCGTTACCTTGGGACGGTGAGCTCGCCCCTGGGCCCCGATCATGCCGTAGCCGGTTTGGGGATGACCGCGCGCGACGACGGCGCGGTCGACCGGGGTGCGCGAGCAACTGTCCGCAAGCGCCGCGGGGTGGCGATCGCGGCGGCGGCGGTGCTGGCGGTCGGGCTCACCGCATTCGTGTTCTACCACTGGGGTTCGGCCGGCTCCCGTGCATCGCCGCCCACGGCCGCCGCCACTGCCTCCGCCTCCGCCAGCAGGGCGCCGAGCACCGCCGAGATCTACACCGCGGTGGCTCCGTCGGTGGTCTCCATCGAAGCCGTACGCCCGGGCGCACCCACGGTCGACGTCAGCGGAACCGGCGTCATCGTCAACGCGGACGGGACCATCCTGACCGCCCTGCACGTCGTGAAGGGCGCCGGCGCCATCCGCGTGGCATTCGCCGACGGCACGACGTCCGCGGCGATCGTCACCTCCGCCGACCCGAAGACAGACATCGCCGCCCTCGGCCCGGCGGCGCTGCCCTCGGTCCTGGTTCCCGCCGTTCTCGGCAGCTCCGCGCGGCTGGCCGTGGGCGACAACGTGGTCGCCGTCGGCAACCAGCTGGGCCTGACCCGCACCACGACCACCGGCGTCGTCTCCGGCCTGAACCGGCTCGCCCCGGGTCCCGACGGTGCCAGCCTGGCCGGGCTCATCCAGTTCGACGCCGCGGTGAACGCCGGCAGCTCCGGGGGCCCGCTGGTCAACGGCAGAGGTGAGACGGTGGGCATCGTGGTGGCACTGGCCAACCCGACGGCCGCGGGCACTTTCATCGGCGTCGGGTTCGCGGTACCCATCGCGGCGGCTTTCGCCGGTGGCGGCGACCGGGTGCCCCAGCAATGACCTGCCCGCACGACATCTCGTAAAGGACGGACCTATGGACCCGAACCCCATGGAGCAGGTTCTGTACGAGGTCAAGAAGACCATCGTCGGACAGGACGTGCTCCTCGAACGCCTGCTCGTGGCCCTGCTGACCCGCGGGCACATTCTGGTCGAGGGGGTACCGGGTCTCGCCAAGACCCTGGCCGTCAAGTCGCTCGCCGGCGCCGTCGGCGGGCAGTTCCACCGGGTCCAGTTCACGCCGGACCTGGTACCGGCCGACATCGTCGGCACCCGCGTGTACCACCAGCGCAGCGGCGAGTTCCAGGTCTCCCTCGGGCCGGTGTTCACCAACCTGCTGCTGGCCGACGAGATCAACCGGGCACCGGCCAAGGTGCAGAGCGCGCTGCTGGAGGTGATGCAGGAGCAGCAGGTCACGATCGGCCGGGAGAGCCATCCCGTACCCCGGCCGTTCCTGGTCATGGCCACCCAGAACCCGATCGAGTCCGAGGGGACCTATCCGCTGCCCGAGGCTCAGGCGGACCGCTTCATGATGAAGGTCCTGGTGGACTATCCCAGCCCCACCGAGGAGTTCGTGATCGTCGAGCGGGCCATCTCGCGCGCGCCGGCCGGCCAGGCCATCATCGACCTCGATCAGCTCAACGAGATGCAGGCCCGGGTCGAGCAGGTGTACGTGGACCCGGCGCTGATCGAGTACTCGGTGCGGCTGGCCACCGCCACCCGCCGGCCGGCCGAGGTCGGGCTCGGCGAGCTGGCCCGGTACGTCACCTTCGGCGCCAGCCCGCGCGCCTCGATCAACCTCGTCCTGGCCGCGCGCGCCCTCGCCTTCATCAAGGGCCGGGACTACGCGCTCCCGCAGGACCTCACCAGCATGGCCCTCGACGTCCTGCGGCACCGGCTGGTGCTCTCCTACGAGGCGCTCACCGACGACATCACCGCGGACGCCGTGTTGACCTGGGTGTTGGCCGCGGTACCCGTCCCGGAGGCGCCGCCCGCGGAACGGCCGTTGCCGCGGTGACGAGCGCACCCGACCGGTTGCTGCGACGCCTGGAGTGGCAGGTCGTCCGCCGGCTCGACGGCCGCCTGCAGGGCGCCTACCGCACGGTGTACCGCGGCACCGGGATCGACTTCGTCGACCTGCGCGGCTACACGCCGGAGGACGACGTGCGGCACATCGACTGGAACGTGACGGCCCGGCTGGACGAACCGTACGTCCGCCAGTACACGGAGGACCGTGACCTGACGGCCTGGCTGGTCCTCGACCAGTCGGCCTCGATGAGGTTCGGCGGTGGGCCGCACGGCAAGGACTCGGTGCTCACCGAGCTCGCCGTCTGCCTCGGCCGGCTGTTCACGCAGGGCGGCAACCGGGTCGGCGCGATCCTCTACGACAACCGGTTCCAGCGCGTGATCCCGCCCCGCACCGGACGTACCCACGTCCTGCGCCTGGCGCACGAACTCACCCGGGCGGCGGTCGCGCCCGCGGACGGGCGTACCACCGATCTGGCCGCCATGCTGCGCCTCGCCGCCGCCACCGCGCGCCGGCGCAGCCTGGTCTTCGTCATCTCCGATTTCATCGGCGATGACGACTGGGAGCCCGCGCTGACCGGGCTGAGCCAGCGGCACGAGGTGGTCGCGGTACGTGTCGTCGACCCGGTGGAGCTGGACCTGCCCGACCTCGGGTTGGTCCTGGTCGAAGACGCCGAGACGGGGGAGCAGCTGCTCGCGGACACGAGCGACCCGCTCTTCCGGCAACGGTTGCGGGCCGGGGTGGCGGCCCGGGAAGGCGCGGTGGCCGCCTCGATGCGGCGGTCCGGCGTGACCGCGCACCGGGTCGGCACCGACCAGGACCTGGCGCGCACGCTGATCGACATGGTGCGCCGGTCGAAGCGCAGGCGCGCATGAGCTTCCACTATCCGGTGATGCTCGCCGTCGCCGCGGCGGCCTGCCTCGGCATGGTGGCGGCCTACCGGTTCCTGCACCGCCAGCGGACGAGGGCCTTGGCGGCCGCGGGGCTGCGCACCGCCAGCACGGGCCGGGCCGGGGCGCGCCGCCATGTTCCGCAGTTGCTGTTCCTGGCCGCGCTGACCCTGCTGCTGCTCGGCGTCGCGCGTCCACAGGCCACCGTCGCCGTACCGCGGGCGGCGGGCACCGTGATCCTGGCCTTTGACGTGTCCAACAGCATGACGGCGACGGACGCCGCGCCGACCAGGCTGGCGGCCGCTCAGGCCGCCGCGACCGGGTTCGTCCGGGCGCAGCCCGACACGGTGGACATCGGTGTGGTCGCCTTCGACCAGGGCGCGCTGGCCACCCACCTGCCCACCAGGAACCACGACGAGGCGATCGCCGCGATCAACCGGCTGCACACGGCCGGCGGCACCTCCCTGGGGCAGGCCATCCTGGCCTCCTTGACCACCATCGTCGGGCGCACGGTCGGCCTGCCCGACCCGTCCGCCGCCGCGCCGCCGCCGAACCTCGGGTACTGGGGCTCCGCGACGATCGTGATGCTCTCCGACGGGGAGGACACCGGCGGCCCCGACGCCGTGGCCGCCGCCGAACTGGCCGCCGCGGCCGGCGTGCACATCGACACCATCGGCGTCGGCACCGTGGCCGGCACGACAATCAAGGTCGACGGGTACCAGGTGGCCACGGCGCTGGACGAGGACCAGCTGACCCAGATCGCGCAGACCACCGCCGGCTCCTACCACCGGGCCGGCGACGCGCAGGCCCTCGACCGCATCTACCGGTCGCTCGACCTGCGCATCACCACCAAGCCGGAGTTCGTCGAACTCACCGGGGCGACCGTCGGGACGGCGGTGCTGCTCCTCACGATCGGCGGGCTACTGATGATCAGCTCGTTCGGACGGATCCTCTGATGTCACTGACCTGGCCGTGGGCACTGATCGCGCTGTTGGCCTTCCCGCTGCTGCTGGCCTTCCGGTGGTGGATGCGCCGGCGCCGCCGGCGCGCGGCGCTGCGGATGTCGAGCGTCGCGCTCATCCGGGCGGCCCTGCCCGGGCGCTCGCTGTGGCGGCGGCGGATCCCCCTGTGGCTGTTCGCGGCCGGCCTGGTTGTCCTCGGCGTGGGAGTGGCCCGGCCGCAGGCCTCCGTGCTGGTACCCTCGGACGCCTCGTCGATCATGCTGGCCATCGACGTGTCCGGCTCGATGTGCTCCACCGACGTGGCGCCCAACCGGCTGACCGCCGCCGAGAACGCCGCCCGGGACTTCATCAAGGCACAGAACGATGGCGCCAAGATCGGACTGGTCGTGTTCTCGGGAATCGCCGCGCTGCGGGTCGAGCCGACCACCGACAAGGACGCGCTGCTGGCGGCGATCGGCACCCTGCGCACCTCCCGCGGCACCGCAATCGGCCTGGGCATCCTGGCCTCCATCGACGCCATCGCCGAGATCAATCCCAACGTCCCACCCACCGGTGTCGACCTGCCCGCCGGCGCGTCCGGTGCCGGCGGCGAGTACGAGCCCGACACCATCGTCGTGCTCACCGACGGTGCGAACACGCAGGGCGTCGACCCGGTCACCGCCGCGAAACAGGCCGCAGGCCGCCATCTGCGCATCTACACCATCGGCTTCGGCACCACGCAGCCCGCGCCGTTCGTGTGCAGCGCGGATCAGATCAGTGGGGACGCCGCGTTCGGCGGCAACCGGCCCGGCCCGGCACGCGGGTTCGGCGGCGGCCGGAACCAGGAGATCGACGAGAACGCCCTGACCCAGGTCGCCACCATCACCGGCGGCAAGTACTTCCAGGCCAAGGACGCCAAGGCGCTCACCGGCGCGCTCCTGGACCTGCCCAACGCGATCGTGCTCCAGCGGAAGCACACGGAGATCACCGCGTGGTTCGCCCTCGCCGGCACGGTGTTCATCCTGGTGGCCATCGGCCTGGCCGAGTGGTGGAACCGGTCCCGCCAGCCGGCCTGACCTGTCCACTATGGACTAAATGCCGGTCGGGGCGGCGGCGTCGAACGCCGCTTCGACCGTGACCGCCTCCATTTCCACGGCCAGCGCCTCGATCTCGGCCGGTCCCAGGCGGTGCGTGTCGGCACAGATCGAGACGTCGACCGCGTCCGGCGCCGAGTCGATGCTGACGTAGAGCGTGCCGTCGAAGGTGTCCAGCTTCCGCGCCCACCACGTCGTGGTCAGCGGCAGCGCGGCTCGTAGCTCCTCCCGCGTCGGCGGTGGGCGCAGCGGCTGGGGACCGTTCTGGCTGGTGCGGTCGTTGACGAAGCAGGATATGTCGAAGTCGCCGCGCTCCCGGCCCAGGCGGGCCAGCATGTCGTTGTGCGCCAACGTGTCGAAGTAGCCGTGCAGGTACGCGTTCGTCCCGGCCCGCCAGGCCCGGTCGACCACCTCGTCGACGGTGCTGCCCGCCACGTCGATCACGCAGATGCTGGGCTGGGTGAGGTGGCTGACCGAGTCGACGTGGCCGGGCCGGAACCGGTTGCTCACCAGCACCTGTGCCACTGTCGGGTTGCGGCCGGTGCGCCGGGCGAGTGCCACGGCGTAGACGGCCAGGAGCACGTAACCGATCCCGCAGCTGGTGCGGTGCGCGATCGACCGCATGGCGAGATGCATCGCGGGCGACCGGCAGATGAGATCCCAGAACCGCGGCTCGCGGGGGTCGGCCGAGGTGCCGAGCCGTTGCGCGGGGATGGTCCGCACGAGGTCTTCCCAGTACCGCATGGATTTCTCGCTCTGCCGCAACCCGGCCGGGGAGCGCTGCCTGGCGGCCAGGTCCAACGGGGTGAGGCCGGTGACCGGCGCGGTTGCCGTACCGGTCGCCTGGTCGAGATTGGCCAGGTCACGGACGATCGCGTTGATGCCGCCGCCATCGACCGCGAGGTGGCAGTACTGCACCACGAGATGGGTCAGCACCCCGTCGCGCCGGACCACCCCCATCCGTACCGGCCACTCGGTCGGGTGGTCGAACGGGGTGAACTCGTACCGGGAGCGCAGTTCCTCCGCGGCGCCGTCCGTGTCGTCGCCCGGGTCCACGTCGACGATGTCGAGCGCGACCTCGCCCGACTCGGAGACCACCTGCTGCGGCAGGCGGCCGTCGACGAACCGCAGCCGGGTGCGCAGCGCCTGGTGGCGGCTGACGATGAACCGCAGCATCGTCGCCATCTCCTCGACCGAGGTGCCCGCCGACAGCGGGACGGTGCCGCCGATGTTCATCGTGCGGCCGGTGCGCAGCATGGTCTGCCAGATGCTCAGCTGGCCCCACGTCAGCTCGCCGACCCCGGCGCCCTCGCCGTGGAACGGCAGGAGGATCCGACTCGTCATGCTGCCCATCGCCACTCCTTCCCCGTACCCACGCAGCATTCTGAGCCAGTATGTAGCTGTGTCAATCAGCTAATTGGTCTGCTCCTTGCCCGGCCACCAGCCCGGGTTTCACGCAGTTTCCCGATCGTCCGTGCGGCGGGGATCGACGTCGGGGCATGCGTTTGTTGCGCGTAGCAGGTAGTTTCCCGTTGCGTCGTCGAGGCGGCGGGGAAGCTGGACTCCACTGTGGAGACTCCTGGTTGACCGCTCGTCGGGTACTGACCTAGCATCCGCGCAGGGAGGATCAAGCGACGTGGACTCGGGTACACCAGGGCAGCCGGGTAGACCACGGCAGGAGGTGGACATCACCGTCTCCGCGGCGGAACTGCGGGCGGGCGAATTGTCTGCCCAGAACCATCGCCTGGCGGCGCTGCTCTTGCACACCCGAGGCTGTGTCATCCTCCGGGGCGCGGTGCCGCCGGAGGTCGTCGCGGCGGCGGACGCCGCATTCGCCGGCATCTTCGCGGACTGCCTCGCCAGCACGGACACCGACAGCATGTACATGGCCGGCATCAGGTGCCGCATCGCCCGGCAGACCCGGGCGGTGTTCTGGGAGCGCAACCGCCGCTGGCGCATCTTCCCCCGGTTGCGGGCACCATTCGACAGCCCGTGGATGCTGGCCAACCCGTTCGCCATGCAACTGCTGGGGCTCATGCTCGGCAAGGACTTCCAGTGCAAGTTCGTGTCCAGCGACACCTGCCTGTCGGGTGCCGAAATCCAGTCTCCGCACCGCGAGATGGACCCCGGGCTGTCCTGGGAGCCGCGCGGCTACGTCGTCAACGTCCCGCTGCACCGCTGCGACCTGCGGAACGGACCGCTCGAGATCTGGCCGTGCGGCAGCCACCTCTGGCGCGACGACTTGATCCGGGGGCTCGGCTTCGACGACACGGTGCAGGACGGCCGCAATCCCGACCTCGAATGGTTGGCTTCGCTGTTCCCGTCGCAACGTGTGGTGCTGGAGCCGGGCGATGTGCTGATCCGCGACCCGGCGCTGCTGCACCGTGGCACGGTGAACCATACCGACCAGCCGCGGACCATGTTGGCGGTGTGCTACTTCCGCGAGGGCCTGACGCACAACTACGGCCGGCTCGACCTGAGCCTGGACCGCGACCTCTACGAGCGGCTGGCGCCGGAGATCAGGCACCTGTTCGCGGCCTTCGAGGCGCCGACCGCTGGTTGAGCCCCGTTCCCGGTGGCTCCCGACCTGGCACGCCGGAAGTGAAGATCCCACGGCCCGGCCTCCGCGAGCTGTCATCGCCTGCGTTGAAACTTGCGAAGCCGTGATCGCCGCCCGTCGGCTTGCCTGGCGCAGCTCAGCGGTGCGCCGCGGCCGTACCCGGCCAGCAGGGCAACCGGCCGCTGTTGTGACGATCCGCCACATCCTCGCATACTGCCGCTGATGCCATTGGTGGTTACCGATGTTCGGTGGTCCGGCCGCCCCGCCAACCCGGAGGAGCACACATGCGTCGATCGCGTACGCGCATGGTGTTCGCGGCGACGGCGTCGGTGCTCGTGCTTGCCGGTGCGGCCGCTGTCGCCACCGTCCCGGCGCGCGCGGCGGGCGCGGGGTGCGCGGTGACGTACACGGTGGGTTCGCAGTGGCAGGGCGGGTTCAGCGCGAACGTCAGCGTCACCAACCTCGGTGATCCGGTCACCGGTTGGACGCTGACATGGTCGTTCGGGGCCGGCCAGCAGGTGACCCAGGCGTGGAACGCGGTGGTCAGCCAGAGCGCGGCCGCGGTGACGGCGCGCAATGCGAGCTGGAACGGCGGCCTGGCAACGGGTGGCAGCGCGGGCTTCGGGTTCAACGGCGCATGGAACGGCAGCGCCAACCCGGTGCCGGCGAGCTTCGCCCTCAACGGCACCACCTGCACCGGCGCCGCCACCGCCTCGCCGTCGCCGTCGCCGTCGCCGTCGTCCAGCGCTGGCGGTGGGGGCAGCCTGCCGTCCAGCTTCCGGTGGTCGGACCAGGGGATCGTGCTGAGCCCGAAGACCGCCGCCGGCCACCCGATCGTGTCCGTCAAGGACCCGACCATCGTGTGGTACAACAACCAGTATCTGGTGTACGCCACGACCGCCGACACGTCGGGCAACTGGAGTCTGGAGTACACGCACTTCACCGACTTCTCGCAGGCCGCCTCGGCGCCGCAGTACTACCTGAGCGACAACCCGAACATCGGCGGCGGGTACCGGGCCGCGCCGCAGCTGTTCTACTTCGCCCCGAAGAACAAGTGGTTCCTGGTGTACCAGCAGGGCCCGCCGGCGTACTCGACCGCCGACGATCCGACCCAGCCGCAGACCTGGAGCGCGCCGACCAACTTCATCAGCAGCGAGCCGGCGGTGGTCACCCAGAACAAGGGCGGCGGCGGATGGCTGGACTTCTGGGTCATCTGTGACCCGGCAAACTGCTACCTGTTCTTCTCCGACGACAACGGCACGCTGTACCGGGCGCAGACCACGGTGGCCAACTTCCCCGGCGGCTTCGGCAACACCGTGGTGGTGATGAAGCAGGCGCTGGGCGACCTGTTCGAGGCCAGCAACGTCTACAAGGTGAAGGGTTCCAACACCTACCTGCTCATCGTGGAAGCGTTCGACACGCAGGGGCGCCGGTACTTCCGGTCCTGGACGTCGACCAATCTGGCCGGGTCCTGGACTCCGCTCGCGAACACGCCGGCCAACCCGTTCGCCGGCCTCGGCAACGTCACTTTCACCAACGGCCAGTGGACCAACGACGTCAGCCACGGCGAGATGATCCGCGACGGGTACGACCAGACGCTGGAGATCAGTCCCTGCCACCTGCGGTACCTGTACCAGGGCCGCGACCCCAACTCCTCCGGTGCCTACCCGCTGCTGCCCTGGCGGCTCGGCCTGCTCACCCAAGCCAACTCCACCTGCTGAGGGACGGAAATGAAGAATCGACTGTGCACGGCCGCGGCAGGCGTCGCGGTGCTTCTCGCGGCGGGTGTCGTCGCCGGGGTGAGCGTGCCGGTCGCGCACGCGGCGACCGCGGCGGCGTCGGTGACGGTGAGCGTGAACGCGCGGGCGGGTCTCGCCACCGTGCCGGACGCCGGGCTGGGGATCAACGACGCGGTCTGGGACAGCCAGTTGGGCACCGCGGCGACCTCGGACCTGCTCAAGGCGGCGGGTGTGCGGATGATGCGGTACCCGGGCGGCTCGTACGGCGACATCTACCACTGGAAGGACAACACGGCGCCCGGCGGCTTCGTCGCGCCCGGCACCGACTTCGACACGTTCATGGCGTCCGTCCGGCGGGTCGGCGCGCAGCCGATGATCATCGCCAACTACGGCACCGGTACCCCGGCGGAGGCGGCCGACTGGGTGCGCTACGCCAACGTGACGAAGGGGTACGGCGCGAAGTACTGGACGATCGGCAACGAGAACTACGGCAACGGGCACTACGGCGCCGACTGGGAAGCCGACAACCACACCGACAAGAGCCCGACCGGGTACGCCAACGGTGTCGTCGCGTTCGCCCAGGCGATGAAGGCGGTGGACCCGACCGTCCGGATCGGCGCGGTGCTGACCATGCCGGCGAACTGGCCGGACGGGCTGATCGCCGGCGGTGACGCGGACACCTGGAACAGGACGGTGCTGTCGATCGCCGGCTCCACAGTGGACTTCGTGGACCTGCACTGGTATCCCGGTGGCGGCGACGCGGCCGACGCACTGGCCAAGCCGCTCCAGATCGACGACGCGATGTACCTGGTGCACGAGCTGCTCGCCCGGTACGCCGGAGCGAACGCGTCGCGCATCGGGATCAGCCTGACCGAGACGAACGTGGGAGTCGGCCAGAACACCCAGCCCGGTGCGCTGTACCTGGCCGATGTCTACAGTGGACTGCTGGAGAACGGCGTGTTCACGGTCACCTGGTGGAACGTGCACAACGGCATCGGCAAGGTGTCCACAGTGGCCGGACAGACCGACTACAACGACTTCGGCATGCTCTCCAGCGCCGCCTGCCTGTCGGACGGCACGACCTGCGAGCCGCCGCTGAACACACCGTTCGCGCCCTACCACGGCCTGTCCATGATGAACACGTTCGCGCACCCCGGCGACCAGTTCATCCGGGCCGGCACCGACCAGCCCTCCGTCACCGCGCACGCCGTGCGCCGGCCCGACGGTGACCTGGCGGTGCTGCTGGTGAACAAGGACCCGGACAACGCCTATCCGGCCACCATCGACTACGCGGGCTACACCCCGGCCGCCGGAGCGCCGACGGTGTACTCCTTCACCAACGGCGCGAGCGCGGTCACCAGCGCGCAGACCGGTACCGCCACCAGCCAGACACTGCCGCCGTACTCGCTGACCACGGTCGTGCTGCACCCGGCGGGTACCGTCGCCGGGCCGCCCGGTGCGCCCGGACAGCCGACCGCCAGCGGGGTCACCGACCGCGCGGCGACCCTCTCCTGGCCCGCCGCGGGCGCCGGGGCACACCCGGTCGCCAAGTACGAGGTGTACCGGCAGAACGGCGCGATCAGCGAGCAGCTGGGGGAGAGCCCGGGGACCTCGTTCACCGTGCGCAACCTCAACCCGGGCAGCCGGTACACGGTCAACGTGCTGGCCCGCGACACCGCCGGCAACGTCTCCTGGGCCTCCCCGCCGCTGACGTTCACGACCGGCAGCCCCACCGACAGCACCTGTGCCGTCCGGTTCACCGACGCCAACGACTGGGGCAACGGCTACGTCGCCAGCATCGACATCACCAACACCGGCGCCAGCGCCATCGACGGCTGGACACTCACCTTCCCGTGGCCGACCGGATGGCAGCAGATGAACGGCGGCTGGAACGGCAACTGGCAGCAGGTCGGCGCCACCGTCACGGTCACCAGCCTGCCCACCGACGGCAAGCTCGCGGCCGGTGGCGGCGCCGTCAACGTCGGCTTCGTCGCCGGCTACAGCGGCCCGAACATCCTGCCCGCCACCTTCACCCTCAACGGAACCGTCTGCTCCGGGCGCTGATCAGGGACAGTCCGGCCGGGCGGCGGCCGGGCCCACCGGCAGCGCGCCCGCCAGCACGGCACAGCCGGCGAGCATCGCGAGGCGAAGACGCCTCATCCGCACACCCCTCGTGTCCACTCCAGACAGTGACCGCGCCGCCCGCCGGGCGCCCGGCCAGTCTCGCGCGGCCGGCCACCGGAGCGTGCTGATTCACGGCAAGTTCGCTGGGCCGGGTGACCCGCGGGCTTACAGTGGACCCGCGGCGCCGCAGGGGAACTCGCAGATGCCTTGCGGTTCGACGTAGCAGCCGCAGCCGGTCGGCCCGCAGACGATCTCGATGTTCGTCACCGCGCCGAGTTCGGCTTGCGACTCGGTCGTGACGGGGGCGAACTTGACGACCGTGTCCTTGTCCAGCGGGATGCCGAGGGTGCGGGTGGTGATCAGGGCCATCTCCTGGAGCCGGCCGCGGACCTCCTCGGACAGCCGCCGCATCCGTTCGCGGTCGTCGGGTGTGAGTGCGATCCGCTTCGGTACAGTCTGGGTCATGGTCTTCCCCTCCATCAGATCGGCGCCGGAGCGCCACAGGTAGTTGTGCAGGGGTGACCGGCCGCCGGCAGATACATGGTCTCCCTGCTTGAGCAGGTACCAGCCGCCGGGTTGGTGCGGAAGTTGCGCTGATCGGTCCTGGCACGACGCGCCCCGGCGCGCCTGGCGCGCCGGGCCCGCAGCGGGTTGCTAGCCTCTCCGCTAGCGATCCGGCTAGCGGGGTGGGGGATGGACACGCAGACGCAGTGGCGGGCGGACGGCGCCGGTCCGGCGATGCCGGAGCGCCGGTCGCGCTGGCGCCGGGTGCAGCTCAACACGCGGGTACGGGTCGAGGTCGAGCAGTTGTTGCAGCGCTTCGTCAACGACCACCAGACCACGGTGCAGAGCTCGGTCGACCTGGCCCTGGTGGAGTTCCTGGCAGCTCGCGGGTACCGGTTGCCCGCCGGTGACGATCGGTAGCGCGCGATGGAGAACGGAGTGCCCATGTACCACCAGGCGACCCGGCGGTCCGACCTGCCGGTGGCCGAGGGGGAGTTGGACCTGCACCTGCAACGGACGGTACGGCGCACCTCCTGGATGCGGCAGGGGTTCTACGTCGTCGTCCTGCTGGTGGCGCTCGCCGGCCAGGTGTCCGGTGCGGTCGAGACGCTGCACATCCCGCTGATGGCGGCGATCCCCGCGGTCGGCGCGCTGGAACTGGGCGGCATCGTGGTGCTGGCCAACGCCGATGTCCGGCGCCGCCTCGGGGAGCGGGCCGTCGCCTCGCGCCTGCTGTCCGTCACGATCGCCGCGGGCGCGGTGGCGTTCAACTGGCTGGCGCACGCCAACCACCTGATGGGCGGCTTCTTCGCCGGCATGTCCGCGCTCGGCTACCTGGTCTGGTTGATGCACACCGAGAACCAGCGCCGGGACCGGCTGCGGGCCAAGGGCGACCTGCCGCCCACCACGCCGGCGTACGAGGTGGTCGGCCACTGGGTGTGCCATCCGTGGCTGACCCGCCGGGCCCGGTCGCTGGCCAAGGCAGATCCGGAACTGGGCCTGTACGACTCGCTGGCCGAGGCCAGGGCGCAGGTGCGCAGGCGCCGGCAGCAGGCCGCCATCTCGAAGGTGCTGCATCGCAAGATCCGCGCGGCGGTCGACCCGACCACCGCGGACATCGCCATCGCCGTGTACGACCTCGACGAGATCGCCACCCGGCTGGCCACCGGCGCCGACTACGACGGGCTCACCGCGCTCATCGCCGCCGACCTCGCGCCGGCACGGCTGGCCGCGAGCCTCGGCGTGCGGGTTGACCCGGATCTGCCGGCGGTCGCCGCACCGCGCTCCGAGGCGGGCGACGGCACCGAGCCGGCCGAGGACGCCGAGGACGCCGAGCAGGCCACGCTGGCATCGGTATCCGCCGAGCAGGCGCTCCCGCACGACGTGCGTCGCGAGCTCGGTGCGCTGCTCCCGCCGCGCCGGCAGGCCAGCGCGGTCCGCCCGGAGCTGGATGCCAGCCGGATGGTGACCGACAGCTACCCGATCGTGACGCCGTCCGAGAGGAACGGCAGCGGTGCGAGCGGCACCCGGGCCGCACGTCCGGCCGGCAACGGCCGCGGGCCTGCCGGCGCACCGGGTCGATCCGGGGGTGCCACCCGGCGGACCGGGGCCGACGAGGCCGGCGTCGAGCTGGCCGGCGTGGAGCTGGCCGGCGTCGAGCTGGACACCACCCTGCCGGTGCAGCGGAACCCGGCCGGCGGTCGGGACGTCTCCCTGCGCCGGCAGGTGCACGACACGCTCGACAGCCTGCTGGCCGACGGCGAGGTGAACGACGAGACGGAACTGGTCAGCCTCGTCGGCGACCGGCTCCAGCTGGACGACTCGCAGCGGATCGCCATCGGCAGCTACGTGGCGAGCTGGAAGAGGGACGTCCAGTCCAGGCACCGCGAGCAGGCTTCGGTAGCGAGTTAATCCCCAGTGCAAAAACCTGCGCTCATCCCATAAGGTCGTTGCAGTACTCGATCACATTTTCTACTCTCGGCGGGTGACCGACGTCTCCCTCGTCGAGGCCCGCGGCCTCACCAAGGTCTACCCACCTCGCGGGGCGTCCGCGGAATTCCGGGCGGTCGACGGCATCGACTTCGAGCTGCGGCGCGGCGAGGCGTTCGGCTTCCTCGGGCCCAACGGCGCCGGCAAGTCCAGCACGATGCGCATGATCAGCGCGACGTCGCCGGTGAGCGGCGGCACGCTGCGGGTGCTGGGCATGGACACGGGCACGCACGGATCGCGGATCCGGGCCCGGATCGGCGTCGTGCCGCAGGACGACTGCCTCGACCGCGAGCTGACGGTACGGGAGAACCTGCACATCTACGGCCGGTACTTCGGGCTGCGCCGGGCCGTGATCCGGGAGCGTACGGCGGAGCTGCTCGACTTCGCCCAGCTGCGGGACAAGGCCGACGAGCAGGTCGAGGTCCTCTCCGGCGGGATGCGGCGGCGGCTGACGATCGCCCGGTCGCTGATCAACGAACCGGAGATCCTGCTGCTCGACGAGCCCACCACCGGGTTGGACCCGCAGGCCCGGCACCTGCTGTGGGACCGGCTGTTCCGGCTCAAGCGGCAGGGTGTCACCCTCATCCTCACCACCCACTACATGGACGAGGCCGAGCAGTTGTGCGACCGGCTGGTGGTCATGGACGGCGGCCGGATCGTCGCGCGCGGCGCGCCCCGCGAGCTGATCGCCGCGCACGCCACCCGGGAGGTACTGGAGCTGCGGTTCGCCGACCAGGACACGGCGGCACAGAAGCTGCGCGACCGGGCGCTGACCGACCTGGCGGGCGGGCGGCTGGAGGTGCTGGCCGACCGGGTCGTGGTCTACGCCGCGGACGGCGAGAGCGCGCTGGCCGCCGTACACGCGGCTGGATTGACGCCGCTGACCGCGCTGGTCCGCCGGGCCACGCTGGAGGACGTGTTCCTCACGCTGACCGGCCGATCCCTGATCGACTAGAAGGACGGACCATGTGGCGTGAGTTCAGCTACTGGCTGCTCCAGTACCGGCGGACCTGGCGCGGGACCATCGTGATCAGCATGGCCAACCCGCTGCTGTTCCTGCTCGGCATCGGCGCCGGCCTCGGGCACCTCGTCGACCGGCACCCGCCGGCGGCCATCGCGGGCGTGTCGTATCTGGCGTTCTTCGCCCCGGGCATGCTCGCCGCGGCGGCCATGCAGACCGGGTTCCTGGAGTCGTCGGGGCGGGTGGCGATGGCGGCCGGTGCCACCGGCTCCTACCGGGCGGCCACCACGACGCCGCTGGGTCCCACCCAGATCATGGGCGGGCACCTGCTGTTCATGGCGTTCCGGATCGCGACCTCCAGCGCCGCGTTCGTCGTGGTGATGCTCGGGTTCGGCCTCACCGACGGCTGGCGGGCACCCGTCGTGCTCGCCGGCGCGCTGCTGACCGGGCTGGCGTTCGCCGCGCCGGCGGCGGCGTGGGCGGTCACCCTGCGCCAGACCCGGCGGATCAACTCGGTGTTCCGGTTCGTGATCATTCCGATGTACCTGTTCTCCGGTACCTTCTTCGCGGTCGCCGAGCTGCCGCGCTGGCTGCGCCCGCTGTCCTACCTGCTGCCGCTGTACCACGGCGCGCAGCTGTGCCGGACGCTGTCGCTGGGCACCGCGACTGCCACCGGTACCGCCGTGCACGCGGGCGTCCTGCTCGCGATGGCCCTCGCCGGTGTCGCGGTCGCCCGGGTCACCTACCGCCGCCGGCTGCACCCGTGACGCGCCCGGACACGCCTGCGGTACCCGCGGCGACGCTGGGCCGCACGCTGGCGATGGTCGAGCGGAACTTCATGATCTACCGCCGGTCGGTCACGCCGCTGCTGTCGGCGATGGTCGAACCGGTGCTGTACCTGGTGTCCATCGGCTTCGGCGTCGGCATGCTGGTCGGCACCGTGCCCGGCGTACCCGTGCGGTACGCCGCGTGGGTGGCCCCGGCGATCCTGGCCACCACCGCGATGAACACCGCGTTCAACCAGACCAGCTTCGGGGTGTTCAGCCGGATCCGGGTGGAGCGCACCTACGAAGCCATCCTGCCGACTCCGGTGTCCGTCACCGACATCGCGTACGGGGAGGTCGCCAGCGCGGTCATCAACGCGGTACTCACCTCGATCGGGTTCGTCGTCGTGATGTCCGTGACCGGCCTGGTCACCTCGCCCGCCGTGCTGCTGGCGATCCCGGCCTCGGTGCTGGTCGGCTTCGCGTTCGCCGCCGGCGGGCTCGCGGTCACCACCTTCCTGCGCGACTTCGCCGACTTCCAGTACATCCAGCTCGTCATGCTGCCGATGTACCTGTTCGCGACGACGTTCTACCCGCTGTCGACCTATCCGGCGGCGCTGCGCCCGGTCGTCGAGATCCTGCCGCTGTACCAGTCGATCCAGCTCATCCGGGAGCCGGCGCTCGGCGCACTCAGCTGGCGTGCGGCGGTACCGGTGGTGTACCTCGTGCTGTTCGGTGTGCTCGCGATGCGGGTGGCGATCCGCCGGATGTCGCGCATGATGCTGAAGTGATCCGCCGGGAACAGCGAGCGGGTGGGCCGTCGCCGGCCGCACCCGCTCCGTAGGGTGTCTCAGGCTGGCAGGCGGTAGACGTACATCGCGGACTGGTCGCCGAACCTCGGGCCGGCCACGTAGAGCCTGCCGTTGACGAGGACCGGAGTGTCCAGCAGCGCGTCGAAGGGTTGGGTGTTGGTCAACCACACCGGCGTGCAGAGCTGCTCGCCGCAGCCCTTCGCGTCGAAGGCGCCGATGTCGCCGTTGTTCTGGGTGAAATACACCAGGCCACCGGCGACGATCGGGGATGCGCTGGTGCCGCTGATGAAGCCGTTGAGAAGGCCGAACCAGAGGAAGCCGCACTCGCTCTTCCCGCAACCGTTCGCGTCGAAGGCGTACAGGAAGCCGGTCGAGCTGGCGTAGAGCACACCGTTCGCGACCGCCATCGTGCCACCCACGTTGTCGAAGGGAGCCGGGCGCGCGGTCCAGCGCGGTCCGCAGACGGCCGCGCCACAGCCGGCGGCGTCGAACGCGTAGACGATGCCGGAGCTGCCCTCCTGGCCGCTGAAGTTGCTGCTGGCGATGTACACCGTCGCGTTGCCCACCGAGGGGCCGGTCTCCTGCACGATCCCGTCGACGGGCGTGCTGCGCCACAGTGGTGGGCAGCTCGCGTTGGGCTTCGGTGCTCCGCAGCCCGCCGCGACGAAGGCGAACAGCCCGTCCTCGGAGGTCACATACACCACACCGTTGTCGACGGCGGGTGACGCGTTCGCGGAGGTGCCGATCGGTCCCGTCCACAGTGGATCGCACCTGGGCTGACCGCAGCCCGCCTCGGCGTACGCGCGCAGGAGCCCGTCGCTCGACGCGATGTACACCGCGCCGTTCGCGGTCACGGGTGAGGAGTCGGTGTTGGGCACCTGGGCGACCCATACCGGCTTGCAGACGGGCGCGCCGCAGCCGATGGCCCGGAACGCGTACAGCTGGCCGAGTCCGTTGTCGACGTTGCCCGCCGTCGCCACGAACACCAGACCGCCGTCCACGGCCGGCGAGGTGTGCACGCCGTTGCTCAGCGGCGCGGTCCACAGCGGCGGGCACACGTCGGCGCCGCAGCCGGCGGCCGGAAACGCGACGAGATTGCCGATCGCGTCACCGATGTAGGCCACCCCGTTGACGACGGCCGGAGACGATCCCCGGAAGGCGGCGAACTCGGGGTCGTGCGGCCCGGCCGCGATGTAGTCGAGGGTGAGGTTGTTGACCGTGTCGCGGTTGACCGCCTTTTCCTTGGCGTTGAAACCGGTGTGCCGCGAGTCGAGCATGAACTGCGGCCACGGCACGGTCGGCGGAACCGGTGCGGCCACGCCGGGCGACGCCGCCACGAGGCCGGTGGCGACGCAAGACGCGGTCACCAGCAACAGTGTGAAGAATCGAGGGATACGTCGGATACGACGCAGTCGCATGGGTCCTCCCGTGACGATCGTGGATTGAGTCGAGGCTGCCTGATCGGTAGGTGTTCCATGCCGTTCCGTTACCGTGGCTGGCATACGTCCGCACCTGTCCCCCGCGAGGAGTCGCCATGACCGACGTCGCCGACACGCCGCTCACACCGCTGGCGTTCCTGCGCCGCAGCGCCGCGGTCTTCCCCGACAAGCTGGCGGTCGTGTCGGCCCGGCGCCGGCTGACCTACCGCGACTTCGCCGAGGAGGCCGTGCGGGTGGCGGGCGGACTGCGCGGTCTCGGAGTCGGACCGGGGGACCGGGTGGCCTACCTGTCACCGAACCTGCCCGAAATGCTGGTGGGCCACTTCGCCGTCCCGCTGGCCGGCGCGGTGCTGGTGGCGGTCAACACCAGGCTGGCGCCGGCGGAGATCCGCTACATCCTCGACCATTGCGGCGCGGTGGTGCTGGTGGTACACGCCTCGCTGCTCGACGCGGTCCGCCCGGTCGCCGACCAGTTGGCCACCGTGCGGCACGTGGTCGTGGTCGGCGATGCCGGCACCCTCGCCGGCATGGACACGCGCGGCTACGACGATCTGGTGGGTCGGGAACCCGGCGCCGAGCCGTCGTGGTCGGTCGTCGACGAACGGGCGGCCATCTCCATCAACTACACGTCGGGGACCACGGGGCGGCCCAAGGGGGTGGTGTACACGCACCGCGGCGGGTATCTCAACGCGCTCGGCGAGATCCTCCACTCCCGGCACTCCCCGGACAGCGTGTACCTGTGGACGCTGCCCATGTTCCACTGCAACGGATGGTGCACCACCTGGGCCGTCACCGCGATCGGCGGTACCCACGTGTGCCTGCCCGCCGTCGACGGCGAGGAGATCTGGCGGCTGATCGACACGGAGCGGGTCACCCACCTCAACGGGGCTCCCACGGTGCTGGTGACCATCACGAACGCGGCGCGGGCGCACCCGCTCGAACGCGGCATCACGGTCACCACCGCCGGCGCGCCGCCCAGCCCCACCACGATCAGCCAGATGGCGGGCCTCGGGTTCACCGTGGTGCACGTGTACGGGCTCACCGAGACCTACGGGCCCTACGCCGTGTGCGAGCCGCAGTCCGCCTGGCGTGACCTGCCGATCGAGCAGCGGGCCCGGTACCTCGCCCGGCAGGGCGTCAACATGGTCCAGGCCGATCCGATGCGGGTGGTCGACGAGAGCATGGTCGACGTACCGCGAGACGGGCTCACCATGGGCGAGATCGTGATGCGGGGCAACAACGTGATGGCCGGCTACCACGATGACGCGCCGGCCACCGCACTGGCGTTCCGGGGTGGCTGGTTCCACTCCGGCGACCTGGGCGTGATGCACCCCGACGGGTACGTCGAACTGCGCGACCGGGCGAAGGACGTCATCGTCTCCGGTGGCGAGAACATCTCTACTGTGGAGGTTGAACAGGCGGTCATCAGCCACCCGGCGGTGCTGGAGACAGCGGTGGTCGGCGTCCCCGATGAGCGGTGGGGGGAGCGGCCCAAGGCGTTCATCGTGCTCAAGCCCGGCGCCGCGGCCACCGGCGCGGACATCATCGCGCATGTCCAGCGGCAGATCGCCCGCTACAAGGCGCCCCGGGACGTGGAGTTCGTCGCGACGCTGCCCAAGACCTCGACGGGCAAGGTGCAGAAATACGAACTGCGCGAAAAGGAGTGGGCCGGCCACGCGGACCGCATCCAGGGGTAGCTTAGGGTGATCACCATCCGCGTCGGCTCCGGCGCGACAGGAAAGGGTTCCTCTTGAAGATCGCAGTTCTGGGTACGGGCATGGTCGGCCAGGCGCTCGCCGGCAGGCTGGCCGGACTGGGTCACGCGGTGACCGTCGGCACCCGTGACGTCGCGGCCACCCTGGCCCGCACCACGCCCGACACCGTGGGCAATCCGCCCTACCGCGGCTGGGCGCAGGCGCACCCGGCCATCGCGCTGGCCGCGTTCGCCGAGGCCGCGGCCGGCGCCGAACTGGTCGTGCTCGCCACGTCCGGTACCGTGTCGATCCCGGCGCTTGCGGCCGCCGGCGCCGACAACCTCGCCGGCAAGGTCGTCGTCGACATCTCGAACCCCCTCGATCACTCCAACGGCTTCCCACCCACTTTGCTCGTCAAGGACACCGACTCGCTCGGCGAGCAGATCCAGGCCGCCTTCCCACAGGCCAAGGTCGTCAAGACGCTCAACACAATGACCGCGGCGCTGATGGTCGACCCGGGGTTGCTCGCCGGCGGCGACCACTCGGTCTTCGTCTCCGGCAACGACGCCGACGCCAAGAAGACCGTCACCGAGCTGCTGGCGAGCTTCGGCCACACCGACATCATCGACCTCGGCGACATCACCACCGCGCGCGGCAGCGAGATGGTGCTGCCGCTGTGGTTGCGGCTGATGGGCGCGCTCGGCAACCACATGTTCAACTTCAAGGTCGTCCGATAGGCAAGGAGCCAGCCATGGCTGACCCGCCCCTCATGGCTGGCCGGACGGTCCTGGTGACCGGCGGCACCGGCGGCATCGGCAAGGCGACCGCGATCGGGCTGGCCGCACTCGGTGCCCGGCTCGGCATCGTCGGGCGCGACGGCGCTCGTGCCGGGGCTGCCGCGTCCGACGTCCGCGCCGCGTCGGGCAACCAGGCCGTCGACGTCTTCACCGCCGACATGTCCTCGCTGGCCGAGACCCGCCGCCTGGCTGCCGAGGTGCTCGACGCCTACCCGCGGCTCGACGTCCTGGTCAACAACGTGGGCGGGTACTGGTCCACCCGGCACGTCACCGCCGACGGGCTGGAGCACACGTTCGCGATCAACCACCTCGCCCCGTTCCTGCTCACCGACCTGCTGCTCGATCGGCTCAAGGCGAGCGCGCCCGCCCGGATCGTGACCGTGTCCTCCGGCGTCCAGGCCCAGGGCAGGCTGGACTTCGACGATCTCCAGGGCGAGCGCGGGTACTCGGGCCGGAAGGCCTACAACCAGTCGAAGCTGGCCAACGTCGTGTTCACCTACGAGCTGGCCCGCCACCTGCACGGCACCGGTGTCACCGCCACCGTGCTGCACCCCGGTGTCGTGCGCACCGCCTTCGCCAGTGAAGACCCGCCCCCGATGTTCAAGGTCATGCTGCCGCTGCTGAGACCGTTCATGAAGTCCCCGGAGGAGGGCGCGGCGACCTCGATCTACCTGGCATCCTCACCCGAGGTGCGGGGAGTCACGGGGCGGTACTTCGTCAACTGCCGGCCGAAGACCTCCACCAAGTCCTCCTATGACACCGCCGCCGCCGCCAGGCTGTGGCAGATCAGCGCCGAACTGGTCGATCACCGCGGGTAGGTGCGGGTCGGGTGGGCGCGTCGCGTTCGCGGCGTACGGTCGCCTTCTTGCCCCGGATCGTGCTGTGTCGCAGGGCCGCGATCACGTCGTCGACAGCGGCCGCCGGGACCTCGACGAGGGAGAAGTTGTCCCGGATCTCGATGACCCCGATG
This sequence comes from Micromonosporaceae bacterium, assembly GCA_039649115.1. Lineage (GTDB taxonomy): Bacteria > Actinomycetota > Actinomycetes > Mycobacteriales > Micromonosporaceae > DATEJJ01. The sequence continues at coordinate 18,842 of JBBWZQ010000397.1, read as the reverse complement.
TCGCGGCCACGCAGCTGCGACTCGCCGGTGATCGCACCGACCAGGTCCTGCGGCCGGACCCCGGCGTGGCGTCCCACGCCCAGAAACAGCCGCGCCGTGTCGCCGTGCGTGGCGCGGCCACGCCGGTCGCGCGACCCGGACTCGTCGCGAGCCGCCCGCCCGGGCCGCTCGGCCTTCGGGGTGATCTCCGGGATCTCCTCCTCGTCGGTTTCGCCGCCACCGGATTCGTAGGCCAGCTTCACCGCGGCCAGCGCCACGTCCATGAGGTCGAACTCGTCGGTCAGCGTCTCGATCACCACCCGGAACCGGTCCAGATCGTCAGCCAGCAGGCTTTCCTGCAGCGCCGCGCGGGTCAGCTCCAGGCGCCGGGCGCGCAGGTCCGCGATCGTGGGGACCTTCTCCATGCTGATCCGCTGCCCGGTCAGCCGCTCGATCGCCTTGAGCATCCGGTGTTCGCGCGGCTCGGCCAAGGTGATGGCCACGCCTTCCCGTCCGGCGCGACCCACCCGGCCGATGCGGTGCACGTATGCCTCGGGGGCCGCGGGAACGTTGTAGTTGACGACGTGGGTCAGCTGCTCGACGTCCAGCCCGCGGGCCGCCACGTCGGTGGCGATGAGCAGATCCGCGGTCCCGGCGCGCAGCCGCCCCATCACCCGGTCGCGCTGGTCCTGACTCATCCCGCCGTGCAACGCCTCGGCCCGGTAACCGCGTCCGTTCAGCGTCTCGGTGAGCTGGTCGACCTCTTCCCTGGTGCGGCAGAACACCAGCGCGGCCGTGGGGGCCTCCACGTCCAGGACCCGACCCAGCACCGCCGGCTTGTGCACCCGGCTGACCACGTACGCGCTCTGCCGCACCAGTGGGACGCCACCCGGGGTGGCCGGCCCCCGGCCGATCTCGATCCGGATCGGGTCACGCAGGTGGCGGCGCGCGATCCCGTCGATGCGCGCGGGCAGCGTCGCGGAGAACAGGACCGTCTGCCGTTCCCGCGGGATCTCGTCCAGGATCGCCTCGATGTCCTCGGCGAACCCCATGTCGAGCATTTCGTCGGCTTCGTCCAGTACGACGGTGCGCACACCGCCGAGTTCGAGGCTCCCGCGGGCGATGTGGTCGAGGGCCCGGCCCGGGGTGGCCACCACCACGTCCACCCCGCGCGCCAGCACCTGCAACTGCCGGCCGATCGGTTGCCCGCCGTAGACCGGCAGGACCCGGACACCAAGATCGCGGCCGTACCGGTGGAAGGCCTGCGACACCTGTTCGGCCAGCTCGCGCGTGGGTACCAGGACCAGCGCCAGCGGCCCGCGATCCTGCGCGTCCGCCGGCATCCGCTGCAGCACCGGCAACGCGAACGCCGCCGTCTTGCCCGTACCCGTCGCCGCCTGACCGAGCAGGTCACGGCCGGCCAGCAACGCCACGATCGCCTCGGCCTGGATCGGCGTGGGTTCCTCGTATCCCAGGCCGGACAGCGCCCGCAGCAACTCGGGCCGCAACCCCAGATCGGCAAAGCTCACCGCGTCGCCAGGCGGATCCACGTTCATCGGCGCACTCCCGGCCCTCGTTCCTTCACCACGGCCACACCGAGGGCGGGCAGTAACAGACTAGGCCCTCACCCACCCGACATTCCCACGGGCCGGCCGTTCGACACCGCTGGTCACCAGGCGGCTCACCGGCGCGGAAGAATTCCGGTGGGTCGGCGAACCGTGGCGGGGGTTCGTGCGACAGCGCTGTGATGGACGACGACGAGCTGATCATGGCAGCGGCCCGCGTTGGCGACACCGCGCTGCGGGCTCTGTCGGATCGGCATCCGCCGTGGCTGCCGGCCCGCCCGCGGACCGCGCTGCCACCGCCGGATGTCGAGGATGTGCGGCACGACACGTTCCTGGCGGTGTGGCGCGGTTCGGGTGGGTACCGGCCGGGAAGCGGCGCGCGCTGGCCGTGGGGGATCGCCCGCCGGCCGGCCGCGCTGTGGCTGCGTCGCCGCACCGGTGGAACGCCGCCCGGCGCTCAGGCCACCGCGCAGGTCGTGGTGTTGAGCGTGAAAGTGGCGGGTCGGTTGTTGGTGCCGGGCTGGTTGGCCAGGAACCCGAAGCTGGCGGCGGTACCCGGTGCGATGGCGGCGTTCCAGCCGGCGTCGGTGATCGCGACGGCGGCACCGGTCTGTGTGTAGCCGGCGTTCCAGGCCTGGCTGATCGTCTGTCCATCGGGGAACGTCCAGCGTAGGGTCCAGCCGTTGACCGGGCTGCCGGCGGTGCTGGTGATGGTCACGTCGCCCTGGAAGCCACCCTGCCACTGGCTGGTGATGGCGTAGCGGACGGTGCAGCCGGCGGACCCGGTGGGTGCCGCGCTGGGCGACGGCGGCCGGGCCGAGGACGGCGACGGCGACGGCGGCGCGGTGCCGCCCAGCCTGGCGGAGATGATGGGGGCGAGGTGGTCGGCGATGACCCGGTGCCCGGTGTCGTTGGGGTGCACCGAGTCGGAGAGGTCGGCGGAGGTGAGCCAGCCCTCCGTGTTGACCGAGAACACGTTCCTGTCGCCACCACTGGTGAGGGTCTGCACGGCGGCCAGTGTCTGCGCGGCGTACCGCCGGGTGAAGGTTTCCAGGGCGAATATCGCCGCGGCCGGGTACTTGGCGCGCACCTGGCGCAGCAGGTTGATGTAGGAGGTCTGGAACTGGGTGGTGCTCACGCCGTGGCCGACGTCGTTCGTACCCAGGTTGATGACGACCGCGTTGGCCTGGTACCGGCTGAAGTCCCAGTTGGGGGTCGGCGCGTTGGGGTTGAGCTTGCCGAACTGGCTTTCCAGGCCGACGCAGCCGTCGGCGGTGGCGACCAGGCAGGCGCCGCCCTGGGCGATCTGCGTGTGCCGGGTGCCGAGCCGCTCGCCGATCAGCCAGCCGTACGCGGTGAGCGCGTTCTTGGAACTGGTGGTGCCGACCGTGATGGAGTCGCCGACGAACTCGATGAGCTTGGCGGCAAACCCGGCCTGGTACGTGCGGGCGCCTGAGTCGAGAGTCAGTCCCTGGAATACCGCGTCGCCGTGGTAGGAGCCGGCCACCACGCGGTAGGAGACGCGCAGGGTGTGGTTGCCGGCGGCGAGCGGGGTGGGAGTCAGGTTCACGGTGCCGCTGACGTTGGTCAGGAAGGCGTCGGTCCGGCCGTCGATGCTGTAGTACAGGTCGATGGTGCTGCGCTGTCGGAGCCTGACGGTGGTGCCGGTGAACCCGGTGGTGAGGTAGGCGCCGGCCCAGTAGGGCACGTAGGCGGCCGGGTTGGTGGTGTCCCAACGGCCGACGAAGGTGACGTTGGGGTCGGTGGGGGAGCCGTCGCCGGTGGCGGCCCCGGCGTCGGGCAGGGCGAAGACCGCGCTGGCGAGCAGGGCCGCGGCCGACGCGGCGATCAGCGAGGGGCGGAGTGCTCTCATCATGTCCTCCCATTCGTTGGCGTACGGTGCCCGACCGGTGGCGCGCTAGCTCAGGCTCATCACGGCGCGTGCCGCGATGCCGACACCGATGATCACCACCAGGCCGGCGGTGACCGGGGGTGCGACGCGGGGCAGCGCGCTGGCCAGGCGCGAGAGCCGGCCGCCGATCCGGGCAACCCTCCGTTGCGCCGCGAGCAGCAGCAGGCCGGCACCGGTCAGCGTGGCCGCCATGCCCAGCCCGTACAGGACGACGAGGAGCACCCCGAACAGCGTCCGGCCCAGGCCCGCCGCGGCCAGCAGCACGACCAGCGCCGAGGGACTGGGTACCAGCCCGCCCGCGACGCCGATCCCGGTCAACCCCAGCCGGCCGCGGCGTACCGGGTGGTGGTGGTCCCCGTCCGTCCCAAGTGGATGGTGGTGGTGATGCTCGTCCGGTGTCGCTGCGCGGCGGCGGCGCACGCCGGCGCACATGCCGATGCCGACGGCCGCGATCAGCACACCGCTGGCGAGGCCGAGATAGCCCAGCAACCGGTCGCCGGCCAGCCCGGTGACTGTGGTCAGCAGAAGTCCGGCCACCAGTACCCCGGCGGTGTGGGTGACGGTGACCGTGGCGCCGACGGCGAGCGCGTCGCGGGGGCGGCCGGCGCGGCCGGCGAGGTAGGCAGCCAGGACCGTCTTGCCGTGGCCGGGCAGCAGGGCGTGGCCCGCGCCCAGCAGCAGTGCCAGCAGGACCGCCAGCACGGCGAGCAGCGGGGTGAGCCGGCCGGCGGCCAACCGCTCGAATCCCCGTTCCGCCCAGGCGGTGGCGGCGGTCAGCGAACCGCCGCCGGCCGGCCGCGGGGCGCCGGCACCCGGGCCGGCACCGGGGCCGGCGCCGGTACCGGGGGCGATCCGCAGGGTGGCGGTACGCACGTCCAGCACGGACGAGGGTGCGGGTACCGAGGGATAGGCGCGCAGTTCGTCGCTGACGCTGCGCGCAGGCAGTGGCGAGTCGACGACGTGCACCCGGTCGCCCGTCGCCGTCATCTCGTGCCAGCCGACCCGGCCGGCGAGGTACATGTTGGCCACGGTCACGGTGACCGGTGCGTTCAGCCGGGCCGCGGCGGCCAGGCCGCAGGACAGGCGCGCGGTCGGCAGGCCGGCGGATCCGGTCGCGTAACCGTAACCGCCGGGCGTCACCGTCCACACCAGACTCTGGCTGGCGACCCGGACCGTGAGGCCCGCCGCCAGATCGGCGCACGCCCTGGCGGCGTGGTTGGCGCGCTCCGCGTCCGTGATGGTGCCGTCGCGGTTACCGTCCACAAGGGACCGGTCCTGCCGGGTGGGTATCTCGGCCGTGTTGACGACGGCGACCACCCGCACCCGGTCCGGCGCGAAGGTCAGTCCCGTGTACTGGTTGACCGAGAAGTTTCCCAGCGGGTGTGCCACGGCGCGGGTCGCCGGTGCCAGCAGCGCGGCGGTGCCGGCCAGCAACCCCGCGACCACCAGCCGGAGCAGCCACCGTCGGGTCAGGAGGGACGGCATGTCGTCTTTCACGTGTCCTCAGTAGACGAACGGCCAGCCGCTGGTGTCGTAGCCGATGCGGTTGATGCCGAGGAAGGAGGCGCCGTTGTCGGCGTAGTAGTGGTAGATGAGGATGTTGGCGTCGGTGTCGGCGAGTACGGCCTGGTGGCCGGGGCCGTGGATGCTGCCGTGGCCGGCGAGGACCTGGGTGCCGCCGCCCGCGGTCATCGCGGTGCCGCTGCGGTCGGTGTAGGGCCCGGTGACGCTGGTCGATCGGCCGACCATGACGCGGTACGTGCTGGCGGCGCCCCGGCAGCACAGGTCGAAGGACACCCACAGGTAGTAGAACGAGCCGTGCCGGAACAGGTACGGCGCCTCGACGGCGGTACTGCCGCCGGTGCGCTGGGCGACGCTGGTGATGGTGGCGTTGGCCCGCTTGCCGGTGGCCGGGTCGAGTTGGATCAGTTTGATGCCGGTCCAGAAGGAGCCCAGCGTCAGCCACCAGCGGCCCTGGTCGTCGGCGATGAGGTTGGGGTCGATGGCGTTGAAGTTGTCGCTGCTGCTGGTTGCGATGACCAGGCCCTGGTTCGTCCAGCTTCCCGAGGTGCCGGTGGGGCTGGTGGCCAGGAAGATGGCGGAGTTGCGGGAGCCGAAGGTGGACGCGGCGTAGTACAGGTAGTACTGGCCGTTGTGGAAGGAGATGTCGGGGGCCCAGAGCTGGCGGCTGCCACCGGTGTAGGGCAGGGTCCAGGAGGCGCCGTTGGGGAACACGGCGCCGGCGTCGCGCCAGGCGGTCCGGTCGGCGGAGGTTTTGATGGTGAGGTTGGCGCCGGTGTGGGTGAGGATGTACCCGCCGGTGGGGGTCTTGACCACCGACGGGTCGTGCACGCCGGTGCTGCCGGTGACCGTGCCGGGGTTGGGGTAGGACGAGGGCGGCGTGGTCGGTGTCGACTGGCTGGCCGGCGAGGGGCTGGCCGCCCACTGGTTGGTCACCGCGTAGCCGACGCCGCGTCCGGCGGTCGCGGCCTGAGCCGACACCGTAGCTGTCGCGCCGGCGCCCAGGGCGGCAACGGCGACGGTTGCCACGGCCAGTGTCCGCTTGCTCATCGCGGCATCTCCCCTCACGCGCCGGTGGGATGGACCTGCTCGCGCGGAAGGGCGCAGACGACCAGGAACGCGCAGGTGCAACGATGTTAGCGTTCACCCGACCAGAGTCAAGAGATCGTCGAATTTCGATTGAGCTTGAGCATCACCGGGTAGGCGGGCTATGCCCGCGAGATCCGAAAGTTTCGACGAGACCGGTCTATCCACACCTTCGAACAACCGCCGCCACGGCCCACAGCCTACGACGGCCGGAGACAGTTCCGTGCACCCGCGGGGGGAGCCGCGGGCGCACGGAGAGCGACTGTCAGGCGATGGTACAGGTGCTGCCATTGAGGGTGAACGTCGCGGGCTTGGCCGTGTTTCCGGTATGGGTGGCCTGGAAGCCGATGGTGGTCGAGGCGCCCGGCGCGAGCGTGCCGTTGTAGCTGACGTTCGTCGCCGTGACCTGACCGGTGCTGGGACCGTAGGTGGCGTTCCAGCCGGAGGTGATGGTCTGTCCACTGGGGAGGGTGAATACCAGGGACCAGCCGTTGACGGCGGCCGTACCCGTGTTGGTGATGGTCATGTTCGCCGTCAGGCCGGTGTTCCACGCGCTGACCGTGTCGGTGACGCGGCACGAGCCCGGTGCCCCGGTGCTGGGCGGTGGGCTGCTGGGTGGGGCGGTGCTGGGTGGCGCGGTGCTGGGTGGCGCGGAGGACGGCGGAGTGCCGCCGCCGATCAGACCCATGAACTGCAGCACCATCGCCGCCATGCCACCGGCCAGGATGTTGTGCGTACCGCCCTGCACGCTGATCGCCTCGACCGGCGCCGTGGTGCCGGTACCGCCGTAGCGGGTGCGGGTCCAGGTGGACTGCGGGTGGTCGGTGAAGCTGGGTGTCTGGCTGGCCCCCAGCACGTTGGTCCACTGCTTGATCTCTTCACCGAAGTTGTTGTAGTTCAGCGTGGCGTCCGCGGTCCCGTGCCACAACTGCATGCGGGGACGCGGACCGGAGTAGCCGGGATCCGCGCCGCGCGCCAGATCGCCCCAGGCCTGCGGCGTCTTGCTGATGGTGCCGGTCGCGCAGGCGGTGTTCCACATCGAGCCGTCGGTGGTGGCGAAGCAGCCGAACGGGACTCCGGCGAACGCGGCGCCCGCCTTGAACACGTCCGGATAGTCGCCGAGCAGCACGTTGGTCATCATGGCCCCGGAGGACAGCCCGGTGACGTAGACGCGGCTGGCGTCGCCGGCGCGGTGCTGCTCCTCCCACTGGACCATCGACACGATGCCGACCGGGTCGCTGTTGCCGTTGTGCGTCAGCGCGCCCGGGGTGGACACGTCGAAGCAGGCGCCGCTGCGGGTGGCCGACGGGTACACCACGATGAACCCGAACTGGTCGGCCAGCGACGCGTACTCGGTGCCGGAGAAGAACGCCGGACCGGAGCCGGTGCAGTAGTGCACGGCCACCAGGATCGCCGGGCGCGCGGCCACGTTGTTGGGTACGTACTCGTACATGCGCAGGCCGGTGGGGTTGGCGCCGAAGTTGGTCACCTCGGTCAGCGACGCCGCCGAGGCCGGCGGGGCCAGCGCCAGCCCGGCGCCGGCCGCCAACCCGGCGGCGGCCACGACGGCCAGAGCCTTCATCTTCGCCTTCATGGGTGTGTCAGGTCTCCTCGCGCTGGAAGGGCCGAAAGTTTCGATCGCCGCGCTCCGCTCCCTAGCTCATGGACGCTAGAGACGAGCGTCTATCCCGTCAAGATGCAGGTGAGGCGTCCTGCAAACTTCCGGGATTTCGACGGAAAATTTCAGGTGCGGGCAACCGCAGTTCGTGACCGGCGGACTCAGATCTGGCCGGCGCGTTCCGGCCGGGCGGCTGAGCGCGGCCAGCGAGGTGCGTGCCGGCCGGGTCAGTACCCGCGCAGCGCGTCGGCGAGCGCCCGGGTCGCGTCGACCGGCAACTGGCCGCCGTTGCGCAGCGCGCTGCGCACGATCCCCCGGAACACCTCGGTGAAGCGCGGGTAGTGCGGAGTCACCGGTCGCGGCCGGGCGGCGCGCAACGCGTCGAGCAGCACGGGCGCGTACCGGTAGCGGTCCACCACCGTGGCGTCGTGGTAGACGATCTCCCGGGTGGCGGCGAACCCGCCCCGCTCGAACAGGATCTGCTGGCTGCGCTCGCTGGTGAGAAACTCGATCAGCGCCTGCGCCGCCCGGGGCCGCGGCGAACCGCGGGCGATGGCCAGGTCCTGGCCGCCCAGCACGCTCGGGCCGGGCAGCCGGCTGACGTCGAACGGCGGTGGACCGGTGCCCGCCGGCCGGCCGGTCGCGGGCGGTGCCTGCAGCGTCCGGTACGCCACCGGCCAGTTGCGCAGGAACAGCACCTGGTGGTCGTAGAAGGCGCTGGTGCTCTGCGACTCGTCGAAGCTGGCCGACTGCCGCAGGATCGGCTGCGGGTTGCCGGCGGCGAGGCCGGTGGCCAGCCAGCGCAGCCCGGCCCGGGTCTGCGGCGAGTCGATCACCACATGGCCTTCGCCGTCGACCACGTCGCCGCCGGCCGCCCAGATCGCCTCCAGCGCGTTGACCGTCAGCCCCTCGTAGTCGGCGAGCTGGCCGGTGTACCCGGCGACGAGCCGCGGATCGTGGCCGCTGCGGCTGAGGACGGCCGCGATGTCGTCGGTCACCGCCGTCAGGGTCGTGGGTGGTACCCGCACCAGGTCGCTGCGGTAGAACAGCAGGCCGGCATCGCTGTTGAAGGGCAGACCCCAGAGCTTTCCGGCGTACCGGCAGGTGGCCAGCGGAGCCGCCAGAAAGCCCTCGGTGTCGGCGTCGGTGACCCGCACCGGCCGCAGGTAGCCCGCGTGCGCGAACTCCGCGACGGACGTGACGTCGAGGTTGTAGATGTCCACCGGATGGCTGCCCGACTGCGCCCGGGCGACCATCTCGCTGTGCTGCGCATCGGCCTGGCTGGGCAGTTCCTCGATGCGCGCGGGGCTGTCCGGGTGCAGCGCGTTCCACTGGTCGAGCAGGGCCCGGCGCTGGCCGCCCGCGCTGTCGTCCTTGCCGCTGAGGATGACCAGCTCGCCGGACTCCAGGCCGGTGGCGGGGGCCAGCGCGGCGGGCAGCAGCACCGCGACCAGCGCGCCGGCGGTGGCACCGGCGACCACCCCGACCGCGAAGCCGAACCAGCCGCGCCGGCGGGTCAGTACACGCCCGGCGCGACGCAGCCTGCCGCGGCGCACCGGCGCTTTCCGCGGTACGGCGCGCAGCCGGGCCTCACGCTGCCCGCCGCCATCCGACTCACCCGACACGGCCGTCCCCCTCCCACAGCACGCCGAACAGTTGGGCCAACCGGGTGTCGACGGTCTCGAAGTCGGCCTGGTAGCAGCCGCCACCGGTGGCCGCCGTGAGGCTCGCGAGCACCGGGCCGGCGCAGCTCGCCTCGCCGACCGCGACCACGAACACCCGCACTCCCTTGTCCCGCACGGCATCCAGTACCTGCTGCGCGGTCAGTCCGCTGGTGGTGTCCTCGCCGTCGGTCAGCACGACGAGCGCCCTGATGCGATCGCCGTCGGCCCCGCCGAGCGCCTGTACACCCTTGACGATCGTCGCGAACAGCGGCGTGCCACCCGCCGGCTGTACCCCCAGGGACCGCATCGTGGCCTGGGTGCGTGGCTGGCCGGCCACCGGCGTGTCCCGCGATCCGATCGGCACCGGCGCGCGCACGCCGGTCCCGCCCGTGTTGGCCGGGAACGTCCACAGCCCGAACTCGTCGGCGGGTCCCATCAACGCCAGCGACCCGCGGATCCCCTCGGCGGCGACCGAGAGCCGGGTCCGGCCGGCCCGGGTCGGCTGCCCCATCGAGCCGGACGTGTCCACGGCGAGCAGCACGCGCCCGGTGCGCCGCGCGGTGTCGTACCGCCGCATCGCCGCGGTGACCGCCGCCGGGTCCGGTGGCCGGCGGTCGAAGACCGCTCCCGGCAGCGCGCCGAACTCGTTGGTGAGCGGCCCGGTGATGTCGAAGCCCGCGGCCGGTCGCAGCCCGATGGACAGCAGGGCCTGCTTGCCGTCCGCGGTACCCAGCCAGCGGCCGAAGTCCGCCGCCGCCCCGGCCGGCCGGTCCGGCTCCGGCCCGGTGTCCCAGGCGAGGCGGACGAACGGGTGGTCCATGCCGGGTGTGGCGCTCGGATAGAACGCCAGGAGGGACGGTCCGGGCGGCAGCTTGTCCTGCGCGACGGCGCACTCGCCGCCCAGCGTGTCGCCCCGGTTGAAGCGCGTCAACGCCTGCTCCGAGGTGACGATGGCGGCGGCGGGCGCGTCCGGTGCGCGCTGGCGGCACAGCACCGGACCGGAATCCGCGAGCGGGTAGCCGCCCCGGTCGAGTGCGCGGGCGATCCGGGACTCGACGCCGCGGGGCGAGTCCCGGGCACCGGCGAGGTCGGCGTACAGCGCGGTGGTGGCGATCTGGCCGGCGACCGAGACGCCTGGGTCGGGCCGGACCAGGCCGCCGGGTACCCCGGTCAGCTGGGCCAGCAGGTCGCTCCAGGCGACGCCGTTGCGCGGCGCGCGGACCGTGGCGGCGACCGATCCGGGGATGCCGACCACGATCGGCGACCAGGCGACCGTGCGGTCCTCCGCGAGCGGGACGGCGATCCCGTTGCGGGCCGCCAGCGCGCGCAACTCCGCCACCTGCAACGAGGAGTCGGGGAGCCAGACGTCCGGCCGCGGACCCACGTCGCGCAGCGCGTCGGTCGACCACCCGCCGGCCAGCGCGTCCCGCGCCGGCGCCGCACCCGCGGCGGCCACGTAGACGTCGACCGTGCGGCAGCCGCGGTTGCCCGCGGCAGTCTGCTGCTCGTACGCGCCGGCCAGTTGCCGGCTCGGGTCCAGGCTCTCCGGCGTGGTCAGGATCCGCAGCCCGGCCGGCTCGGGGCAGCCGTTGATCAGGCGGTCCACCCGCAGCCACAGGTTCGTCGCGGCGGTCGCGGCGCCGGCGAGCAGGCCGATCGCGACCGCGGCGGCGACGACCACCCGCAGTCGTACCGGCCAGCGCAGCCGGCGCACCCAGCTCCAACCGCCCGGCGCGGCGACCAGCAGCCGGTCCAGGCTCAGCGCGACCAGCACCGCGTCGGCCAGCGCGCCGACCGCGAGCAGTACCCACTGGCTGGTGTTCGTGGGCCAGCCGGTGGCCAGCTGCGGCAGGGCATTCGCCAGCACCCCCAGCACGCCGAGGCCCAGCAGGACATGCACCCGGACCGAGGTGCGCACCCGGCGGTCCGGGTCGATGGTGCCGCGGTCCGCGCGCCCGGGTCCCACCACGTCGGTCCGGTCCCGGTCGACGTTGTCACCAGACGCCATGGCGGCGGTGACCTCCTCGGGGTCAGCTGTCGGCTGCCGAGCCTATAGACACCGGAAGACGCTGCGCCACCCGGCGGCCGCCGGCCGGTCGGTCCACAGTGTCGGCCGGGCGCCTTTCAAATCCATCCTTGACGATGTACGGTGATCAGATCCTCCATGATCGCCGCGATGGGAGGTCACCCCATGGCCGACCAGACCGTCCAGCCGCCGCGGTCGCTGCGCCCGAACGCGATCGGCCTGCGGGAGGTGCTCTTCCAGAGCGTCACGGACATGGCGCCCGGAGCGGCCATCGCCGCGTCGATCCCGGCCGGAGCCGCCTTCGCGGGCGGTTCGCTGCCGCTGTCGGTGGTCTTCGCGCTCGTCGCCTGCCTGTTCTGCGCGGTGTGCATCGCCGAGCTGGCCAGGCACCTGCCGGCGGCCGGCTCGCTGGCCACCTACGCGGCACAGGGCCTGCACGAGATCGTCGGCTTCCTGGTCGCCTGGGCCTACGTCCTGGTCGGCGCGCTCATCCCGCCGCTGGTCCTGCTCCAGCTGGGGTTCACCACCGCCGCCACGATCAACTCGGAGTTCGCCGGCTACCCGGCCGACCTGTGGTGGCCGTGGACGATCCTCGGCGCGCTCATCGTCATGGCCGCCGGGCTCTACGGCATCCGGACCTCGGCGGGGCTGGGCACGGTGCTCGGGGTGTTCGAGATCGCCGTCTTCCTGGTGCTCGCCGTCCTGCTCATCGCGCATGCCGGCCACGCCAACACCCTGTCCGTGTTCGGCACCGGACACACACCCGCGGAGCACCGGGGCATCACCGGTGTGATCGCCGGATCGGTCTTCACCATCCTCGCGTTCGGTGGCTTCGAGGGGGCAGCACCGCTGGCCGAGGAGGCGCGCGATCCGCGGCGTACCATCCGGCGGGCCGTCCTCGGGGCGACGGCCGGCATCGGGATCCTCTACATCATCACGACGTACGCCGTGGATGTCGCCTACGGCCCGGACCGCTTCGCCACCTTCACCAGTTCGGGCGCCGCGTCCTGGGCGGGCCTGGCGCGGCAGTTCTACGGCCTGTTCTGGTTCTTCGTCTTCCTGGCCGTCGTGAACTCCACCATCGCCAACGCGAACGCCGGCGTGAACGTGGCCAGCCGGACCGCCTACGCCATGGGCCGCATCGGGGCCTTCCCCTACCGGCTGGCCCGCGTCGCGCTGCGCCACCGCTCACCCTATGTGGCGATCCTCGTCGTGACGGCCGTAACCATCGCCATCTCCCTCGGCCTGGGCTTCGGCTACGACCCCGTGACCGCGTTCGCCATGGTCGGCACCGGCATCGTGATCCTGCTGGTCGCCAACTACATCGTGGCCAACGCCGCCTGCCTCGGGTACTTCCTGCGCCGCCGCCGCGCGGATTTCAACGTGTTCCTGCACCTGGTGGTGCCGATCCTGGGAATCCTGGCGTTCGCGCCGGCCTGGCTGACCGCGGCGGGCCTGCCGGTCTTCTCGTTCGTCTCGGAGCTCACCCCGCCGATCTCGTATGCCGGCCCGGCCGCGGGGGTGTGGATGGTGCTCGGACTCGGGTACGTTCTGTGGCTGCGCCGCAGGCATCCGCAGCGGGTCGCCGACGTCGCCCGGGTGCACCTGGAGGACTAGGCCCGACGCCGCGAACGCGGTTGTGGGCGGAGTGTCACACCGGCCGGATAGGCTGCCTGCGTCCACCACCGAGATCGGGGAGTACCGCCAGGTGACCGCACAGCCTGCCACCGAGGCCCTCTACGGGGCCGACGACCTGACCCACCTCGAAGGCCTGGACGCCGTCCGGAAGCGGCCCGGCATGTACATCGGGTCGACCGACAGCCGTGGCGTGGGTCACCTTTTCAACGAGATCCTCGACAACGCCACGGACGAGGGTGTCGGCGCTCACGCGACACACGTCGAGGTGACGCTGCACGCCGACGGTTCGGTGCAGGTCGACGACAACGGCCGCGGCATCCCTACCGACACCCACGCGAAGTCGGGCATGTCAGGTGTCGAGCTGGTGCTGACCAAGCTGCACGCGGGCGGCAAGTTCGGCGGGTCGGGCTACAAGACGTCCGGCGGGTTGCACGGGGTGGGTGCCTCCGCGGTCAACGCGCTGTCGCAGCGCTTCGAGGTCACCGTGAAGCGCGACGGCAAGGTCTACGAGATGTCGTTCCAGCACGGCGTTCCCGGGGTGTTCGACGGGCCGGGCCGGGCGGCGGGATTCTCCCGGCAGCCCGGCCTGCGGGTGGCCGGCAGGATGCGGCGCGGCGACGCCACCGGCACCTCGATCCGTTACTGGCACGACGCGCGCTACTTCGAGACCGGTGCCGCGCTGGATGTCGACGCCGTGCGCGCGAAGCTGCGCAGCACCGCGTTCCTCGTGCCCCGGGTCAGCTACCTGCTGCGCGACGCCACCGGGGACGCGCCCGCCGAGGAGACCTTCCACTTCCCCAACGGCCTGCCCGACATGGTGGACTTCCTCTCGCCGGCCGGCGAGCGGCCGGTGTGCGGCACGCTGCTGGTCGCGGGCGAGGGCACGTACAAGGAAAACGCCGCCGACGAGAACGGCGTGATGCGGTCCAATGTGGAACGCCGCGCCGAGGTCGAGCTGGCGCTGCGGTGGGGGACCGGCTACGAGCGGACCGTCGAGTGCTTCAGCAACACCATCCACAACGTGCACGGCGGCACCCACCGCAAGGGGTTCGACCGGGCCGTGGTGCGGGCCCTGGGCGACGCGATCCGCAACAGCCGCGGCCTGCTGAAGCCCAAGGAGGAACCGCCGACCCTCGACGACATCCTGGAGGGCATGACCGCGGTCGTGCACGTGCGGATCCCCGAGCCGCAGTTCACCTCCCAGACCAAGGACGAGCTGTCCACGGCCGGCGTCACCAAGGTGGTCCAGGCGGTGGTCGAGCAGCACCTCAAGGCGTGGCTGGACAACCGCAGGACCCGGTCCGAGGCCGCCACCGTACTGCAGAAGATCGTGGACGCCGCCCGGGTGCGGTTGACGCAGAAGCAGCAGAAGGACGCCGCCCGGCGCAAGACGGCCCTGGAGGGCGCGTCGATGCCGGCGAAGCTGGTGGACTGCCGGTCCACCGGGGTCGAGCGCAGCGAGCTGTTCATCGTGGAGGGCGACAGCGCGCTGGGTACCGCCCGGCTGGCCCGCTCCTCCGAATACCAGGCGCTGCTGCCGATCCGTGGCAAGATCCTCAACGTCCAGAAGGCGAGCATGCAGCAGGTCCTCGACAACGCGGAGTGCTCCGCGATCGTGCAGGTCCTGGGCGCCGGCTCGGGTCGCACGTTCGACCTGGAGACGCTGCGCTACGGGCGGGTGCTGATCATGGCCGACGCGGACGTGGACGGGTCGCACATCCGCACCCTGCTGATCACGCTGTTCGCGAAGTACATGCGGCCGCTGATCGGGGCCGGCCGGCTGTACGCCGCGGTGCCGCCGCTGCACAAGGTCGTCACCAAGGGCCGCAACCCGGAGACCACCTACACCTACACGCAGGCGGAGATGGCGAGCGTGGTGGCCCGCCTGGGCAAGGCGGGCAGGCAGGTGGTGACCCCGATTCCCCGGTTCAAGGGCCTCGGCGAGATGGACGCCGACGAGCTGTGGCACACCACGATGAACCCGGCCAGCCGTGCCGTGCGGCGCATCACCCTCGGCGACGCCGACGCCGCCCAGCGGGTACTCGACCTGCTGATGGGGGAGAAGGTCGAGCCGCGCCGCAACTGGCTCATCGACTCGGCCAGCCGGGTGGACCAGGAGACGCTCGATGCCTGACCGCAAGAGTACGAAGTCCAAGGTCGACCTGTCCGCCTTCGACCGGGCGGGCGCGCGGGTGCTGGACAACCCGCTGGTCACCGAGGTCGAGGACTCCTACCTGGAATACGCGTTCTCGGTCATCCACTCGCGCGCGCTGCCGGACGCGCGGGACGGTCTCAAGCCGGTACACCGGCGCATCCTGTACTCGATGCACGAGCAGGGCTACCGACCGGACCGCCCGCACGTGAAGTCCGCCCGCGTCGTGGGTGACGTGATGGGCAAGTACCACCCGCACGGCGACGACGCGATCTACGACGCGATGGTCCGCCTCGCCCAGAGCTTCTCGCTCAACGTGCCGCTGATCGACGGCCACGGCAACTTCGGCTCGCCCGACGACGGCCCGGCCGCTTCCCGTTACACCGAGGCGCGGATGTCGCGCGAGGCGATGCACCTGGTCGGGGAGCTCGGCGAGGGCACCATCGACTTCCGGCCGAACTACGACGGGTCCCTGGAGGAGCCGACCGTCCTGCCGGCGGCATTCCCCAACCTGCTGGTGAACGGCACCTCCGGCATCGCGGTCGGGATGGCGACGAACATGATCCCGCACAATCTCGGTGAGGTGGTCGCCGCGGCCCGCTGGCTCATCACGCACCCGGACGCGACGCTGGACAGGCTGATGGAGTTCGTGCCCGGGCCGGACCTGCCCACCGGCGGCCAGTTGCTCGGCCTCGACGAGGTGCGCAAGGCATACGAGACCGGCCGCGGCGTGGTACGGATGCGGGCCCGGGTGGAGATCGAGCCGCTGGAGGGCAGCCGGGGACGGCAGGCCATCACCGTCACGGAGCTTCCCTACGGCATCGGGGCCGAGAAGGTCATCGAGGCGGTCACCGAGGAGGTGCGCGGCCGGCTGATCGCGGCGGGTGCCCGCCGGGGGCAGCGGCTGGCCGCGCGGCTGCAGGGCATCGCCGACATCAAGGACCTGACCGACCGGGAGAACGGCACCCGGCTGGTCATCGAGTGCAAGGTCGGCGTGAACCCGCAGGCGCTGCTGGCCGACCTGTACCGGCTGACGCCGCTGGAGCAGTCCTTCGGCATCAACAACCTCGTCCTCGTCGACGGGCAGCCGCAGACCCTCGGCCTCAAGGCGCTCCTCGAGGTGTTCCTGGCCCACCGCTACGAAGTGGTGACCCGGCGCACCGAGTACCGCCGCCGCAAGCGCCAGGAGCGCCTCCACGTGGTGGACGGCCTGCTGATCGCGTTGCTGGACATCGACAAGGTGGTCCGGCTGATCCGCACCAGCGAGAACGTGCAGGCGGCCAAGGACGGCCTGATGAGCCAGTTCAAGCTCTCCGACATCCAGGCCACCTTCATCCTCGACACGCAGCTGCGCCGGCTCACCCGCTACGACCGGCTGGAACTGGAGACCGAACAGGGCCGGCTGCGCGGCGAGATCGCCGAGTTGACGCGGATCCTGGAGAACGACGACGTCCTCAAGAAGGTCGTCTCCGACGAGCTGTCGGCCTTCGTCAAACAGTTCGCGGCGCCGCGGCGCACCACTCTGATCGACGGTGATCTCAAGGAGGTACTCGCCGCGTCGGCACCCGCCGGACCGCTGGAGGTGGCCGACGACCCGTGCCAGGTCATCCTGTCGGCGACCGGCCTGGTCGCGCGCACCGCCGCCGAGTCCGAGGAGACCGCGGAGGGGCGCCGCCGCGGCGGTCGCACCCGGCACGACGCGGTCCGCGCGGTCGTGCACGTGACCGCCCGCGGCCAGGTGCTCCTCGTGACCAACCGGGGTCGGGCGCTCAAGACCGACGTACTTCCCCTGCCGGTGCTGCCCGAGCAGGCCGGCACCGTGTCGGTACGCGGCGGGATGTCCGCCTCCGAGCTGGTACCGCTGGAACCGGACGAGAAGGTCGTCGGCCTGGCTCCGCTCGGCGAGCAGGCGGCCGGGTCGCCGGGGCTCGCCCTGGGTACCCGCGGCGGTGTGGTCAAGGTGTGCGCGCCCGAGTGGCCGGTCCGCTCGGACGACTTCGAGGTCATCGGCCTGCGCGAGGGCGACGAGGTGGTGGGTGCCGTCTGGCTCACCGACGGTGCCGAGACCCTCGCGTTCGTCGCCTCCGACGCGTCGCTGCTGCGGTTCGCCGCGACCCTGGTACGCCCGCAGGGTCTGAAGGGTGGTGGCATGGCCGGCCTCAACCTCGCGGCCGGCGCCGACGTGCTGTTCTTCGGCGCGGTCCGCACCGACGACGCGCAGCACGGCGAGCCGGTGGTGGTCACCTCCACCGGCCGCGCCGTGAAGGTGACTCCGTTCGCGGAGTACCCGGCCAAGGGCCGCGCGACCGGCGGCGTGCGTGCCCACCGCTTCCTCAAGGAGGACACCCAGCTGACCCTCGCGTGGATCGGGCCCCGCCCCGCGGCCGCGACGGCCACCGGCGAGCCGGTCGAGCTGCCCGCCGAGGACCCCCGCCGGGACGGCTCCGGCACCGCGACCCGCAGCCCGGACGTCGTCGGCCACCTGGTCCAGCGCGACTGACCCGGTGGTCAGATCCGCGCGCCCGCGTCCGCGCCGTTGGCCGGGCGCAGGAAGCTGGACGACGGGATCGCGCCGGACGCGGTGCGCGGCCCGGTGATCGTGCTTGAGTCGGTACTCAGGAACGTCCAGGTGCCGCCGGTGTTCCAGGAGTTGCCGCTGCCGGTCGACGTCGAGCCGAGGGACTGCTGCGTGGTGTTGGCCACCGACAGGTTCTTGGTGAGCACCGCGGCCGACCGGCTGAACTCGAAGCCGGTCTTTCCGTTGCGCCACGCGGTGTCGTGGTCCATCGCGTGCGCGCCGGCGTTGCCGTTGTCGACGAAGCCACCGGTCGCGTTGTCGAAGGCCATGCTGTTCCGCACGGTGTGACCCACCGCCGCGGTACCGCCGCCGCCGAGCTTGAACCCGTTGCCGTCGCCCGCGAAGTTCGGGAAGTTCCAGCGGTTGACGCCGTTGCCCCAGGCGACCGTGGTGTCGATCAGGATGGCCGAGGTGAACTGGTAGGCGTCGAAGCCGTCGTCGACGTTGTTCCAGAGGCGGGCGCCCCGCACGATGTTGCCGGCACCCGAGCCCTGCTTGATGGCCAGGCCGTCCGCGCTCTCGCCGTTCTTGCGCGGGTCGTGGTTGAGGTAGCTGTCCAGGTTGAGGATCTGGTTGTTGGCCGACGAGTCCTGCAGCTGGAAGCCACTCTCGTAGTTGTTGAACGTGACCAGCCGGTCGAAGACGTTGTTGTTGCTGTTGCTGCAGTAGATGCCGTACGGGCCGCGGGTGAGCTGGATGCCGGCGATCCGCCAGTACGAGGCCTCCATGTGGATCAGCCCGCGGTCCGCCCGCGCGATGCTGCCGCCGACCGGGGTGTGGCTGGCCGGCAGCGCCTCGCCGTCCACGACCACGGTCTCGTTCTGGTACGCGGTGAGCGTGATCGGCAGCCCCGACTGGCCGCTCTTGAGAATCCTGATGTTCGTCGTCACCGCGTAGGTGCCGCCGCGCACGGTGATGGTGGTGCCCGCGGTGGCCAGGTCGACGGCCTTCTGGATGGTGCGCACCGGGCTGGCCGGCGTGCCGGGGTTGCTGTCGCTGCCGTTGGTGGCCACCACGACGGTGGCCGGACCGGCCGCGGAGGCCGTGGTGACCAGCGCGACGGACGGCGCGACCACCGCTGCGGCGGTGACGACCGACAGTGT